>NZ_JAANNB010000069.1 GCF_011603975.1 Cellulomonas sp. IC4_254 | reverse complement strand
CCCGGGGGCCGGGGCCGGGGTCCGGGTGCCAGGATGGACGCCGGACCCGACGACCCCTGGAGGACCCGGCGTGACGGACGATCGCTACCGCGTGATGACGGTGTGCACCGGCAACATCTGCCGGTCCCCGATGGCCGAGGTGGTGCTGCGCGCCCGCCTGGACGACGCCGGCCTCGGCGACCGCGTGGTCGTCGACTCGACCGGCGTCAGCGACGAGGAGCACGGCAACCCGATCGACCGGCGCGCCCGCGCGGCCCTCGCGGCGCGCGGCTACGACGTCCCGCGGCGGCAGGCGCGGCAGGTGCGGTCCGCCGACCTGCGGGACCGGGACCTGGTGCTCGCCATGACCGCGTCGCACGCCCGGGCGCTGCGCCGGATCGCCGACGACGCCGAGGTGGCCGGACGGGTCGTGATGTTCCGGACGTTCGACCCGGCGGCGCCGCGGGTGGCCGACCAGCGCGACGAGCACCTGCTCGACGTCGACGACCCCTGGTACGGCGGTCCGGAGAACTTCGAGCACTGCCTGGACGAGATCGAGGCGGCGGCCGACGGGGTCGTGGACGCGGTCCGCGCGGCGCTGTCCGACCGGGACGCCGCGCGGGCCTGACGACCGGCGCGCCCGACGAGCGACGCGCGCGACGACCCGCGCGCCCGACGATCAGGCCGAGAGGAAGCCCGCCGCGCGGCGGCCCCAGCCCCGGATCGCGTCGGGGGTGTCGGCGACCTCCAGGACGGCGGCGGGGAGCAGCTCGGCCAGCCGCTCGGCCGTGCTGACCGGGTGGCCGGGGTCGGTGGTCCACGGCAGGACCAGGGCCGGGTGCGGCAGCGCGGCCAGGGCCCCGGCGTCGGGGAGGTCGGAGAGCGCGGCACCGCGCAGCGCGGACGGCAGCAGGGCCTCCGGCACGGCGGGCCCGGCGTCGCCGCGCGGGAAGCCCCCCGCCGCCAGGACCGGGATCTGCGGCTGGGCCGCCCCGGCGCGGACCCACGTCGCGAGCCCGAGGCGCTCGACGGCCAGCGCGCCCTGCTCGTAGCCGTCGGCCTGCGCCGCGCGGGTGGCCCACGCGGTCGGCGGGATCGTCAGCACCAGGCGGCGGAACCGCTCCGGGCGCCGGGTCGCCGCCCACAGGATCGTGGCGGTGCCCATCGAGGCGCCGACCGCGTCGACGGGTGCGTCGGGGGAGACGGCGTCGAGCAGCGCGAGCAGGTCGTCGGCGAGGGCGGGCCAGGCGTAGGAGGCGGGGTCGGGTGACCCGGTCGAGGCGCCGTGACCGCGCGCGTCGTACCGGACGACGCGGTGCCGCTCCGCGAGCGGGGACCAGTCGAACACCTCGCCCGCGTCGTCCCCCGCGCGGCTCGCGGTGAGCCCGTGCGCGACGACGACGGTGCTCGCGCCGGGGACGCGCTCGGTGGTGCCGGCGCCGGCCGGTCCGGTCAGGTCGTACGCGATCCGGGCGCCGTCCAGGTCGAGGTGCAGGTCCGCCATGCCGCCCACGGTAGGTCGGGCGCGGCGACGCCGGTGCGGGGCAGGATGGGCGGGTGAAGGTCTCCGCGCGCTCCCAGGTGCCCCCGTTCGCCGTGATGGACATCGTCGCGGCGGCCAACGCCCGCCGCGCCGCCGGCCAGCCGGTGCTGAACCTGTGCGTCGGCGAGCCGTCGACCGGCGCGTCCGACGTGGTGCGCGAGCGCGCGGTGCAGCTGCTCGCCGGCGGTGACCTCGGGTACACCGAGGCGCTCGGCAGCCCGGCCCTGCGCGCGGCGATCGCCGGGCACTACCGGTCCTGGTACGGCGTGGACGTCGACCCCGCGCGGGTCGCCGTGACCACCGGGTCCTCGGGCGGGTTCATGCTCGCGTTCCTCGCGGCGTTCGACGTCGGCGACCGGGTGGCGCTGGCCCGGCCCGGGTACCCGGCGTACAAGAACATCCTGGCGTCGCTCGGGTGCGAGGTCGTCGAGCTGCCCTGCGGCCCGGAGACCCGCTACCAGCCGACCGTCGAGCAGCTGGAGGCGCTGGACCGCCCGGTCGACGGGCTCGTGGTCGCCGGGCCGGCCAACCCGACCGGCACGCTGATCGACCGGGCGTCGCTCGACGGGCTGGCCGCGTGGTGCGCGGAGCACGGGGTCCGCCTGGTCTCGGACGAGATCTACCACGGCATCACCTACCCCGACGCGGTCGCCGCGGAGCCCGGCCCGGCCGGTGCCCCGACCGCCGCGACCTCGCTGGGCTCCGGCACCGTGGTGGTCAACTCGTTCTCGAAGTTCTGGGCGATGACCGGCTGGCGGCTCGGCTGGCTGCTGCTGCCCGACGACCTGGCGGCGCCGGTGGACGCGCTCGCGGGCAACGTCGCGCTGTGCCCCCCGGCGCTCGCCCAGCACGCGGGGGTCGCGGCGTTCACCCCGGAGGGGTACGCCGCCGCGGAGGCGAACGTCGCGCAGTACGCGGCGTCGAGACGGTCGGTGCTGGACCGGCTGCCCGAGCTCGGCTGGTCCCGGGTCGCTCCCGCCGACGGGGCGTTCTACGTGTACGCGGACGTGTCGGCGACCGGCCTGGACTCCCGGACCTGGTGCGCCCGGCTGCTCGACGAGGCCGGGGTCGCGCTGACGCCCGGCACGGACTTCGACTCGGTGGACGGGCACGACTGGGTGCGGCTGTCGTTCGCGTCCGCGCCGGAGGTCGTCGCCGAGGCGGTGGACCGGGTCGTCGCCTGGCAGCGGACGCTGTAGCGCCACCGTCCCGCCACGCCCGGGCCGCGCGCAGCCCGCGCGCCGGAACCGCCGTACCGGAACCGCCACCCGGGTCCGTCCGTTGGGCGGGTCAGGACGCGCGGCCCGGCCGGGCGCGCATGGGCGAGGAGGGCGACATGAGGTGTCCCACGGACGGGGCCGAGCTGGTGATGGCCGAGCGGCAGGGCGTCGAGATCGACTACTGCCCGTCGTGCCGGGGCATCTGGCTCGACCGCGGCGAGCTCGACAAGATCCTGGACCGCGCGGCGGGGGTGCCCGCCGCCACGGCACCGGGCCCGGCCGCGGCCGCGCCGGCCGGCTACCCGCCGGCCCCCGGTGAGCACGGGTACCGCGCGGACGGCTACCGCGACGACCGGGGCTACCGCGAGGACCCGGGCTACCGCGACGACCGGGGCTACCGCGACGACCGGGGCTACCGCGACGACCGCGGGTACGAGCGCCGCCCCGACGACCGGCGCTACGACGACCGCCGGGACCCGCGCTACCCCTACGGCAAGAAGAAGCGCGAGTCCTGGCTGGGTGACCTGCTCGACTTCGACTGAGGGCGACCGAGGTCCCGCCGCGCGCGCCCGCCCGGTGACCTAGGGTCGCCTCCGTGGACGTGGCGGTGCTGGGAGCGACGGGTGACGTCGGGAGGCAGGTGTGCGCGCAGCTCATCGAGCGGCGGGTGCTGCCGACGACGTCGCGGCTGCAGCTCGTCGGGCGGCCGGGTGGCGCGTCCGGGCGGGCGTCGTACGGGCTGCGCGCCGACCTGGTCGACGCCTACGACGAGCACGCCCCGCTGATCGACGTGGCGCTCGACCCGGAGGACGTGGTCGCGGACGTCGTCGTGCTGACCGCCGGCCGCACCGCGCCCGCCCGTGCCGGGGCGGTGACGGACCGGGCGGCGCTCGCCGCCGAGAACCACGAGGTGTTCGCCTCCTACGCCCGCGCGATCGCGCGGCACGGCTCCGGCCACGAGGTGGTGGTCGTGGTGTCGAACCCCGTCGAGCTCGGGGTGGCGGTGGTGGCCCGCGAGCTGGGCCGGCACCGGGTGATCGGCATGGGCGCCTGGCTGGACACGCTGCGGTTCCGCCGCGAGGTCGCCGTGTCGCTCGGCGTGCGGCGGCACCGGGTCGGCGGGTTCGTGGCCGGGCAGCACGGGGACGACCTGGTGCCGCTGTGGTCGACGGTCCGGATCAGCGGGCTCGACGTCGAGGAGCGCCGGCGCGCGGTGGCCGCCCTGCGCGGCGGCCGCAGCCTCGACGGCTTCGCGGCGGAGATCGAGGACGCGAAGCGGGACCTCGGCGGTCTGATGGCGGACGACGTGGCGGCGGCGTTCGACCTGGTCGAGACGTGGCCGCCGGACCTCCGCGGGGTCGCACGGCCGTGGCTCACCCACCAGAGCGGCGCGAAGACGGCCGCCGCGACCGCGAACGCGACGGTGGACCTGGTGGACACGGTGCTCGACGGCCGGGACATCGTGGTCGCCGGGCAGGTCGCGCTGGACGGGGAGGTCGCCGTGGCCGGGACGCCGCTGCGCGGGGTGCTCGGGGTGCCGGTGGTGCTCGGGCCGGAGGGCTGGACGCGGGTGCTGCTGGACGAGCCGGAGCCGGACGAGGCGCGCCGGCTGCTGGCGTCCGCCGCCCGGATCGACGCGATGCTCGCGCCGTGGGGTCTGGCCGCCGGGGCGGGCCGGTGACCGCCGTCGGGCCGGTCGCCGTCGAGCCGGCACCCGGGGCGGACCGCCGCTGGGTCGCGTTCGTGGCCGGCGCCGACGCGACCGGCACGCTCACCGCGCTCACCGGCGTGTTCTCCACCCGCGGCGTCTCGTTCGACTCGCTGACCACCGGCGACGTCGCGGACGGCGTCGGCCTCATCGTCGTCACGTTCACCGCCTCCGAGCGCCGGCAGCGGCTGCTCCTGCGCACCCTCCGCCGGCTGGCCGCGGTGCGGTCCGCGGAGGTCCGCGCCGTCGACGACCCTGCGGTGCGTGCGGCGGCGGTGGTGCACCTGCCGCGAGCGTCCGGGCCGTTCGTGCCGCCCGAGGGCACCGACGTGCGCTGGTCCGGCGACCCGTCGGCCGGGCAGCCCGTGCTGGTCGAGGGCCCGCTGCCGGAGGTCGAGCGCGTGGTGGCGGCGGCGCGCGACCGGGGTGCCGACTCGGCCGCCACGCTCGTGCTGCCGCTGCCCGCGGCAGAGTTCACCGAGCCGTAACGCCCACCCGCCGGAAGCGGGGGACGAACGGCCCACGTCCGCGGTTAGGCTGTGACCCAGACAACTCAACACGCTGCTCGAACCGCGGCGGGAGAGCCCTCCCGCGCGACCGCCCCGGCGGCCGCGACCGCGAGGCGCCGAAGGAGCAACCCTCCCCGGGAATCTCTCAGGCCCCCGTACCGCCGTGGCGAGGCAACTCTGGAAAGCGGCCGGTGCACGCCGGCCCACCGACGGTGCAAGTCGGCGCGCCCCGGCCCTCACGGGCACGGCGGACCGGCAAAACTCTCAGGTCGTACGTCCGCGGATCGCGGCCGGCGGATGACAGAGCGGGGAGACGCGCACCACCCGCCCGTCCGCCTTGCACGTCCGACCCGCCCGGAGCAGCCGCGTGACCCACCTCGAGGACCTTCCCACCGACGCCCGCACGACGGCCGCCGGGACCCCGCGCGCCGCCGCGTCCGCGGACCGCACCGACGCCGCGCGCGGCTTCGCCGACCGGCACGTCGGCCCCCGCCCGGGCGACGTGGCGGGTCTGCTCGCGCACGTCGGCGACGGCTGGCCGAGCCTGGACGCGCTGATCGACGCGGCCGTCCCGGCGAGCATCCGCACCGACCGCCCGCTCGCGCTGCCCGAGGCGCGCGGCGAGTCCGAGGTGCTGGCCGCGCTGCGGACGATCGCGGACAAGAACACCGTGCTGACCCAGATGATCGGCCTCGGCTACCACGACACCGTCACGCCGCCGGTGATCCGGCGGAACGTGCTGGAGTCCCCGGCCTGGTACACCGCGTACACGCCGTACCAGCCGGAGATCTCCCAGGGCCGGCTGGAGGCGCTGCTGAACTTCCAGACCGTGGTCGCCGACCTCACCGCGCTGCCGGTCGCCAACGCGTCGCTGCTCGACGAGGCCACCGCGGTCGCCGAGGCGGTCGCGCTCATGCACCGCGCCGCCAAGGGCCGGACCGGGGTCGTCGTGCTGGACGCCGACTGCCTGCCGCAGACGCTCGCGGTCACGCTGGGCCGGGCCGAGGCCGCGGGCCTGGGCGTCCGGGTCGCCGACCTGACCGACGGCCTGCCCGACCTCGGCGACGAGGCGCTGGTCGGCCTCGTGCTGCAGGCGCCCGGGGCCTCCGGCGCGGTGCGCGACCTCGCGCCGCTGATCGCCTCCGCCAAGGACGCGGGCGCG
This sequence comes from Cellulomonas sp. IC4_254, assembly GCF_011603975.1. Lineage (GTDB taxonomy): Bacteria > Actinomycetota > Actinomycetes > Actinomycetales > Cellulomonadaceae > Cellulomonas. The sequence goes on along the minus strand of NZ_JAANNB010000069.1, from coordinate 11,007 downwards.
CTGGTCACGGTCGCTGCGGACCTGCTGTCGCTCACGCTGCTCACGCCGCCGGGGGAGCAGGGCGCGGACATCGCGGTCGGCTCGGCGCAGCGGTTCGGCGTCCCGCTGTTCTACGGCGGCCCGCACGCCGCGTACATGGCCGTGCGCACCGGCCTGGAGCGCTCGCTGCCCGGCCGACTGGTCGGCGTGTCGATCGACGCCGACGGCGCGACCGCCTACCGGCTCGCGCTGCAGACCCGCGAGCAGCACATCCGCCGCGAGAAGGCGACCAGCAACATCTGCACGGCGCAGGCCCTGCTGGCCATCGTGGCCTCGATGTACGCGGTCTACCACGGGCCCGACGGGCTGCGGGAGATCGCCGAGCGGGTGCACGCCCGGGCGGTGGCCCTCGCCGACGGCCTGCGCGCCGGCGGCGTGCCGGTCGAGCACGCGCAGTTCTTCGACACCGTCCGCGCCGTGGTCCCGGGCCGGGCGCGCGCCGTGGTCGCCGCCGCGGCCGCCCGCGGGATCAACGTGTGGGCCGCGGACGACGACCACGTGCAGGTGACCTGCGACGAGGTGACCACCGAGGCGCACGTCGCCGAGGTGCTGGCGGCCTTCGCCGACGCCGACGCGGGCGCCCTCGCGACGGGCCCCGCCGAGGGCCTGGATGCGCCGGCACTCCCGGTGCACCTGCGCCGGACCAGCGACTACCTCACGCACCCGGTGTTCCACCGGCACCGGTCCGAGACCGCGATGCTGCGCTACCTGCGCGCGCTGTCCGACAAGGACCTCGCGCTGGACCGGACGATGATCCCGCTGGGCTCCTGCACGATGAAGCTCAACGCGACGGTCGAGATGGAGGCCATCTCGTGGCCCGGGTTCGCCGGGCTGCACCCGTTCGTCCCGGCGGAGCAGGCCGCGGGCTACGCCGAGCTGATCGGCGACCTCACCGGGTGGCTGGCCGAGATCACCGGCTACGCCGCGGTGTCGGTGCAGCCGAACGCGGGCTCGCAGGGCGAGTTCGCCGGGCTGCTCGCGATCCGCGGGTACCACGAGGGACGCCGGGCCGAGGCGATCGCCGCCGGCGCCGCGCCCGACGAGACCCCGGTGCGGGACATCTGCCTGATCCCGGCCTCCGCGCACGGCACCAACGCCGCGTCCGCCGCGCTGGCCGGCATGCGGGTGGTGGTCGTCGCGACCGCCGAGGACGGCTCGGTGCAGCTGGACGACCTGCGCGCCAAGCTGGACCAGCACGGCCCCCGGGTCGCGGCCATCATGATCACCTACCCGTCGACGCACGGCGTCTACGAGGAGGACGTGCGCGAGGTCTGCGACCTGGTGCACGCCGCGGGCGGCCAGGTCTACATCGACGGCGCGAACCTCAACGCCCTGGTCGGCCTGGCCCGGCCGGGCGAGTTCGGCGGCGACGTCTCGCACCTCAACCTGCACAAGACGTTCTGCATCCCGCACGGCGGCGGCGGCCCGGGCGTGGGCCCGATCGGCGTCGCGGCGCACCTCGTCCCGTACCTGCCCGCGACCGACGCGGTGTGGACGGGCGACGAGGGTCCGCTCGCGGGCGGGGCGGCCCCCGCGGTGTCGGCCGCGCCGTTCGGGTCGGCCGGCATCCTGCCGATCTCCTGGGCCTACGTGGCGCTGATGGGCGGCGACGGCCTGCGCCGGGCCACCGAGACCGCGGTGCTGTCCGCCAACTACCTGGCCTCGCGGCTCGCCCCGCACTTCCCGGTGCTCTACGCCGGCCCCGCCGGCCTGGTCGCGCACGAGTGCATCCTCGATCTGCGCGCGATCACCAAGGAGACCGGCGTGACCGCCGAGGACGTCGCGAAGCGGCTCATGGACTACGGGTTCCACGCCCCGACGCTGTCCTTCCCGGTCGCGGGCACGCTGATGGTGGAGCCGACCGAGTCGGAGGACGTCGCCGAGCTCGACCGGTTCGTCGAGGCGATGGTCGCCATCCGCGCGGAGATCGACGTGGTCGCCGCCGGGCGCTGGGCCGTGGCGGAGTCGCCGCTGCGGAACGCGCCGCACACGGCCGCCGCGCTCGTTGCGGACGACTGGGACAAGCCCTACGGCCGCGAGCTCGCCGCCTACCCGGTCGCGGGCCTCCGCGCCGGCAAGTACTGGCCGCCGGTCCGGCGGATCGACGGCGCGCACGGGGACCGGAACCTCGTGTGCGCCTGCCCGCCCATCGAGGCCTACGCCGACGGAGCCGCGCTGTGACCGAGACGACCACCCCCGCCACCGACGACGCCACGGGCGCCGTGCTGTCCCCGCTGCACGCGGAGCACGTCGCGCTGGGCGCCACCATGACGCCGTTCGCCGGCTGGCTGATGCCGCTGCGCTACGCGGGCGACCTGGCCGAGCACCAGGCGGTGCGCACCGCCGCCGGGCTGTTCGACCTGTCGCACATGGGCGAGCTGCACGTCGACGGCCCCGGTGCCGGCACCGGGCTCGACCACGCGCTGGTCGGGAACATCTCCGGCCTCGCGGTCGGCCGCGCGCGCTACACGATGATCGTGCAGGAGGACGGCGGCATCCTCGACGACCTGATCGTCTACCGCCTGGCCGACGAGGCGTACCTGGTCGTCGTCAACGCCTCGAACGTCGGGGTCGTGGCCGGCGCGCTCGCGGAGCGGCTGGCGCCGTTCGACGCCTCGCTCACCGACCGGTCGCTGGAGACCGCGCTCATCGCGGTCCAGGGTCCGCGCTCGGCGGAGATCGTCGTCGGCCTGACCGACCCGGCGCACGCCGACGCGGTCCGCGACGTGAAGTACTACGCGGGCGTGCCCGCGACCGTCGGCGGCGTCGAGGCGCTCGTGGCCCGCACCGGGTACACCGGCGAGGACGGCTTCGAGCTGTTCGTGCCGGCCGCCGCGGCGCCCGGGCTCTGGCGCGACCTGCTGGCGGCGGGCGCGCCGCTCGGGCTCGTGCCCGCCGGCCTGTCCGCGCGGGACAGCCTTCGGCTGGAGGCGGGCATGCCGCTGTACGGCAACGAGCTGGACACGACGACCGCCCCGCACGACGCGGGCCTCGGCCGGGTGGTCCGCCTGGACAAGACGACCGCCGACGGCGAGCCGCTGCCGTTCGTCGGCCGGGCCGCCCTCGCGTCCCGGGCGCACGCCACCCCGTCCCGGGTCCTGGTCGGGCTGGTCGGCTCCGGCCGCCGCGCCGCCCGGCACGGGTACGAGGTGCTCACGTCGACCGCCGACGACGCGGTCGCGGTCGGCCGGGTCACCTCCGGCGCGCCGTCGCCGACCCTGGGCACGCCGATCGCGATGGCGTACGTGACCCCCGAGGTCAGCGCCGAGGGCACCGAGCTCGCGGTCGACGTGCGCGGTCGGCGGGAGCCGGTCCGCGTGGTCGCGCTGCCGTTCTACCGTCGGTCCTGACCGCCGGCCTCCCGACCACCCCACCCCTCGTCCCGAGCGCCCCGCTCGCGAGCACACCCCGGAGAGCACCATGAGCGACGTCCCCAGCCACCTGCAGTACACCGCCGAGCACGAGTGGATCGACGGCGCCGAGCCCGCCACGGTCGGCATCACGAAGAACGCGGCCGACGCGCTCGGCGACATCGTCTACCTGGAGCTGCCGACCGTCGGCAGCGAGATCGCCGCGGGCGCGGTCGTCGGGGAGGTCGAGTCGACCAAGTCGGTGTCGGAGCTGTACTCGCCGGTGGCGGGCACCGTGGTCGAGGTGAACCAGGAGGCGGTGGACGAGCCGTCGGTCGTGAACGCGGACCCGTACGGGGCCGGCTGGCTGTTCCGGGTGGACGTCGCGAGCACCGGTCCGCTGCTGTCCGCCGACGAGTACGCCGCCACGCTCACGGACTGAGACTCCCCCGGACGGCGGTTAGCCCGTTCGGGTGTTTCTGAGGGAGCTCTCAGGAGACCGCTTGCCGGACGGTGACCTGGGCCTTCGGTCCTAGCACATGCCCGGTCCGTCCCGCATCGTCCGCACGTCGCCGGGAACGGGTGAGAAACCAACTGCGATCGAGGCCGCCACACTTGCCGATCAACACCGGTAGACGGCAGCCGGAGACCCCCAGCAGCCGGGACTCGCCACACGCAGACCGGAGGACATCATGGCCACCCTGGAGATCGCCCCCACCGCGTCCCCCAGCATCCTGGGTGAGCCGCTCACGACCCGTGAGCGGGTCGTCCTCGCCGAGCTGGCCGAGGACGTCACCCTCGAGGACATCGCCCGCAAGCTGTTCGTCACGCGCAACACCGTGAAGTCGCAGGTGCGGTCGGTGTACCGCAAGATCGGCGTCTCCACGCGGGCCGAGGCCGTCGCCTGGGCCCAGGCCGCCGGCATGCGCTGACGCACCCGCCCCCCTCGCCGGGGGCACGGGCACGCACAGGGCCGCGATCCGCCACACCCCGGCGGGTCGCGGCCCTGCGTCGTACCCGGGCCGGGCGCGCTCGACGCGGCGTGGCCCATGCCATATCGTTCCTCGATAACATCGATCCTCGATATGCATGGGAGCTCTCATGACCACCCGGACGCCGTGGTTCACCAGCCGGTCCGACCTGCTGTCCCTGCTCGTGGTGGGCGCGGCCGTCATCGTCTGGCAGGCGATCGGCCTCGTCGCGTCCGTGGCGCAGATCCTCCCGAACCAGGACGCCCCGGTCGAGGTGATGGTCATGGGCGCGCCCGTGGACCTCCCGCTGGGCCCGGACGGCGCCGCGGTCGCGGCGACCGTGGAGTCCGCCACGCTCACCGTGTCCGACCTGCCGGTCGCCACCTACCTGGCCGCGATCGGCGCGGCGGTCGTGCCGCCGCTCGCCACCATCGGCGTCACCGTGTGCGTCCTGCTGCTGTCCCGGCGGATGCTGGCGGGGCAGTTCTTCTCCGGCACGACCACCCGCCTGATCACGGCCGTGTCGCTGCTGATCGCCGGCGGCTGGGTCGCCTGGTTCGGGTGCTCGGTGCTGGCGTCGAACGGCGTCCTCGCGCAGGTCGCCGACCGGGCGGTCCTGGAGCAGATCACGTTCCAGATCTCCTGGACCCCGATCCTCGCGTCGATGGCCGTCGGTGCGCTCGCGGCCGCGTTCCACGCGGGGGAGCGGCTGGAGCGCGAGACCGAGGGCCTGGTCTGATGCCGCCGGAGGAGGACGCCGGCCGGATCCACTGCCGGCTGGACGAGCTGCTCGCCGAGCGCGGGATGACCCTCGCCCGGCTGGCGGAGCTGGTCGGGGTGACTGTCGTCAACCTCTCGGTCCTGAAGAACGACCGGGCACGCGCCATCCGGTTCTCGACGCTGACCGCCGTGTGCGACGTGCTCGGCTGCCAGGTCGGGGACCTGCTGGTCGTCGTCCCGCGCGCCTAGCCCGCGGCCGTCGCGCGGACCACGTGCGCGGCGAGCTCCCGGGCGGACGGGGTCGGGCGCCGGGACCGGGCCCAGACCATCCGCAGCGTCCGGCTCAGGTCCACGCCCTCGACGGGCACCCGGACCAGGTCCCCGCGGGCCACCTCGTCCGCGACCGTGAGCCGGGACAGGACCGCCGCGGCGCCGCCGCCGCGCACCACGTTCTTCACGGCCGACGTCGAGCCCAGCTGCGCGGGCGAGCCGGCGAGCGGGTGCCCGGCGGCGTCGAGCGCCTGCTCCAGCACCGCGCGGGTCCCGGACCCGGCCTCCCGCACGGCCAGCGGTGCGCCGGCGAGCTCCGCCGCGGTGACCGGCCGACGGCGGCGCGCCCACGGGTGGCCGGGCGCGACGACGACGACCAGCTCGTCGTCGCCCACCGGGCGGGCGTGCAGGCCCTCCGCGACGTCCGGCCCCTCGACGAACCCGAGGTCCGCGCGGCCGTGCAGCACCGCGTCCATCACGTCGCGGGAATTCGCGACCTCCAGGTCCACCACCGCGGCGCCGGCGGGCAGCGTCGCCAGCCACCCGGGCACCAGGTACTCCGCGACGCTCAGGCTGGCGGCCACCCGCACCCGGCCCTGCTGCGCGCTGCGCAGGGCCTGCACCTCCCGCTCGAGCGCGTCGGAGGCGGCGAGCACGTCGCGGGCCCGCCCGAGCAGCGCCGCCCCGGACGGGGTCAGCCGGGTGCCGGACGCCGCGCGGCTGACCAGCGTCAGCCCGGTCTGCCGCTCGAGCCGCCGCAGACCCGTGCTGACCGACGGCTGCGCCAGGCCGAGCGCCCGGGCGGCCCCGGAGAGCGAGCCGTGCGCGTCCACCGCGTCGAGCAGCTCGAGGGCGCCCAGCGGGATGCGCCGGTGCGGGGCCGTGTCCATAGCCTCAGGCTAGAGCCGGGCAGGCAGGTCGGCGTTCCGGGGCCGCGCGCCGCACCGGATCCTGGGACGGTGCCACCCGCTCCGCCTCCCGTCGCGCCCGTCCCGCCGTCCGCATCCGTCCCGCCTCCGTCCTCGGCGGCCCCGGCTCCGCGGCGGGTGCTCGGCCTGGACCGCGCCGTGCTGCCCGGGGCCGCCGCGGCGCTGCTCGTCGGCGCCGCCTGCCTCGGGCTGACCGCGCTGGTCCCGGTGTTGCCGGGCCTGCTTGTCGCGATCGTGCTGGGTGCCGTCGCCCGGTCCGCCGGCCTGCTCCCGGCCGTCCTCGAGCCGGGGCTCGCGTGGACGGGCCGGCGCGTGCTGCGCGCCGGGGTGGTCCTGCTCGGCCTGCAGCTGTCCGTCGGGGACCTGCTGGGGCTCGGGACCGGTGAGGTGCTGGTGCTCCTCGCGACGGTGGCCGCGACCTTCGCCACGACGCTGTGGCTGGGGCGGGTCCTCGGTGTGGGGCGGCGGCTGACCCTGCTGGTCGCCACCGGGTTCTCGATCTGCGGCGCCGCCGCGGTCGCCGCCATGAGCCCCGTCGCGGACGCCGAGGAGGACGAGGTCGCCACCGCCGTCGCGCTGGTCACCGTCTACGGCAGCCTCGCGATCCTGGTGGTGCCGGTGGCGGCGGGCGCCCTCGGGCTGGCGGACCGCACGGCGGGGCTGTGGGCCGGGATGTCGGTGCACGAGGTCGCGCAGGTGGTCGCGGCGGCCGGGACCGTGTCGGCGGCGGCGCTGTCGGTCGCGGTGGTCGCCAAGCTCGCGCGGGTGGTGCTGCTGGCGCCGCTGGACGCGGGCGTGGGCCTCGTGCGCCGCCGTGCCGGGGCGGCCGGGGCGACCGGCGCGGCCGCGGCAGGGCGGGGGGCGTCGCCGCTGGTCCCGCTGTTCGTCGTCGGCTTCGTCGTCGCGGTGGCCGCGCGGTCGGCGGGGCTGGTCCCGGACGCCGTCCTGCCGGCGGTGAAGCCGGTCACGACGCTGCTGCTCGCCGCGGCGATGACGGCGCTGGGCACGCAGATCCACCTCGGCCGGCTGGTGCGGACCGGGGGCCGCCCGCTGGCGCTCGGCGCGGCGGCGACGGTGGTGGCGATGTCCGTGAGCCTCGCGGGGCTGTCGGCGATCGGCTGAGCCGCGCGCGGGTGCGGGACGCTGGACGCCGGCGCGGAGAGGTAGTCCCACGACCTCCTGCTCGCGCCGCCGTCACGCGCCCGACACGTGCGCCTGGGAGACTGGGCGGCATGACCCGCCCCGTCCTCGTCGTCGCCGCCGCCCTGGTCGACGACCTCGCCGCCCCCGGCGCGCTGCTGGCCGCCCGCCGCCGCGCGCCCGTGAGCCTGGCCGGCCGGTGGGAGTTCCCCGGGGGCAAGGTCGAGCCGGGCGAGTCGCCCGAGGACGCGGTGCACCGGGAGATCCGCGAGGAGCTGGGCGTCGCGATCGAGCTCGGCGACGAGCTCGCCGGTCCCGACGACGGCGCCTGGCGGCTGAGCGAGCGGTACGTCATGCGGCTCTGGCGGGCGCGGATCACCGGTGGGGAGCCGCAGCCGCTGGTCGAGCACGACGAGCTGCGCTGGCTGGCGCGCGGGCAGTGGCTGACCGTGCCGTGGCTGGACGCGGACGTGCGGATCGTCGAGGCGCTGGCGGCCACCGACCCGGCGGACGCCGCCCGTCGCACCGCCTGACCTGCGCGTTCATCTCTCGGCGAACAGGCCGGTGCTCGATCTGGCACTCGCGCGGGACGAGTGCTAGAACATCTCTCGTAGCCCTCCTGGCGCGGCAGCGCCGGGGCAGCAGCGGTCCCGGACCGTCCGGACCGCCGTGACGCTTCGAGGAGGTGACGGGCTGTGGCTACGCGATTCGACCCGTTCCAGGAGATGGACCGGCTGATGAACCAGGTCCTCGGCCAGCAGCGCGCGTCGGCGACCATGCCGATGGACCTGTTCCGCTCGGGCGACCACTACGTCCTGAGCGTCGACCTGCCCGGGGCCGACCCCGGCTCGATCGACGTGAACGTCGACGACCGCACCCTCACGATCCGCGCGCAGCGCACCGCGCGCACGGAGGACGGGGTGCAGTGGCTGGCCAAGGAGCGCCCGGTCGGGACCTACGCCCGCCAGCTCACGGTCGGCCGGGGTCTCGACCTCGACGCCATCACCGCGTCGTACGCGGACGGCGTGCTGTCGCTGACCATCCCCGTGGCCGAGGAGGCCAAGCCGCGCCGCATCGAGGTCAGCACCGGTGGGACGCCGGCGACCATCGAGGCGGGCGCCGACGCCGCTCCGCAGGAGCGTGCGAGCGCCTGATCGCGCGACGCGGCCCGCACCGCGACCGCCCCGGCCCCCGCGTGGGGGACCGGGGCGGTCGCGTGCTCGGGGCGTGCCCCCGGGCGACGGGTCAGGCCGTCGGCACCGCGAGCGACGCGCGGACGGTCCGGGTGGCCGCCAGCACGTGCTGCAGCGACGGGGTCACCTCGGCGTACCGGCGGGTCTTGAGGCCGCAGTCCGGGTTGACCCAGAGCTGCGCCGGGTCGACCACCCGGACCGCCTCGCTGAGCAGCTCGGTGACCTCGGCCTCGCTCGGGACGCGGGGCGAGTGGATGTCGTACACGCCCGGGCCGATGCCCCGCGGGTAGCCCTCGGACGCGATGTCGCCGAGGATCTCCATCTTCGACCGGGCGGCCTCGATGGACGTCACGTCGGCGTCCAGGCCGTCGATGGCGCCGAAGATCTCGCCGAACTCCGAGTAGCACAGGTGCGTGTGGATCTGGGTGTCCGGCCGCACCCCCGAGGTCGCGAGCCGGAACGACCGCACGGACCAGTCGAGGTAGGCGGCGTGGTCGTCGGCGCGCAGCGGCAGCAGCTCGCGCAGCGCGGGCTCGTCGACCTGGACGATCGCCGTGCCGGCGGCCTCGAGGTCGGCGATCTCGTCCCGCAGCGCGAGCGCCACCTGGTTCGCGGTGTCGGCGAGCGGCTGGTCGTCGCGGACGAACGACCAGGCCAGGATCGTCACCGGGCCGGTGAGCATGCCCTTGACCGGCTTCGCGGTGAGCGACTGGGTGTACGTCGTCCACGGCACCGTGATCGGCGCGGGCCGGGACACGTCGCCCCACAGGATCGACGGGCGGGTGCACCGCGAGCCGTAGGACTGGACCCAGCCGTTGGCCGTCACCGCGAACCCGTCCAGGTTCTCGGCGAAGTACTGCACCATGTCGTTCCGCTCGGGCTCGCCGTGCACCAGCACGTCGAGGCCGATCTCCTCCTGCAGCTCGACGACGCGGCGGATCTCCGCCTTCATCTCGTCCTCGTACTGCGCGGCGGTGAGCTCGCCCCGCCCGAACGCCGCGCGGGCGACCCGGATCTCCGGGGTCTGCGGGAACGAGCCGATCGTCGTCGTCGGCAGCGCGGGCAGCTGCAGGCGCTCGGCCTGCGCGACCCGGCGGCCCTCGAAGTCGCCCCGGTGGAACGCGTCCGCGGGCAGCCCGGCGAGGCGCTCGCGCACCTCCGGCCGCACGACGCCCGCGGCCGCGGCCCGGGTGCGGCGCGCGTCGGCGGCGGCGAGCAGCTCGGCGTGCACGGCCTCGCGGCCCTCGGTGAGCCCGGTCGCGAGGGTCACGACCTCGGTGACCTTCTGGTCGGCGAACGCGAGCCAGGAGCGCAGCGTCGGGTCGAGCTGCGGCTCGTCCTCGACGTCGTGCGGCACGTGGAACAGCGACGTCGACGTGGTGACGGCGACCTGGCGGGCGCCCAGGCCCTCCAGGGACTCCAGCGAGCCGAGCGCCGCGTCCAGGTCCGCGCGCCAGATGTTGTGGCCGTCGACCACACCGCCGACCAGCACCTTCGACGCCAGCCCGGGGACCGGAGCGGCGGGCAGCGCGCCGCGGACCAGGTCCAGCGCCAGGCCCTCGACGTCCGAGCCCGCGAGGACCGGCAGCGCGTCGCGGAGGTCCCCGTACGGCGCCGCGACCAGGATCGACGGGCGCTCGGCCGCGGGCAGCTCGGTCGCGAGGACGCGGTACGCCTCGGCGGCCGCCGCGAGCAGCCGGTCCGCGGGCACGCCGGTGGAGTCGGAGACCAGCGCCGGCTCGTCCAGCTGCACCCAGGTGGCGCCGGCACGGGCCAGGTCGCGCAGCAGCGCGGCGTACACCGGCAGCACGTCCGCGAGCCGGTCGATCGGCAGGAAGTCCTCCGGCGCGCCCTCGGCGGCCTTGGCCAGCGCCAGGAACGTCACCGGGCCGACCAGCACCGGGCGGGTGAGCACCCCGTCCGCCAGGCCCTCGGCGAGCTCGCGCACCGGGCGGTCGCTCGCGTACCGGAACGGCGTCGCCGGGCCGATCTCCGGGACCAGGTAGTGGTAGTTCGAGTCGAACCACTTGGTCATCTCGAGCGGCAGGTCGTCGCCGCGGCCGCGGGCCACGGTCGAGTACCCGGCCAGGTCGAGACCGCCGTCGTCGCCGAGCAGGTCGGCGAACCGCTCCGGCACCGCGCCCAGCACGGCGGCCGCGTCGAGCACGTGGTCGTAGAACGAGAAGGCGCTCGGGATCGCGGGCAGCCGGGTGTCCAGGCCGAGCTCCGCGAGGCGGGTGCGGGTGCGGCGGCGCAGGTCGGCGGCCGTGGCCTCGACCTCCTCGGCGCTCGCGCGACCGGCCCAGAACGCCTCGAGGGCCTTCTTGAGCTCGCGGCGCGGGCCGATCCGGGGGTAGCCCAGGACGGTGCCGGCGGGGAAGGGGTGGGTCAGGTC
>NZ_JAANNB010000068.1 GCF_011603975.1 Cellulomonas sp. IC4_254 | reverse complement strand
GCCGCCCCGCCCGCCTCCTCGACCAGCAGCGCCGCCGCGCCCGCTTCGGCCTCCCCGGCCGGCGACCGCCCCGCGCCGCGCGTCGTCGTGGTCGGCGGCGGACCCGGCGGCTACGAGGCCGCCCTGGTGGCCCGCCGGCTCGGCGCGGAGGTCACCGTCGTCGAGCGCGCGGGCCTCGGCGGCGCCGCGGTGCTCACCGACGTCGTGCCGTCGAAGACGCTGATCGCCACCGCCGAGTGGATGACGATCGCCGAGCGCGCGCACGACCTCGGCATCCGCCTGGACGTGCCCGCGGGCCCCGCGGAGGACGACGCGCCGGGGGAGGACACCGGCCGCAGCCGCCGGCACAGCATCGACCTCGCCGCGGTGAACGCCCGGGTGCGCGACCTCGCGCTGGCGCAGTCCCGCGACATCCGCACCCGGATGGAGCGCGAGGGCGTCCGCGTGGTGATCGGCCACGGGCGGCTCGACGGCCCGGAGCGGGTCGTCGTCACCGGCGACGCCGAGGAGACGCTCGACGCGGACGTGGTGCTGCTGGCGACCGGCGCGACCCCGCGCACGCTGCCCGACGCGCAGCCGGACGGCGAGCGCATCCTCACCTGGACGCAGCTGTACCACCTGGACGCGTTGCCGGAGCGGCTGATCGTGGTCGGCTCGGGCGTGACCGGCGCCGAGTTCGCCGGCGCCTACGTGTCGCTGGGCTCCCAGGTGGTGCTGGTGTCGAGCCGCGACCGGGTGCTGCCCGGCGAGGACGCCGACGCCGCGACGATGCTGGAGGAGGTGTTCCGCACCCGCGGCATGGAGGTCGTCGGGCGCTCGCGGGCCCAGGCGGCGCGCCGGACCGAGGACGGCGTCGTGGTGACGCTGGCCGACGGCCGGGAGATCCACGGGTCGCACGTGCTGCTCGCGGTCGGGTCGATCCCCAGCACGGAGGACCTCGGGCTCGCCGAGGCGGGCGTGCGGACCACGCCGTCCGGGCACATCGAGGTGGACAAGGTGTCCCGGACGTCCGCGCGCGGCGTCTACGCGGCGGGCGACGTGACCGGCGTGCTGCCGCTGGCGTCGGTCGCGGCGATGCAGGGGCGGATCGCGATGTCGCACGCGCTGGGCGACGCCGTGGCGCCGCTGCGGCTGCGCGGCGTGGCGGCGAACATCTTCACCGCCCCCGAGATCGCGACGGTCGGCCTCTCCGAGACGGCGCTGATCGAGCGGGACGCGCACTTCGTCACGCACACGCTGCCGCTGGCGCGGAACCCGCGCGCGAAGATGCTCGGCGTCCGGGACGGGTTCGTGAAGCTGTTCGCGCACTCGACGGCCGGCACGGTGCTCGGCGGCGTGGTCGTGGCGCCGCGGGCGTCGGAGCTGATCTTCCCGATCACGCTGGCCGTGTCGCACAGCCTGACGGTCGACGACGTGGCGAACGCCTTCACGGTGTACCCGTCGCTGTCGGGCAGCATCGCCGAGGTCGCGCGGGTGCTGCACCAGACCGACCAGGGCTGAGGCCGGCGCGCGCCGGCGCGCGCGCCCCGGCCCGCGCGCCGGCCTCCGCGTCAGCCCGCCCGGACCTCGGTCACCAGCGCCAGGTGGTCCGAGGAGTCGTCCGCGAGCACCCGCGCCTCGGCGAACCGCACCCCGCCGCGCCCGAGCACCCAGTCGATCCGCACCGCGGGCTCGTTGCTCGGGTGGGTGAGCACGTCCTCGGCGCCCGCGGTGTCCATCGCGCTGACCCAGCCGGCGTCGGCGAGCGCGCCGACCTCGGCGGAGCCCGGCTCGGCGTTCAGGTCGCCGGCGAGCACCGACGGCCCGTCGTCGGGCAGCGCGGCCTCGAGCGCGGCGAGCTGGTCCAGCCGGGTGCCCACGTTCTCGTCCCGGTGCTGCAGGTGCACCGACGTCACCCGGACCGGCGCGCCGCCGGGACCCGCGACCCGCGCGGTCAGCGCCGACCGGTCCTGCGGCCCGGCGCCGTACGGCAGCGCGACGACCTCGACGTCGGTGAGCTCCGTGCGGGACAGCAGCGCGTTGCCGAACTGCTGGTCCGCCGCCGGGGCGAACGCGACGTGCATGCCGAGCCGGTGGCCGAGCCAGGTGAGCATGTCCGCGCCGCCGCCGAGCACCCAGCCGCGCGACACCTCCTGCAGCGCGACGACGTCCGGGCCCTGGGCCTCGATCGTGCGGGCGATCTGCTCCAGGTCGACGGCCGTGTGCGCGGCGACGCCGTAGTGCAGGTTCCAGTCCAGGACCACGAACGAGTCCGGGTCCCGGTCGGCGGCCGGTGCGGGGGCGGCGAGCGTCGCGGACACCCAGCCGACCAGGAGCAGCGCGACCGACGGCAGCACGAGGAACCGCAGCGCGTTGGCGCGCAGCGGGGGAGCGGGCTCGCGCGCGGCGTCCGCGCTCGCCGGGGTCCGCCACCGCAGCCCGCCGGTGGCGAGCAGGGCGGCCGCCAGGACGACGACCCACGCGTTGTCGACGCCGAGCGGGACGTCGTAGTCGAGCAGGTAGAGCAGCAGCACGACGACCAGGCCCAGCCCGACGCCGCCGGTGGCGAGCGCGGTGCGCGGGATGCCGGGCGGCGCGGGCCGGCGGGTCTTCAGCGCGACGGTGAGCACGACGCCGGCGGCGGCCTCGGCGACCAGGATCGCGACGAGCGCGGCGACGCCGGTGCTGAGGAACGCGACCGCGGTGGCGACGGGCAGCAGGACGGCGGCGGCCCAGCGCACCGGGCGGGCCATGATCCGCGGCACGAGCAGCAGCCAGGCGGTCAGCGCCGAGGCGAGCACGGTGGCGGTCCCGGCGGCCATCAGGGGCAGGTGCGACTGCGCCGCGGCGAACGCCGGGTTGCCCAGCACCATGACGACGAGCGCGAGCGCGGGCCCGAGCACCCAGGTCCGGCGCGGCCGGCCGGTGGCCTGCTCACCGCGCGCGACCCACGCGAGCGCGACGGCGACCAGGACGAGCGCCACGGCGACGACGCTGCCGAGCACCCCGCCCCGCCACAGCGGGTCCCAGGTGCCGAGCGCCAGCTGCAGCGCGGCCGACAGCCCGGTGCCGAGCGTCAGCCCGAGCGCCGCCTGCCGTCCGCCGCCGGCCCGGCCCGCGACCAGCGTGGTCGCCAGCACCAGCGCGGCGACCGCGAGCGACGCGGTGAGCAGCCCCGCGACGAACCGCGACCCGTCGTGCACCACCTGCGTGACGAGGCGGGACGCGCCGAGGACGGTCACGGCGACCAGGACGGTGCGGCCGGACGCGGTGCCGGAGCCGCGGCGGCCGGTGCCGACCAGCGCCAGGGCGGCCAGCAGGCCCGCGCCGAGGAACGTGACCAGCGCCGCGCCCGCGACGGCGACGGTGCTCACCGCGAACGCGCGGTCCAGCACGGGTCCGGCGGCGCGCACGGCGTCGACGGCGAGCACCGTCACGAGCGCCACCAGCGAGACCCGGGTCGCGGTGCCGGCGTCCGGGGGGAGCGGGCTCCCGGCCGGCGACGGTGCGGACGCGGGGGGCACCGACGGCGGTGCGGCTTCGGGGACGCTCACGCCGTCAACGTAGTGGGCGGCGCGCCGCTCCCGCGAACGACTTCCCCCCGCCGGTGGGTCAGGCCGGGGCGGCGCCGCCCTCGACCTCCGGCGGCAGCGAGGCCCGCAGCGTGGGCCAGGCGTCCGCGAACGCGGGCAGCAGCGGCAGCGCCGGCACGTCGTCGAGCGCGACCCAGGCGATCGCGAGGCTCTCGTCGTCGGTGGGCCGCGCATCGACGGGGCCGGTCGTGACGGCGACCACCGTCGTGTAGGACCAGTCGCCGTGGTCGAGGACGTGCTCGCCGACGACGCGGACGGACGCCGGCTCGATCCCCGCCTCCTCCAGCGACTCGCGCAGGGCGCCGTCGACCGCGGACTCCCCGGTGTGCCGGGCCCCGCCCGGGAGCCCCCAGGTGCCGCCCTGGTCGCTCCACGGTGCGCGGTGCTGCAGCACGACCGCGGCCGCGTCGGTCCCGGTCGCCGGGCGCGCGAGCAGCAGGCCGGCGGCGCCGGCGGTGCCCCAGTGCCGTCGGCCGCACCGGCACTCGACCCACCCGTCGCCGGGGTGGTGGGGTCGCCGCGCCACGGTGCTCAGTCGACGATCTCGCAGATGGGGGTGCCCGCCGCGACCATCCCGCCGACGTCGGCGGACAGGGATGCGATGGTGCCGGCGCGGTGCGCGACCAGCGGCTGCTCCATCTTCATGGCCTCGAGCACCACGACCAGGTCGCCCTCGGCCACCGTGTCGCCCTCGCCGACGGCGACCTTGACGATCGTGCCCTGCATGGGGGAGGTGAGCGCGTTGCCGGACGCGGCGGGCCGGCCCGTGGCACGGCGCGGGGCGGAGCGGCGGGGGCCCGCGGCGGCGGCGCGGCCGCGGCCGGCGCGCAGGGCCAGAGCGGCGGGCAGCACGACCTCGAGCCGCTTGCCGCCGACCTCGACGACCACGCGCTCGAGCTCGGTGGGCTCGCCGTCCTCGTCGGAGCCCGTCGCGGTGACCGCCGGGGTGCCGGTGAGCGTGGGCAGCCGGTCGGCGAACTCGGTCTCGATCCACCGGGTGTGCACCGAGAACGGCTGGTCCGGGTCCGTCGGGACGAACGCGGGCTCGGCCATCACGGCGCGGTGGAACGGCACGACCGTCGGGATGCCGGCGATCTCCAGCTCGGCCAGGGCGCGGCGGGCGCGCTCGGCTGCCTGCTGCCGGGTCGCGCCAGTGACGACCAGCTTGGCGATCATCGAGTCGAAGGCGCCCGACACGGTGTCGCCCTCGACGACGCCCGAGTCGACGCGGACGCCGGGGCCCGCGGGGAACCGGAGCGTCGAGATCTTCCCGGGCGCGGGCAGGAACCCGGCGGCCGGGTCCTCGCCGTTCAGCCGGAACTCGAAGGAGTGGCCGCGGGTCTCCACGTGGTCGTAGCCGAGGGCCTCGCCGTCGGCGATCCGGAGCTGCTCGCGCACCAGGTCGATGCCGCTGATCTCCTCGGACACCGGGTGCTCGACCTGCAGGCGCGTGTTCACCTCGAGGAACGAGATCGTCCCGTCCGCGGCGACGAGGAACTCGCACGTGCCGGCGCCGACGTAGCCGGCCTCCTTGAGGATGGCGACCGAGGCGTCGACCAGCTGGGCGCGCTGCGCGTCGGACAGGAACGGCGCGGGCGCCTCCTCGACCAGCTTCTGGTGCCGGCGCTGCAGCGAGCAGTCCCGGGTCGACACGACGACCACGGTGCCGTGCTCGTCCGCGAGGCACTGGGTCTCGACGTGCCGCGGACGGTCCAGGTACCGCTCGACGAAGCACTCGCCGCGGCCGAACGCCGCGACGGCCTCGCGCACGGCGGAGTCGTACAGCTCGTCGATCTCCTCGGAGGTGCGGGCGACCTTGAGGCCGCGGCCGCCGCCGCCGAACGCCGCCTTGATGGCGACCGGCAGCCCGTGCTCACGGACGAACGCGTGCACCTCCTCGGCCCCGGACACCGGGTCCGGGGTGCCGGCGACCAGCGGGGCGCCGGCGCGCTGCGCGATGTGCCGCGCGCTCACCTTGTCGCCGAGGTCCCGGATCGCGGCGGGCGGCGGGCCGACCCACACCAGGCCGGCGTCCAGGACGGCCTGCGCGAACTCGGCGTTCTCCGACAGGAACCCGTAGCCCGGGTGCACGGCGTCGGCGCCGGAGCGGCGGGCGACGTCGAGCAGCTTGGCGATGTCGAGGTAGGTCTCGGCTGCGCGGGCGCCGTCCAGGGCGTACGCCTCGTCCGCGACGCGCACGTGCAGCGCCTCGCGATCGGGGTCCGCGTACACGGCGACGGAGGCGAGGCCGGCGTCGCGGCAGGCGCGGGCGATGCGGACGGCGATCTCGCCGCGGTTGGCGACGAGGACCTTCGAGATGCGGGGCACGGCTCACCGTAACGCGGGGGACCTCCGGCGTTCACGCCCGCGGGCCGTCGTGCCGCGAAGATCGCCGATCCGGCCAACCGGGTCCCCGCGCCGTTGGAGGGTTCCACAGCGGACGGACGGCGTCCGCCGCGCGCCCCGGCGCCGCGTCGAGCGCCTACCGGACACGTCGAGCGCCTACCCGCGGGATGGGCGCTCGACGTGTCGGCTGTGCACCCGGTACCGGTGCGTCAGGAGGGGAGGCGGGTCCAGAGGGTGTGGATCGGGACGCCCCGCGCCGCGAGCAGGCCCCGGAGCAGCGGGAGGCTCAGGCCGACGACGCCGTGGTGGTCGCCCTCGACGCCGGTGATGAACGCGCCGCCGAGCCCGTCGATCGTGAACGCGCCCGCGACCCACAGCGGCTCGCCGGTGGCGACGTAGGCGTCGATCTCGGCGTCCGAGACGTCGGCGAAGTGCACGACGGTCGTGGACGTGGCGCCGTCCTCGGCGGGCCCGGTCCGGTCGCCGCCCGCCGCGCCGTCCCGGCGGTCCACCAGCCAGTGCCCGGTGTGCAGCCGCCCGCTTCGGCCGCGCATCGCCCGCCAGCGCGCCGCGGCGTCCGCGGCGTCGGCCGGCTTGCCGAGCACCTGCCCGTCGAGCTCCAGCATCGAGTCGCACCCGAGCACCAGCGCCCCCGCGTGCCCGGGCGCCACGTCCCGGGCCTTGGCGCGGGCGAGCAGCAGCACCGCCTCGGCGGGCGGCACGTCACCGGCGGCGGCGAGCACGGCGGGCTCGTCGACGGCGGACACGGCGACGGTCGGCTCGATCCCCGCCGAGCGCAGGGTCGCGAGCCGGGCGGGGGAGGCGGAGGCGAGCACCAGGGTCGTCACCCGGCGAGCGTACGGCGAGGTCGGGGACGTACGTCCCTCGGACGGCACCGGTCCCGTGCCGATGATGTCCGGGGAACTCCCAGGAGGGGATGCGACGATGACGGGCGTGACCGAGGACAGCGCGCGGGCCACGCGCCCGAGCGGCGCAGCAGCCGACCCGACCGACCTGCTCGACCACGCCCGGGAGGACGACGACCCCGACTCGCCCGCACGCGCGGCGTGGCGCCGCCGGACCGCGATCGAGATGGTCGTGTCCGGCGTGATCGGGCTGCTCACCTCGTTCGTGCTGTCGGTCGAGGCGTGGCACCTGGCCGCGAACCCCGCGGCGACGTTCAGCTGCGACCTCAGCTCGGTGATCTCGTGCGGCACCGTCGCCCGCACCTGGCAGGCGCAGCTGCTCGGCTTCCCGAACGCGTTCCTCGGCATCGCCTTCGAGTCCGTGGTCATCGCGATCTCGGTCGCCGGCATCGCCGGGGTGCGGTTCCCGCGCTGGTACATGCTCGGCACCCAGGCGCTCTACACGGTGGCCCTGGTGTTCGCGTGGTGGCTGTTCCTGCAGTCGTACTTCGTCATCAAGGCGCTGTGCCCCTGGTGCCTGCTCATCACCGTCACCACGACCCTGGTCTGGGCGGGCCTGACCCGGTGGAACGTCCGGGACGGCCACCTGCGGCTGCCGGGTCGCGCCGGGCCGTGGGCGCGCGGGTTCGTCGCGTCCGGCAGCGACTGGTACGTGACGATCGCGGTGCTCGTGCTGTTCGTCGCGGCGATCCTGCTCAAGTACGGCCCGACGCTGCTGGCCGCCTGAGCCGCCCCGCACGCACGAGGCCCCCGGACCGCGCAGGTCCGGGGGCCCTCGTCGTCCCGCGCCGGTCAGGCCAGTGCGGTCCGCAGCACGTCGAGCGGCAGCGCGCCCATGCCGAGCGCCCGGGCGTGGAACGCCCGGAGGTCGAACGCCTCGCCGCGCTGCTGCGCGGAGTCCGCGGCGCCGTCCCGGATCTGCTCCCAGATTCGCTGGCCGATCTTGTAGGACGGGGCCTGGCCCGGCCAGCCCAGGTAGCGGTTCAGCTCGAACCGGATGAACTGCTCGGGCATGTTGACGTTGGCCCGCAGGAACTCCCACGCCTTGTCGGCGTCCCAGGTCCCGCCGCCCCAGCGCTCCGGCGCCTCGAGGCCGAGGTGCACGCCGAGGTCCAGCACCACGCGGGCGGCGCGCATCCGCTGCCCGTCGAGCATGCCGAGCCGGTCGCCCGGGTCGTCCAGGTGCCCGAGGTCCGCCATGAGCCGCTCGGCGTACAGCGCCCAGCCCTCGCCGTGGCCGGACACCCAGCACGCCAGCCGGCGCCAGGAGTTGAGCTGCGCGCGGTTGTAGACCGCCTGGCCGACCTGCAGGTGGTGACCGGGGACGCCCTCGTGGAACACGGTCGTCTTCTCGCGCCAGGTGTTGAACGTGGTGACCTCCGGCGGCACCGACCACCACATCCTGCCGGGCCGGCTGAAGTCGTCGGACGGGCCGGTGTAGTAGATCCCGCCGTTCTGGGTCGGGGCGATCCGGCACTCCAGGGTGCGGATGGCGTCCGGGATGGTGAAGTGCACGCCGTCGAGCGCGGCGACCGCCGCGTCGGAGGTCTCCTGCATCCAGCGCTGCAGCGCCTCGGTGCCCTCGAGCCGGCGGGACGGGTCGGCGTCCAGCGCGGCGACGGCCTGCTCGACGGTGGCGCCCGGGCCGGCGATCTCGGCCGCCACGGCCTCCTGCTCGGCGACGACGCGCGCGAGCTCCTCGAGGCCCCACTGGTAGGTCTCGTCCAGGTCGACGGTCGCGCCCAGGAAGTACCGGGACCACAGCGCGTAGCGCTCGCGGCCCGCGGCGTCCGCCTCGGGCGCCTGCGGGGCGAGCTCGTCGCGCAGGAACGTCACCAGGTCGGCGTAGGTCTGCCGGGCGGCCTCCGCGCCGCGCTCCAGGTCCGCGCGGAGCGCGTCGCCGCCCTCCTCGACCGCGGCGGCGGCCTCGGGGCCGGTGACGAACGAGGTGAAGAACGACGACGACGCGTCGGCCAGCTCCTCGGCCTGCGCGATGGCCTCGCGGACCTGGCGGATCGCCGGGACCTGCCCGCGCGACGCGGCCAGGCGCAGCGACTCGACGTAGCCGGCGCCGGAGCGCGGCAGGCCCGCGAGCCGCTGGGCGGTGGTCGCCCAGGCCTCGGGCCCGTCGGTGGCCATGATGTCGAAGACGTCGCGCATGCCCTGGACGGGCGAGGCGATGACGTTGAGGTCGGCGAGCCACTCGCCGGCCTCGTGCAGCTCGAGGTCGAGGCCGAGGCGCTCGCGCATCGCGGCGAGCGTGACGGCGTCCACCTCGTCGGCCGGGGCGAGGCCGTCGAGCTGCGCCAGCGTGGCGCGGGCCGCGTCCGCGCGCGCCTCGTGCCCGGCGGGGGAGAGGTCGGTGACCTCGTGGTCGTGGCCCGTGACGCCGAGCGCGGTCGCGCCGAACGGGTCGAGGGCGGCGGTGGTCGCGACGTACGCGTCGGCGACGGCGTCGATCGGGGTCGCGGGGCGCTGCGGCGCCCCGGTGGTGTCGGGTGCAGTGCTCACCCGGACGACCCTACCGGCGTCGCGCCGGGGCGCCCGGGCTTTCCCCATCGGCCCCGGCCGGGCGCGGGCGGCCGGCGGGGCCGCGTCAGCGCAGGCTGCGCCGCCAGGCGTCCGGCCCGGTCCGCCACGCACCCCGCGCGCCGGGGAGCGTCCGCGCCCGGTCCGCCCAGCCCGCGCGGGGCAGCGCGTCCTCGACCGCGTCGTCGTCCCCGGGCACGGACGCCGCGACCAGGCCGGCGACCAGCGCCGCGAGCTCGACGTCGTCCGGCGTGCCCCGGACCACCTGGACGTGCGGCAGCGCCGCGGCGTCGCCGCTCACGCCTCGTCCCCGCCGTCCTCGTCGTCCTCGAACGTCACGGGCGCCCCGCGGGACGCGCCCCAGCCCTCGACGGTGAAGCCGCTGTCCAGCAGGCGCTCGACGATCTCCGCGCCGCCGTTGTCGACGATGCCGAGCACGGCGTCGATGGACTGGTCGTGCGGCGCGGCCGGCACGCTGATCACGAACCCGAGGTGGAACTCGTCGGTGTCCTCGTCGGCGGCGGGCGCCTCGGACGGCGCGGCCTCGTCCTCCCACGTCATGCCGGTGAGCTCGGAGTGCATGCCGAGGCTCTCGTGCAGCAGGTCGTACAGCCGGGCGTTCAGCGCGGAGACGCGGGACTCGAGCGCGAGCACCCGGGGGTCCTCGTCGGCCTCGGAGGCGCCGAACTCGGCGCGCACGCCGGCGGCGGTGTCCACGTAGTCGTGCAGCGCCGCGGCGAGCTCGTCCACCACGCCGTGCATGGCGCCGGTGTCGACCCCGGGCAGCGGCTCGGGGCCGTGCGCGCCGCCCGCGTGGTCGTGCGTGCCGTGGTCGTGGCCGCCGTGGTCCTCGGGGCCGGGCAGCAGCGGGTCGCCGGTCACAGCGGGATGTTCCCGTGCTTCTTGGGCGGCAGCGCCGCGCGCTTGGTGCGCAGCACGCGCAGCGCGCGCACGATCTGCGACCGGGTCTCGGCGGGCGCGATGACCGCGTCCACGTAGCCGCGGTCCGCGGCGTCCCACGGGTTCACGATGGCCTCCTCGTACTCGCGGGTGAGCCGGGCGCGCTCGGCCTCGACGTCACCGCCGGCCTCGGCGACCTCCTTGAGCGCGCCGCGCTGCAGGATGTTCACCGCACCGCCGGCGCCCATCACCGCGATCTGCGCCGTGGGCCACGCGAGGTTCACGTCGGCGCCGAGCTGCTTCGACCCCATGACGATGTACGCGCCACCGTACGCCTTGCGGGTGATGACGGTGACGAGCGGGACGGTCGCCTCCGCGTAGGCATAGATGAGCTTCGCGCCGCGGCGGATGATGCCGTTCCACTCCTGGTCGGTGCCGGGCAAGAAGCCCGGGACGTCGACGAACGTCAGCACCGGGATGCTGAACGCGTCGCAGGTCCGCACGAACCGCGCCGCCTTCTCGGCCGCGTCGATGTCGAGCGTGCCCGCCATCGTGAGCGGCTGGTTGGCCACGATCCCGACCGCGTGCCCCTCGACCCGGCCGAAGCCGACCAGGACGTTCCGGGCGAACAGCGGCTGGACCTCCAGCAGGTCGCCGTCGTCCAGCACGTGCTCGACGACGGTCCGCATGTCGTACGGCTGGTTGTCGGAGTCCGGCACCAGGGCGTCGAGCTCCAGGTCCTCGTCGGTGACCTCGAGGTCCGCCTCCTGCGGGTACGCCGGCGGGTCCGTGAGGTTGTTCTGCGGCAGGTAGGACAGCAGCGAGCGCACGTAGTCCAGCGCGTCGTCCTCGTCCGATGCCAGGTAGTGCGCGACGCCCGACCGGGTGTTGTGCGTGGTCGCGCCGCCGAGCTCCTCGAAGCCGACGTCCTCGCCGGTCACCGCGCGGATCACGTCGGGGCCGGTGATGAACATGTTGGACGTGCCGTCGGCCATGACGATGAAGTCCGTCAGCGCGGGGGAGTACACCGCGCCGCCGGCCGAGGGGCCGAGGATCAGGCTGATCTGCGGGATGACGCCCGAGGCGGCGACGTTGCGCCGGAAGATCTCCGCGAACTGGGTGAGGCCCGCGACGCCCTCCTGGATGCGGGCGCCGCCGCCGTCGCTGATCCCGACCAGCGGCATGCCGGTGCGCAGCGCCAGGTCCATCACCTTGGTGATCTTCTGGCCGTGCACCTCGCCGAGGCTGCCGCCGAACACCGTGAAGTCCTGGGAGTAGACGGCGACCGGGCGGCCGTCGACCGTGCCGTGCCCGACGACGACGCCGTCCCCGGGGACGCGCTTGCGGTCGAGGCCGAAGTTGGTCGAGCGGTGCCGGACGAACGCGTCGAGCTCGGTGAACGAGCCCGGGTCGAGGAGCGCCTCGATGCGCTCGCGGGCGGTGCGCTTGCCGCGGGCGTGCTGCTTCTGGGCCGCCGCCTGCTCGGGCTCCGTCACGGCGCGGCGGTGCCGGTCGGCCAGGTCGGCGACCTTGGCGGCGGTGCCGGCGGGCCGGGGGGCGGCGGGCGTGGCGGCGGTCTGGTCCGCCGGGAGCTGGTCGGTCACCCGCACGAGGCTAGTGGGCCCGCGCCCGGACCGGCCTGGGCGACGGGCACGGACTCCCGCGCGCCGGGTCGTGCGAATGCCACAACGCGGTCGCGAGCGGGGCGGGCGAGGATGGACCCGTGGACGACACCGAGCCCGTCGGGACCCCGGGCGCGACCGGTGCGACCGGCCCGGCCCGCGCACCGCTGCGCGCCGACCAGGTGCGGGCGGCCCTGCTGCACCCCGCGGGGCCGCTGCGCCGGTGCGAGGTGCTGCCGGCCGCGGGGTCGACCAGCACCGAGCTGCTCGCGCGGGTCGCGGCCGACCCGTCGTGGGCGGACGGCGGGCTGCTCGTCGCCGAGCACCAGCAGGCGGGCCGCGGCCGCGCCGACCACACGTGGACCACCCCGGCGGGCGCCGCGCTGACCCTGTCCCTGGCTGTGCGCCCCGGCGTGCCGCGCGACCGGTGGGGCTGGCTGCCGCTGCTCACCGGCCTCGCGGTGGCGCGCGCCGTGCGGGCGGCCACGGGGCTCGCGGCCGGGGTGAAGTGGCCGAACGACGTGCTGCTGCCCCCCGCGGACGGGGCCGACCTGCCGGGCTGGGGCCCGCACCGCAAGGCGGTCGGGATCCTCGCCGAGGTCGCGCCCGCGGGGGACACGGTCGTGCTGGGCGTCGGGATCAACGTCGACCAGGCGCCGGACGAGCTGCCGGTGCCGAGCGCGACCTCGCTGCGCGCGGCGGGGGCGCCGGGCGTCGACCGGACGGCGCTGCTGGTCGCCGTGGTCGGCGAGGTCGTCGCGGTGCTGCGGCGCTGGCAGGACCACGGCGGCGACGTCGCGGCGGCCGGCCTGGACACGGCGGTCGCGGACGCCTGCCTCACCCTGGGCGGGCCGGTCCGGGCCACGCTGCCGGACGGCTCGGAGCTGCGCGGGACCGCCGAGCGGATCGACGCCGACGGCGCCCTGGTGGTCCGGGACGCGGCCGGGGCGGAGCGGGTGCTGCTCGCCGGTGACGTGCGTCACGTGCGCCCGGTCGGTGAACTAGGGTCGCTGTCGTGACGGACGAGGTGCAGGACGGGGTGCAGGCGGCCGCGCTGGACGCGGCGCTGCTCGGCGGCCCGCGGACGCTGTCGCTGCGCGACCTCGCCGACCGGTCGGGGCTCGACCTGGAGCTGGTGCGGCTGTACTGGCGGACGCTCGGCCTGCCGCACCCGGACGCCGACGACGTCGCCTTCACCGGCCGGGACGCCGAGGCCGTCGAGCGGGTCGCCGCGCTGCTGCGGGAGGACGACGTCGGCAGCCGCACGATGATCTCCCTGACCCGCGCGCTCGGGCACACCAGCGACCGGCTCGCGCTCTGGCAGGTTGAGGCGCTGGTCGAGGACATGGCGACCCGGCGCGACCTGGACGACCCGGCCGCCCGCCGCGCGGTCCTGGACGAGCTGCCGCGCCTGGCGCCCGTCCTCGAGGCCCAGCTGCTGCACTCCTACCGCCGGCACCTCGCGTCGATCGCCGCGCGGTACGCCGTCGAGTTCGCGGCCGGCGGCGAGGCCGGGGCGGCCGAGGCGGACCCCGCCGCGCTGCCGCTCGCGCGCGCCGTCGGGTTCGCCGACATGGTGTCGTTCACCCGCCGCACCGCCGGCCTCGGCTCCACGGACCTGTCCGACTTCGTGCAGCGGTTCGAGACCGCCGCGCGCGACGTCGTCACCCAGTGCGGCGGGCGCGTGGTCAAGACGATCGGCGACGCGGTGCTGTTCGTGGCCGACGACGTGCGGACCGGCGCGAAGGTCGCGCTGGAGCTCGCTCGGGTGCTGGGCGGCGACCTCGACGTCGAGCGGGAGCGCGGGGCCGGCGGGCTGGCCGAGGGCGCGCGCGGCGTGACCCCGGTGCGGGTCGGCGTGGTGTGGGGCCGGGTGCTGTCCCGGTTCGGCGACGTGTTCGGGCCGTCGGTCAACGTCGCGGCGCGGCTCACGGACATCGCCGACCCGAGCACGGTGCTGACCGACCCGGCGACCGCCCGGCTGCTGCTCGACGCGCCGGGGATGCTGCTGGAGCCGCTGCCCGAGCGGGAGCTCGAGGGCATCGGGGCGCTGGCCCCGGTGCGGATCCGGACGGCGTGACGGTGGCGGACGGGACGGGGACCGGGGCCGGGGGCGGGGAGCGCCCCGTGCGCCCCGTGCGCCAGCTCCGGCTGGTGGTCGAGGCCGAGGACTACGACGCCGCCCTGGCGTTCTACCGCGACGTGCTCGGGCTGGAGCAGCTCGAGGCGTACGAGGGCGGCGACGGCGCGCACGTCGCGATCCTCGACGCGGGGCGGGCCACGCTGGAGATCGCGAACCCCGCGCAGAAGCGGCTGATCGACGACGTCGAGGTCGGCCGGCAGGTCGCGCGGCACGTGCGCGTCGCGTTCGAGGTGGCCGACACCCGGGCGACGACGGAACGGCTGGTCGACCAGGGCGGGGCCGAGCTCGTCGCGCCGCCCACCGAGACGCCGTGGCGGTCGCTCAACGCGCGGCTCGAGGGCCCGGCGGGGCTGCAGCTGACCGTGTTCCAGGAGCTCGGCCCGGAGGACTGACGCCCCGCCGCACGAGGCGTCGCCGGGGTGACCTGCGACGGGTCGAATCGATTCGCACCGGCGCGCGGCGCGTGCGACGATGCAGCCGAGATGAGCACCGGCGAACCCGTCCCGACCCCCGCCCGACCCTCGACGACCACCGCGCCGCCGCCGGCCGGGGCGGCCACCGCGCCCGCGTTCCGCCCCACCGCGAAGTACGTCCTGCTGCTGGGCGTGATGACCGCGCTGCCCGCGATCACCACCGACATCTACCTGCCGTCGCTGCCCGACGTGGCGCGGGACCTGGACACCAGCGCGGCCGCGGCCCAGCTGACGATGACGATGATGCTGGTCGGCGGCGCCGTCGGGCAGCTCGTCATCGGCCCGCTGTCCGACCGGTTCGGCCGGCGGCTGCCCGTCCTGATCGGCATCGCGCTGCACGTCGTGACCTCGCTGCTGTGCGCCGTCGCGCCGGCGATCATCCCGCTCATCGGGCTGCGGATGGTGCAGGGGTTCTTCAACGCGTCGGCGTCGGTCGTCGCGATGGCGGTGATCCGGGACCGGTTCGTCGGCCCGGACGCGTCCCGGCTGCTGTCCCGGCTCATGCTCGTCATCGGTGTCGCGCCGCTGTTCGCCCCGAGCGTCGGCGGCCTGATCGCCGGCGAGTTCGGCTGGCGCGCGGTGTTCGTCGCCCTCGCGATCTACGGCGCGGGCCTGTGGGTCGTCGTGCTGCTCCGCCTGCCCGAGACCCTGCCGCGCGAGCGGCGGCTGACCTCGGCGCGCGGCGTGTGGAGCGGGTACCGGGTGCTGCTCCGCGACCGGCACTTCGTCGCCCTGGCCCTGCTGCCCGGTCTCGGCCTGGCCGTGCTGATGAGCTACGTCGTGGGCTCCCCGTTCGTGCTCCGCGAGGGCTACGGCCTGACCGCCGGGCAGTTCGCGCTGGTGTTCGCGATCAACGGCATCGGCCTGGTCGGTGGCGCGCAGGTGAACGCCGCGCTGGTCCGCCGGTACGCGCCCATCCAGATCATCCGGGTCGCCCTGCCGGCGTCGTTCGTGCTGGTCCTCGCGCTGCTGGTGCTCGCGCTGACCGGGTGGGGCGGGCTGCCGGCGCTGCTGGTGGTGCTGTTCTTCACGATGTCGCTGGTCAACTTCACGCCGCCGAACGCCTCGGCGATCGCGCTGTCCCGGCACGGCGAGCGCGCCGGCACCGCGGCGGCGTTCATCGGTGCGCTGCAGGCCGGTGTCTCGGGCGTCGTCGCGCCCCTGGTCGGCGTGCTCGGCGAGTCGGCCTGGGCGATGGCGACGGTCATGCTCGCCGGCGCGGGCGGGGCGTTGCTCGTGCTCGCGCTCGCCACCCCGGCGTACCGCCGCGGCGGCTGGACCGAGGGCGGCCTGGGCGCCGCGGTCGAGACGCGCTGACCCGCTCGGGGATCGGCCCGCCCGTCCTCGACACCCACCCGATCGTCGCGTCGCACCACGATCGCCCGGGTGGTCACGCGACGATCCGGTGGGGATCGGGAGTCGCCGCCCGGCTCAGCCCGCGAGGGCGGCCAGGCGGTCCGAGGCCTCGCGGAGCACGGCCTCCTGCTTCACGTAGGTGAACCGCACCGCGGTGCGCAGCGCCCGGTCCGCGGTCGAGCCGTCGTGCGTGAACGCGCCGACCGGGACGCCGACCACGCCGGCGAGCCCGGGCAGCGCCCGGCACAGGTCCGCCGCGTCGCGCAGGCCGTGCCGCGCGAGCGGCCCGTCGAGCAGCCGCGCGGCGTCGGCGACGACGAAGTACGTGCCCTGGGGCCGCACCACGTCGAACCCGGCGGCGGTCAGCCCCGCGCTCAGCAGGTCCCGGCGGGCGGCGAGCGACGCGGCAAGCCCGCGCACGTACCCGGCGTCGGGGGCGTCGGTCGTCTCCAGGTCGAGCGCGTGCGCGATCGCCGGCTGGAACGGCGCGCCCGACACGTACGTGAGGAACTGCTTCACCGCGCGCACCGCGTCCACCAGCGCCGCCGGCCCCGTGACCCAGCCGATCTTCCAGCCCGTGAACGAGAACGTCTTGCCCGCCGACGAGATCGTGAGCGTGCGCGCCGCTGCGCCGGGCAGCGTCGCGAACGGGACGTGGGGCACGCCGTCGTAGGTCAGGTGCTCGTACACCTCGTCGGTGACGACGACGCAGTCGTGCCGCTCGGCGACCTCGGCGACCACCGCGAGCTCCTCGCGGGTCAGCACCGCGCCCGTCGGGTTGTGCGGGGTGTTCAGCAGGATGACGCGGGTCCGGTCGGTGACCGCGGCGCGCAGGGCGTCGGCGTCCAGGCGGAACCCGTCGGGCGTGGCGGCGAGCGGCGCGGTGGTGTGCCGCGCCCCGGCCAGCCCGATGACCGCGGCGTACGAGTCGTAGAACGGCTCGAGCGTCAGCACCTCGTCGCCCGGCTCGGTGAGCGCGAGCACGGCGGCGGCCAGCGCCTCGGTCGCACCGGTGGTGATCAGCACCTCGGTGCCGGGGTCGGGCGTCAGGCCGTAGTGCCGCTCCTGGTGCGCGGCGACCGCGCGGCGCAGCTCCGGGATGCCGGGGCCCGGCGGGTACTGGTTGGCGCCCGCCGCGATCGCCTCCGCCGCGACCCGCTTCACCGACTCCGGGCCGTCGACGTCGGGGAACCCCTGCCCGAGGTTGAGCGCGCCGGTCCCGACCGCGAGCGCCGACATCTCGGCGAAGATCGTCGGCCGCGGCACGCCGTCCGCGCCGAGCAGGCCCGCGGCCCGGGCGACGTCGCGCCAGCGAC
>NZ_JAANNB010000067.1 GCF_011603975.1 Cellulomonas sp. IC4_254 | reverse complement strand
GGCGGGCGCGGGCGTGGGGGTCGACGGCGTCACGGGTCCATCTTCCCGGTTCGCGCCGCGGACGCACCCCCGCCACGCGCGACGGCGGGACCTTCCGCGGCCCGTTCCCGGGGGCCGGGCCGGTACGCTCGACCGTTGCGACCGCACGTGTCCCGCGCGCCGGGTCGCCACCCCGCACCGACACCGCCGCACGCACCGCAAGGAGCACCCGCATGGCCGACGACGCCCGCCTCGACGACCCGACCACCGACCCGCTGGCCGTCGCGGCCGACGCCGCCGCGTACCTCGCGGAGGCGACCGGGGTCGAGAAGCACGACGTCGCGCTGGTGCTCGGCTCCGGCTGGGGCGGCGCGGCCGACCTGCTCGGCGAGACCGTCGCCGAGATCGCCGCGCCCGACGTCCCGGGCTTCGCCGCGCCGGCCGTCGTCGGCCACGTCGGCACCATCCGGTCCGTCCGGATCGCCGCGACCGGCAAGCACGCGCTCGTGCTCGGGTCCCGCACCCACCTCTACGAGGGCAAGGGCGTGCGCCGCGTCGTGCACGGCGTCCGCACCGCCGCGGCCGCCGGCTGCTCGACCGTCGTGCTCACCAACGGCTGCGGCGGCCTGAACCCGGCGTGGGGCCCCGGCACCCCGGTGCTGATCCGGGACCACATCAACCTGACGACCGTGTCCCCGCTGGAGGGCGCCACGTTCGTCGACCTCACCGACCTGTACGCCGGCCGGCTCCGCGACGTGGCCCGCGAGGTCGACCCGTCGCTGGACGAGGGCGTCTACGTCCAGTTCCGCGGCCCGCACTACGAGACCCCGGCCGAGGTGAAGATGGCCGGGATCATGGGCGGGGACCTCGTCGGCATGTCCACGACCATCGAGGCCATCGCGGCCCGGCACGTCGGCATGGAGGTGCTCGGCATCTCCCTGGTGACCAACCTGGCGGCGGGCGTCGGCGACGAGCCGCTGTCCCACGCCGAGGTCCTCGAGGCCGGCGCCGCGGCGGGCCCGCGGATCAGCCGGCTGCTGGCGGACATCGTCGGCCGCATCTGATCGACGCGCCGCGCCGCCCGGGCTCCCGTGGCGGCGCGGCGCGCACCACCAGCGCGGCCCGAGGGCCGCGCAGCAGGCAGCGAAGTCGGGGCGTGGCGCCCCGGGGAGGACGGCAGACGGATGACCGAGCGCACCGAGACCGGGGCCGACGCGATCGAGCGGGGCGACGCCTGGGCCGACCTCGCGGGACGGGTCCGCGCGTGGATCGCCGACGACCCCGACCCGCGCACGGCCGCGGAGCTGACCGCGCTGCTCGACCGCGCCGAGGCCGGCGAGCCGTCCGTCCCGGGCGGCGCCTCCCCCGAGGAGCAGCAGGCGGCCACCGACGTCCGCGACGCGCGCGAGGACCTCGCCGACCGGTTCCAGGGCCTGCTCCAGTTCGGCACCGCCGGCCTGCGCGGCGCCGTCGAGGGCGGCCCGCACCGGATGAACCGCGCGGTCGTCATCCGGGCCGCGTCCGGCCTCGGCGCGTACCTGCTGGGCGAGCTCGAGGGCGTCTCCCCCGCGCCCAAGGTCGTCGTGGGGCACGACGCCCGGCACGGCTCCGTCGACTTCGCGCGCGACACCGCCGCCGTGCTGACCGCCGTCGGCATCGAGGTCGTCATGCTGCCGCCGTACCTGCCGACGCCGGTCCTGGCCTTCGCCGTCCGGCACCTCGGCGCCGATGCCGGCGTCATGGTCACCGCGAGCCACAACCCGCCCAAGGACAACGGCTACAAGGTCTACCTCGGCGGCCGCGTCGTCACCGACTCCGGCCAGGGCGCCCAGATCGTCCCGCCGATGGACGGCGCCATCGCCGCCGAGATCGGCCGCGTCCCGTCCGTCGCCGCCGTCCCGCGCGCCGCGGACGGCTGGTCGACCGTCGGCCCCGAGATCGTCGACGCCTACGTCGCCGAGGTCCTCGGCCTCGCCGACCTGTCCGACGAGGCCCGCGCCCGGCACGCCGCCCTGCGCGTGGTGCTCACCCCGATGCACGGCGTCGGCGGCGGCACCGCCCGCCGGGTGCTCGCCGAGGCGGGCTTCACCGACGTGCACGTCGTCGCGCTCCAGGCCGAGCCCGACCCCGACTTCCCGACCGTGGCGTTCCCGAACCCCGAGGAGCCCGGCGCGATCGACCTGGCCGTGGCGCTCGCCGCCGAGGTGCAGGCCGACCTGGTCATCGCCCTCGATCCCGACGCCGACCGCTGCGGCGCCGCCGTGATCGACCCCCGGATGCGGACGCACATGAGCGCCGGCGCCGCGGGCTCCGACGGCTGGCGGATGCTGCACGGCGACGAGACCGGCGCGCTGCTCGGCAGCGTGGCCGCCTCCCGGCTAGGCACGACGGGCGCGCCGGTGGCGGCCGACGCCCCCGTGCTCGCGAACTCCATCGTGTCGTCCCGGCTGCTCGGCCGGATCGCCGCGCACGCCGGCCTCCGGCACGCCCAGACGCTCACGGGCTTCAAGTGGATCTCCCGCGTCGAGGGCCTCGTGTACGGCTACGAGGAGGCGCTCGGCTACTGCGTCGACCCGGCGCACGTGCGCGACAAGGACGGCATCTCCGCCGCCCTGACCCTCGCCGGCCTGGCCGCGCGCCTCAAGGCCGAGGGCCGCGCCCCCGTCGACGTCCTGGACGACCTGGCCCGGCAGCACGGCCTGCACCTCACCGACCAGCTCTCGGCGCGGTTCACCGACCTGTCCCAGATCCCCGAGACCATGCAGCGGCTGCGCGAGCACCCGCCGGTCGTCCTCGCGGGCTCGCCGGTCCTGACCGTCGTCGACCTGGCCGCCGGCTCGGACGCCGACCGCGACGGCCTGCCGCCCACCGACGGCATCCGGCTGCTCACCCAGGACGACACCCGCGTGATCGTGCGGCCGTCCGGCACCGAGCCCAAGGTGAAGTGCTACCTCGAGGTCGTCGTGCCGGTCGAGGAGCACGCGTCGGACGCGTCGGTCGGCCAGGCGCGGGTCGCCGCGCGGGCGCGGCTGGACGCGGTGCGCGCGGACGTGGCGGCGGCGCTGGGGCTGGTCTAAGTGCCAAAACACGAAAACAGAACCGCATGAACTGGATTTGGCAGCTCGGGACCGAGTCGGCCTGGGAGCGCGCCGATTGGCTCTCCTTCGCCCAACTTGTGTTCACCGCGCTTGGATTTGGGCTAGCATGGATTCAGCTCAGGCGGAGCGCAAATGCGGCGGAAGAGTCGAAGCGCCTTCTAGAGCAGATGCAGAGTCGTGCAATTGCGAATGATCTGCTCTTGATGCTTCCGAACCTGCATAAACTTGAAGACGAACTTGACGCAGCGGTCAAGTCTGGCGACGCTGATGCCGCCGAGCGCGCGCTCGTTAGCTATAGTCGTCTCGCGAGTGAAGTTGCTGAGATGTTGCGAGGCAAGATGCAACCAGACGATGTCGCTCTTGCAGATCTACTCGTACAATCTGTTGCAGCAGCCCGGCGAGCGAAGACTGAGTTGACTCAGGGACCAAAGCGTCCCCTTGTTGAGATCGTAAAAATCTCGCGAGTCAAGATCGGAAAGGCGTCAGTCTCGGTGAGCGCGGCTGTCGCACGAATCCAGCGGGAGATCAATGATCATGAGTAGCATCGACGTCGACGACGCGCTTGCCATCGTAATCCGACTCCGCCAGCGAACGACGTCGAGAAATCTGGAGTGGGAGCCGTGGTCGGGTGGTGACGAGTACACCGCGTCGAGCGGCAAATACACGTACTATCTGGCTTCTCGCGACGAGGATGACGAGCCCCCTTATCGACTAGAACTATGGGCTTCCAAGGACAGCTCGTCTGAACGCCGCATGAAGGTTACCGAGATCGCGACCGGATACTCGGACGTCCTCAACGACGCACTCGGCCAGCTGTACACGAGCGTCAAGTTGGCAATTCTAGGCATTGATGACATCAAGAACGACGTACTGCGCGATCTGGGCTGAGTCCGCGATCTGATTGTCGACTGTTCTCTGGATCTCGAATCACGACCGACCGCCCGTCCCCCTGCCGGGGTGACGGGCCGTCGGTCGTGCGGGGCGCGGGCGCGCCGGGGACTCAGTACCCGCCGTCCGCCTCGAAGCCGCCGAGCACCGCGGCGGTGCCGGACAGGCCGAGCCGGGTCGCGCCGGCCTCGATCATCGCCAGGGCGTCGGCCGTGGTGCGGATGCCGCCCGAGGCCTTGATGCCGAGGCGGCCGCCGACGGTCGCGTTCATGATCTCGACGGCGTGCACGGAGGCGCCGCCGGCGGGGTGGAAGCCGGTCGAGGTCTTCACGAAGTCGGCGCCCGCGGCCTCGGCGGCCCGGCAGACCTCGACGATCTCGTGGTCGGTCAGCGCGGCGGACTCGATGATGACCTTGAGCACGACCGGCGCCGGGGTGGCGGCGCGGACGGCGGCGATGTCGGCCTGGACGTCGGCGAACCGGCCCTCCTTGGCGGCGCCGACGTCGATCACCATGTCGACCTCGTCCGCGCCGTCGGCGACGGAGCGGGCGGCCTCGGCGGCCTTGACGTCGCTGTGGTGCTTGCCCGACGGGAAGCCGCAGACGGTGGCGATCTTGAGGCCCTGGGCGTCCAGCGGCAGGAACGACGGCGAGACGCACACGGAGTAGACGCCGAGGGAGGCGCCCTCCGTGACGAGCGCCTCGACGTCCGCGCGGGTCGCCTCGGGCTTGAGCAGCGTGTGGTCGACGAACTGCGCCAGCGCGGCGGCGTCGAGGGACTGGGTCATGCGCGGTGCCTTCCTGTTCCGGTCGGTGCGTGACCGGGCGCGATGACCCGGTCGATGAGGTCCTGGCGCTCGTCGGCGTGCACGAACGCGTGGCGGGCGGCGGTCAGGGTGACCGTCCGCACGTCGTCGAGGGTCCAGCCCGCCTCGGTGACGAGCAGGTGCAGCTCGCGGCTGAGGCCGGTGCGGGACTGCAGGCGGTTGTCGGTGTTCACGGTGACGGCGAACCCGAGGCGCAGCAGCTGGGTGACGGGGTGCTCGGCGATCGAAGCGGCGGCGCCGGTCTGCAGGTTCGACGTCGGGCACACCTCGAGGGCGATGCCGCGGTCCCGGGCCCAGTGCGCGAGCCGGCCGAGCACGGGGGCGCCGTCGTCGCCGGTCCGGATGTCGTCGACCAGCCGCACGCCGTGGCCCAGGCGGAGGGCGCCGACGTCGACGGCCTCGTCCATCGAGTCGCGGCCCGCGGCCTCGCCGGCGTGCACGGTGACGGGGAACCGGGCGGTGCGGAGCTGCGCGAACGCGGCGCCCAGGGCGCTGGCCGGGAAGCCCGCCTCGGGCCCGGCGATGTCGAAGCCGACGACGCCGCGGTCCCGGTTCGCGAGGGCGAGCGCGGCGATCTCGTCGGCGCGGTCGGACTGGCGCATGGCGCACAGCAGCAGGCGGGCGCGGATCGGGCGGCCCTGCTCGGCGGCCGCGGCCTCACCCTCGGCGAGCCCCTCCAGCACCGCGTCGACGGCCTGCTGCAGCGACAGCCCGCCCTCCTGGTGCAGCTCGGGGGCGAACCGCTCCTCGACGTACACGACGCCGTCGGCTGCGAGGTCGAGCACCGCCTCCCGGGCGACGCGACGCAGCGCCTTGGGCCGCTGCATGACGGCCAGGGTGTGGCTGAACGTCGCGATGTAGGCCTCGAGGCTGCCGCTGTCCGCGGCGTCCCGGAACCAGGCCGCCAGCGCGTCCGGGTCGGTGGTCGGCAGCGGGTGGCCGGCCTTCTCCGCGAGCTCGACGACGGTCTGCGCGCGCACGCCCCCGTCGAGGTGGTCGTGCAGGAGGACCTTGGGCAGCGCGACGATCTGCTCGAAGGTCACGGTCATGCGCCCACCGTAGTGGCCGGGCGCCCGGAACCCCGCATCGGGATCCGGGCGCCCGGGTGGTCCTGCGCGGCGCGCGACCGCGGCTCAGGGGTAGTCGTCCCGCTCGTCCTCGGGGACGGCGGTCTTCTGCTCGGCGACGTCGCCCGGGTCGGCCTCGCCGGCCAGGTCGGGCCGCGGGTCGTCCGGCTCGTAGGCGCCGTCGCGCGCGTCGGTGTCGTCGTCGGGCGTGACCTCCGGCAGGTCGGTCAGCGCGGGCTCGACGAGCCCGGCGTCGCGCCAGGTCCGGTCGCCGGGAACGGTGCTCATGTCCACTCCTGTCGTCGGCGGCGGAGTACTCCCCCATCGTGACCCGGACGCGCGCGACCCGCCAGACCGGTCGCATCGCCGCGCGCGAACGCAGTCGCCGGACCGTCGGAAACCGTGGAGTTGCGCAACCCCGGCGGAACGAGCGAGGCGTCAGAGCGGGCGGGTCGGGAGCAGCGCCCAGGCCAGGTGGGTCCAGTGCCCGAGGGCCGGCACCGGGCCCGACGGCGCGCGCAGCGCCGCGCGCGGCAGCGGGAGCACCGCCCCGGCGCCCGGCTCGTAGACCCGGTAGTCGTCGCCCGCGCGCCCGACCGCGAGCACCACGTGCCGCGGGACCGCCGCGCCGAGCCCGCCGGACAGGTCGCCGCCCGAGTACAGCGGCACCGGCACCCCCCGGTCGAGCGCGGCGTCCACGCGCGCCAGCAGGTCGTCGACCTCGGCCGTCCGGGTGTCGTCGACGAGCACCGACCGGTACCGCACCCCCGGGAACCGGGCCAGGCGCGCGGCACCCCACGGCGGCGTGCCGAGGGAACGCGGCCACGGCAGCACGCCGGCGAGCGCCCGTGCGGTGCTCCGCCGGTGCAGCGCGGCCTGCAGCAGCCCCCAGCGCGCCGCGGCGGCCTGCTCGCCGGTGGCGGACGCGTGCACGACGCGGCCGTCGGGGGTCCGGAACCACGTCGGGGCGTCGGGGTGGTGCGGGTCGGCGGGCTCCGGCAGGTCGAGACCGGCGAGCTCGGGCGGTCGACCGCCCTCGGGCAGCCGCCCGGACACCAGCCAGAGGGCGAGGCGCGGGTCGCCCGCCGCGGCGAGCAGCCCGAGCACGGCCGCGCCGCAGGTGGTGCCGTCGACCTGGCGCGCGGCGGCGGTGCCCCAGCGGACGGTGCGGCCCGCGGGGACGTCGAGCGGGGCGAGCACCTGCGCCCGCCGCCGGGCGTCCAGGCCGTCGAGGGCGCCGTCCGGCAGCGCGGCCCGGGCGCCGGCCGCGGCGACGGTCGTGGCGTCGACGAGGGACGCGCCGCCCGCGCCCAGCGCCGGCGGCACCACCCGCCCGCGCACCGCCCGCAGCACCGTCGTCAGCTGCCCGCTGCGCCAACCCGATCGCGCGCTCACGCCCGCTCCCCTCGCTCGCCGAGCGTCCATTCTCGCTCCCACGTGTCCGCACGCCCCGCCGAGCGGGCAAGAGATGTCCCCTTCGCGCCCTGGGAAGGGACATCTACTGCCCGCTCGGCAACGGAAGGATCGGGGGGCGGGGACGCGCGAGGCCCCGCAGCGCGCGGTGCGCTGCGGGGCCTCGGCCGGGTCGCGGACCCGGGGCTCGCTCAGGACGCGGCGATGCGGTCCAGGATCAGCGGCGTGGCGGCCGGGGCCTCGGCGGCGACGTCGAAGCCGCCCTCCAGGGCCTCATTCGCGCGCTCGAACCGCTCCGGGGTGTCCGTGTGCAGCGTCAGCAGCGGCTGGCCCGCGCGCACGGCGTCGCCCGGCTTGGCGTGCAGCTCCACGCCGGCACCGGCCTGCACCGGGTCCTCCTTGCGGGCGCGGCCGGCGCCGAGGCGCCACGCCGCGATGCCCACCGCGTACGCGTCGAGCCGGGTGAGCACGCCGTCGGCCGGGGCCAGCACCTGCTCGGTGTGCCGCGCGACCGGCAGCGTCGCGTCGGCGTCGCCGCCCTGCGCCTCGATCATCCGGCGCCACACGTCCATCGCGCGGCCGTCCGCCAGCGCCGCCCGCACGTCCTCCCCGGGGCGACCGGCGGCGGCGAGCATCTCCTCGGCCAGCGCGACGGTGAGGTCGACGACGTCGGACGGACCGCCGCCGGCGAGCACCTCGAGCGACTCCCGGACCTCGAGCGCGTTGCCCGCGGTGAGGCCGAGCGGCGTCGACATGTCGGTGAGCAGCGCGACGGTGTTGACGCCCGCGTCGGTGCCGAGGTCGACCATGGTGCGCGCGAGCTCGCGGGCGCGGTCCAGGTCCTTCATGAACGCCCCGGAGCCGACCTTGACGTCCAGCACCAGCGCGCCGGTGCCCTCGGCGATCTTCTTGCTCATGATCGACGACGCGATCAGCGGGATCGCCTCGACGGTGCCGGTGACGTCGCGCAGCGCGTAGAGCTTGCGGTCGGCGGGCGCCAGGCCGGAGCCGGCCTGGCAGATCACGGCGCCGGGGCCGTCGAGCTGCGCCATCATCTCGTCGTTCGACAGCGCCGCGCGCCAGCCCGGGATGGACTCGAGCTTGTCGAGGGTGCCGCCGGTGTGGCCGAGGCCGCGACCGGACAGCTGCGGCACCGCGACGTCGAACACGGCCACGAGGGGCGCGAGCGGCAGCGTGATCTTGTCGCCGACGCCGCCGGTCGAGTGCTTGTCCGCGGTGGGCCGGCGCAGGCCGGAGAAGTCCATCCGCTCGCCGGAGGCGATCATCGCGGCGGTCCACCGGGAGATCTCCGCGCGGTCCATGCCGTTGAGCAGGATCGCCATGTTGAGGGCGGACATCTGCTCCTCGGCGACCACGCCGCGGGTGTACGCGTCGATGACCCAGTCGATCTGGGCGTCCGTCAGGCGGTGACCGTCGCGCTTGGCGACGATCACGTCGACGGCGTCGAACTTCTCGGTGCTCGGGGTGGTGCTCACGACGACTTCCTCTCGACCAGGTCGGCCGGCCCGAACGCGTCGGGCAGCACCTCGGTCATCGGCTTGATCCCGCTCACCGTGTCGACGAGCAGGTCGGGTCCCCCGTGCTCCCACAGGAGCTGGCGGCAGCGGCCGCACGGCATCAGGGCGTTCCCGTGGGCGTCCACGCAGGCGAACGCCACCAGGCGCCCGCCGCCGGACACGTGCAGGCCGGACACCAGCGCGCACTCGGCGCACAGGGTCAGGCCGTAGGACGCGTTCTCGACGTTGCAGCCGACGACCACGCGGCCGTCGTCCACGAGCGCCGCGACGCCGACGGGGAACTTTGAGTACGGGACGTACGCGCGGTGCATGACCTCGGTGGCCGCGGCACGCAGGGCGTCCCAGTCGATCTCGGGCCGCTCCGGCATCTCAGGCACGGCAGGTCTCCTCTTCTCCCCGGCGGTGCGGGGCGTCTCACGGCACCTGCTCGGACGCTCCCGAGTGTGCCCGTGAAGCACGACCGCCGCCGCCCTGCGCGGGCGACGGCGGTCGTGACGTGCTCACTTCACGTAGGCGATGCCCTCCGCGGCGGGCGCGCGCACGCGTCCGACGAGGCCGGCGACGGCGAAGATCGTCACCACGTACGGGGTCATCAGCATGATCTGGCTCGGGATCGGCGTGCCGATGATGCCGAGCACCACCTGCAGGTTGTCGGCGAACCCGAACAGCAGGGCCGCGGCGAGCGCGCCCTTCGGGCTCCACCGGCCGAGGATCATCGCGGCGAGGGCGATGAAGCCCTTCCCGCCGGTCATCTCCTTGCCGAACGCCAGGCCGTTCGCGACCGTGAAGAACGCGCCGCCGAGGCCGGCGATGGCGCCGCCCAGCAGCGTGTTCCACACGCGGGTGCGGTTGACCTTGATGCCGACGGTGTCGGCGGCCTTCGGGTGCTCACCCACCGCGCGCATCCGCAGGCCCCAGCGGCTGCGGAACACCAGCACCTGCAGCACGATCACCACGACGTACATGAGGTAGACGAGGATCGTCTGCCGGAACAGCACCGGGCCGATGACCGGGATGTCGGCGAGCCCGGGGATGGGCAGCGTCGGCAGGCGCGGCGGCGTGTTCAGCGTGCCGGCGTTCTCCTTGAGCACGGTGGAGAACAGGTAGCTGGTGATGCCGACGACCAGCACGTTGAGCACGACGCCGACGATGATCTGGTCGACCACGTACTTGATCGCGAACGCGACCAGCAGGGCCGACACCAGGGCGCCGGCGATCGGCGCGGCGATCAGGCCGGCGTACGCGCTGGACGTGATGGTCGCGACCACCGCGGCGAGGAACGCGCCGGCCAGCAGCTGGCCCTCGATCGCGATGTTGATGATGCCCGACCGCTCGCTCACCAGGCCGGCGAGGGCGCCGAACACGAGCGGCACCGCGAGGAACAGCGAGCCCTGCAGCAGGCTGGTGAGCGGCAGCGGCTGCGCCTTGCCCGCGACGGCCCAGGTGAGGAGCGCGAAGACCAGCACCACCGCGTACACGGCGGGGAGCCACACGCCGACCTTGCGGCGGGTGCGCGTGGCCTGGAACGACCACGCGGCCAGGCCGAGGGCGATCAGGCAGAGCACGATCGCCGTCGGCTTGGACGGCACGGTGAACTCGATGTTCTCCCCCGGCGCGAACATCGTGAACGACGTCTCGCGGCCGGAGGCGGGCAGGATCCCGAACAGCAGCAGCGCGACCGCGGCGACCGCGCCGTACGCGATCGGCGCCTTGTACGAGATCGGCGGCAGCGGCTTGCCCGCCGCGGCGCGCGCGGGGGCGGGGGCGGCGACGGCGCTCACGCGGCGGCCTCCTTGACGACGGGCGCGGCGAGCTCGGCCGGCTGGGCGCCGGGACCGCGGGGGGACGGGAGGCGGAACACCGCGCGCACCAGCGGGGGCGCCGCGATGAACAGCACGACGAGGGACTGCACGACCAGCACGATGTCGATCGGCGTGCCGGTGCGGGACTGCATCGCGAAGCCGCCCGCGCGCAGCGCGCCGAACAGCAGGCCGGCGAAGAACGTGCCGAGCGGCTTGGACCGGCCGAGCAGCGCGACGGTGATCGCGTCGAACCCGAAGGACGCCGCGATGCCGGCGGTGAGCACCTTCTCCGTGCCGAGCACCTGCGCGGTGCCGGCCATGCCGGCGAGACCGCCGGCGACCAGCATGACCAGCAGGTACATGCGGTTGACGTTGATGCCCGCCGTGCGCGCGGCGCTCGGGTTGGACCCGACGGCGCGGAACGCGAACCCGACCGTCGACCGGTTCATCAGCCACCAGACGAACACGGCGGCGAGGATCGCCACCACGAAGCCGAGGTGCAGCCGGAACTGCGGCCCGAGCAGCTGCGGGTACAGCGCGTTCTCCGCGATGGGCGGGGACACCGGGTTGTTGCTGTCGCCCCGCTTGAACGCGGACGTGGTGAGCAGGTAGCCCACCAGGTAGATCGCGATGTTGTTGAGCATGATCGTGACGATGACCTCGTTGGCCCCGGTCCGGGCCTTGAGGTAGCCCGCGATGCCGGCCCACAGCCCGCCGCCGATCACGCCGCCGATCACGGCGAGCAGCAGGTGCAGCACCGGCGGGAGGTCCCACGCGAAGCCGATGTACCCGGCGAAGATCGCGCCGAGGATGATCTGGCCCTGCGCGCCGATGTTGAACATGCCGGCCCGGAAGCCGATGCCGAGCCCGAGACCCGCGAGGATCAGCGGCACGGCCCAGGTCATGGTCTCGGTGATGGGGCGGATCCCGCGGGCGAACGTCGCGGCGCCCGGGTCGAAGACCGCGCCCTGGAACAGGGCCACGTAGGCGCCCCAGACGGCGTCCCACGCCGCGGAGAAGAAGTCCGCCGGCCGCGCGAAGAAGTACCCGGCGGCGTCCTGCACGGCGCTGTCGGCGGCCGCGATCAGCACGCCGGAGATGACGAGCGCGAGCACCAGGGCCGCGAGCGTCACCAGCCAGCTGCTCTCCAGCATCTCGCGCAGCGCGCCCTGGGCGCGGGACTCGAGGCCGTCGTCGCGGCGCGCCGGCGCGGTGGACCCGGCCGGCGGCTGCTCGGGGGCGGGGGTCGCCTGGCTCACTTGCTCTCCTCCTCGGAGGCCTCGATGTCGGCCTCGCCGAGCACGGTGTGGTGGGTCGCCGCCTGCTGGACGGCCTCGGCCTGCGGGACGCCGGCCATCATGAGGCCGAGGACGTCGCGGTCGGTGCCCCCCGGGACGATGCCGACGATGCGGCCGCGGTACATGACGACGATCCGGTCGGCCAGCGCGAGCACCTCGTCGAGCTCGGTCGACACGATGATGACCGGCGTGCCGGTGTCCCGCTCCTGCACGATCCGCTGGTGCACGAACTCGATGGAGCCGACGTCGAGGCCGCGGGTGGGCTGGGACGCGATGAACAGCCGCAGGGGGCGGGACATCTCGCGTGCCAGGACGACCTTCTGCTGGTTGCCGCCGGACAGCGTCCCGGCGTGCGCGTCGACCGACGGGGTGCGGACGTCGAACTCCACCGTGCGGCGCTCGGCGTTCTCCTGCACCTTCCGGGGGTCCAGCGAGATGCCGCGGGCGAACGGCGCCCGGTCGTACAGGTCGAGGATGAGGTTCTCGGCGACCGAGAAGTCGGCGACGACGCCGTCCTCGGTGCGGTCCTCGGGCACGAAGCCCACGCCCGCGTCGAGCACCTGCTTGACGGTGCGGCCGACCAGCTCGGTGCCGTCGAGCACGACGGACCCGGCCACCGGCTGCTGCAGGCCGAGGATCACCTCGGTGAGCTCCGTCTGG
Organism: Cellulomonas sp. IC4_254; assembly: GCF_011603975.1. Classification (GTDB taxonomy): domain Bacteria; phylum Actinomycetota; class Actinomycetes; order Actinomycetales; family Cellulomonadaceae; genus Cellulomonas. The sequence goes on along the minus strand of NZ_JAANNB010000067.1, from coordinate 4,738 downwards.
CCGTTGCCCTGCACGCCGGCGACCGCGACGATCTCGCCGCGGGCCACGTCGAACGACACGTCGTCCACCTGGCGCACGCCCGCGTCGTCGAGGACGGACAGGTTGCGGACCTGCAGCGCCACCTCACCGGCCTGGGCGGGCGCGCGGTCCACGCCGAGGGACACCGACCGGCCGACCATGAGCGAGGCCAGCTCGGTCTCGGCGGAGTCGGGCCGGGCGCTGCCGACGACCTTGCCGCGGCGGATGACCGTGATCCGGTCCGCGACGGCGCGGACCTCACGGAGCTTGTGGGTGATGAAGACGATCGACGTGCCCGCGGCCTTGAGCTGCCGCATGATCGCGATGAGCTCGTCGGTCTCCTGCGGCGTCAGCACCGCGGTGGGCTCGTCGAGGATGAGGACCTTCGCGTCCCGGGACAGCGCCTTGATGATCTCGACGCGCTGCTGCGCGCCGACGGGGAGGTCCTCGACCATCGCGTCGGGGTCGACGTCGAACCCGAACCGGTCGGAGATCTCCTTGACGCGGCGGCGCGCGGCCGCGAGGTCGATCATGCCGCCGCCCTTCACCGGCTCGTAGCCGAGGACGACGTTCTCCGCGACGGTGAAGACCGGGACCAGCATGAAGTGCTGGTGCACCATGCCGATGCCGGCGGCCATCGCGTCGCCCGGGCCGGCGAACTCGACCGGGCGGTCGTCGACGAGGATCTCGCCGTCGTCCGGGTCGTAGAACCCGTACAGCACGTTCATGAGGGTGCTCTTGCCGGCACCGTTCTCGCCCAGCAGCGCGTGGATCTCGCCGGGCTCGACCACCAGGTCGATGTGGTCGTTCGCCACCAGCGCGCCGAAACGCTTGGTGATCCCCCGCAGCTCGAGCTTCACGTGGGAATGCTCCTTCGGTCGATCGTGTCGCTGCGCACACTAGGCCAAATCGGACGGCCGGAGACAGCCGCAGGTCCCGGGTGCGCGGGTGAACGCACCGGTGGCCCGGGCAGGCGTGCTGCCCGGGCCACCTCGGTGCTGGTGCGTCAGTTCTGGCTCGGGGACTCCACGACCAGGTCACCGGAGATGATCTGGGCCTTGAGCTCGTCGACGGCCGTCTTGACCTCGGCCGGGACCTTCTCGTCGAAGTCGTGGAACGGCGCGATGCCGATGCCCTCGTTCTCGAGGGTGCCGACGTACGGGTCGGAGGAGAAGTTGCCCTCCGAGGCCTCCTTGACCGTGTCGAACACGGCCTGGCCGATCTCCTTCATGACCGAGGTCAGGATGATCGAGGAGTAGTCGGGCGAGGTCTCGAACCAGTCGGCGTCGACGCCGACGATGGCGACGTCACCCGCCTCCTGCGCGGCGGCGGCGGCACCGAGGCCGACCGGGCCGGCGACCGGCATGATGACGTCCGCGCCCTGGTCGATGAAGCCCTTGGCCAGGTTCTGGCCGTTGGTCTGGTTCTCGAAGTCACCGGTGAAGGAGCCCGTCTGGGCCTCCTTGTCCCAGCCGAGGACCTTGACGTCCGCGCCGTTGTCCTCGTTGTACTTCGCGACGCCGTCGGCGAAGCCGTCCATGAAGATGGAGACCGACGGGAGCTGGATGCCGCCGAAGGTGGCGACGGTGCCCGTGGTCGAGGTGCCCGCGGCGACGTAGCCGGCGAGGTACGCGGCCTCCTGCGTGTTGAACAGCAGCGGCTTGGCGTTGTCCAGGGTCACCGGGTTGAAGTCGGCGTCGCTGAACGCGGAGTCGATGAGCGCGAACTCGATGTCGGGGTTCGCCTCGGCGGCGGCCTGGATCGGGTCCTCGAGCAGGAAGCCGACGCCGATGATCAGGTTGCAGTCCTGCTGGACCAGCGAGTCGATGTTCGGCGTGAAGTCGGTCTCGGCGGTCGACTCGACCTTGACCTCCTTGATGCCCAGCTCGTCCTTGGCGCGGTCGAGGCCCTCGGCGCCCGACTGGTTGAACGACTTGTCCTCGAAGCCGCCGGAGTCGGAGACCATGCAGGCCTTGAAGTCGGAGCCGCCGGTGTCGCCGCCACCGGCGGTGCTGTCGGACTCCTCCGGCGCGCTGCCGCAGGCGGCGAGGGCGAGCGCGACAGCCCCGGTGAGGGCGGCCGCACGGATGATCTTCTTCACGCGATGCTCCTGCTTCTCGTCGTCGACCGGTCCGCTGAGGCCTGCCCGGTCGTCGCGCGCGTCGTTGCGCGTGGGACGGGAGGGGTCGTCCGGTGTTCGCGGTGAACACTAGCCACGCGCAGGTGTCGGCTGTGTTACCGGACCCCTTCCGGGGCCGTTCGTTACTGACTTGGAACATTCGTCCGGCCGGACGGTCACCCGACCGGCTCAGCGCCGCTCCCCCGGGCGGCTCAGCCCCCGGGCGTGGCGCCCACGCGCAGCGCCGCGCGGGCCAGCAGCGCGGCGCCGGCGGCGATCGCCCGCTCGTCCACGACCAGGTCGCCCTGGTGGATGTCGTACGTCCGGCCGCCCGGGGTGCGGGTGCCCAGCCGGGCCATCGCGCCGGGCACGCGGGTCAGGTACCAGGCGAAGTCCTCGCCGCCGAGCGACTGCTCGGTGAGCTGCACGGCCTCCTCGCCCAGCACGTCGCGCGCCGCGGCCTCGAGGACCGCGACCGCGCGCTCGTCGTTCTCCACCGGCGGGACGCCCCGCTGGTGCCGGACCTCCACCTCGACGCCGTACGGCGCGACGACCTGCTCGACCGCGTCGTGCAGCACCTGGGACGCCTTCTCCCAGGCGCGCACGTCGAGGCAGCGCAGCGTGCCGCGCACCGACCCGGAGGCGGGGATCGCGTTGTGCGCCGAGCCCGACTGCACCGCGCCCCAGGTGAGGTTGACGCCGGACCGCGGGTCGAGCCGCCGGCCCAGCACCGCGGGCACCTGGGTGATGACCTGGCCGAGCGCGTACACCAGGTCCGCGGTCAGGTGCGGCCGGGAGGTGTGCCCGCCGGGGCCGGTGAGCACGACGGTGATCTCGTCGGACGCCGAGGTGATCGGGCCGATCCGGCTGCCGATCCGGCCGACGTCGACCTTCGGGTCGCAGTGCAGGGCGAAGATCCGGCCGATGCCGTCCAGCGCCCCGGCCTGCATCACGTCCAGCGCGCCGCCCGGCTGCACCTCCTCGGCGGGCTGGAACACCAGCCGGACGCCGGTCGGCAGCTCGCCGGCGGCGTGCAGCTCGGCCAGCACGAGGCCCGCGCCGAGCAGGGCCGTGGTGTGCACGTCGTGGCCGCAGGCGTGCGCGACGCCGTGCACGGTCGAGGCGTACGGCAGCCCGGTCGTCTCCTGGACGGGCAGCGCGTCGATGTCGGCGCGCAGCGCGATCCGGCGGCGGCCGGTCTCGACCGTGCTCGGGCCGATGTCGCAGGTGAGCCCGGTCCCGGGCAGCAGCCGCGGCGACAGCCCGGCGAGCCGGAGGCGGTCGGCGACCAGGTGGGTCGTGCGCTGCTCGGTGCGGCCGAGCTCGGGGTGCGCGTGGATGTCGCGCCGGATCTCCACCAGCTCGGGCTGCAGGGTGGCGACGAGCTGGTTGATCCGGGCGGGGTCGACGATCACCTCTCCGACACTAGCCGTCCGCGCAGGTCGCGGCAGGTCCGGGTCCGCGGCCGGGGTCGGCGGGGGCGGTCAGAGCAGGTCGTCGCGGCCTCGGTCGCGCCAGCCGTCGACCGCCTGCTTCACCGCCTGGGCGTGCGCCCGGGTGGTCACCAGGAGCGCGTCGGCGGTGTCGACCACCACGGCGTCCCGGACGCCCAGCACGGTGACCGTGCGACCCGCGCCCGGCACCACCACGGCGCCGGGGGCGTCGAGCCGCTGCACCAGGGCGTCGTCGCCGAGCGTGCGGCCGCCGTCGAACCCCGAGGGCAGCAGCGTCGCGAGCGAGTCGAAGTCGCCCACGTCGTCCCAGGTGAAGGAGCCCGGGACCACGGCGACCCCGCCCGCGGCCGCGACCGGCTCCGCGATGGCGTGGTCGATGGCGATCTTGGTCAGCCCGGGCCAGGTCTCCGCGAGCACGGCGTCCCGGCGCTCCGGGTCCTCCCACGCGGCGGCGATCGCGCGCAGGCCGGCGGCCAGCGGGGGCAGCTGCCGCGCGAGGTGGTCGAGCAGCACGCCCGCCCGCACGAGGAACATGCCGGCGTTCCACCAGTAGTCGCCGGTCGCGAGGTACCCGGCCGCGGTCTCGGCGTCCGGCTTCTCGGTGAACCCGGCCACGTGCCGCGCGCTCGGGGCACCCTCCGCGCCCAGCGGCTCCGCGGCCCGGATGTACCCGAACGCGGTCGACGGCTCGGTGGCCGTGATGCCGATGGTGACGACGTAGCCCGCGCGGGCGGCCGCGACGCCCTCGGTCACCGCGGCCCAGAAGCCGTCGAGGTCGTCGATGACGTGGTCCGCGGCGAACGAGCCGAGCACGACGTCGGGCCCGTGCCGCTCGGCGAGGATCGCGGCGGCGAGGCCGATGGCGGCCATCGAGTCGCGCGGCGACGGCTCGGCGACGACCTGGCCCGGGCCGAGCTCCGGCAGCTGGGCGGCCACGGCCTCCGCGTGCCGGACCCCCGTCACGACCAGCACGCCGTCGCGGCCGGTGAGCGGCAGCAGCCGGTCCACCGTCCCCTGCAGCAGCGTGCGGCCGGTGGCGGTCAGGTCGTGCAGGAACTTCGGCGAGCCCTGGCGGGACAGCGGCCAGAGCCGGGTGCCGGCGCCCCCGGCGGGGACGACGGCGTGGAAGCCGTCGACCGGACGGGGC
>NZ_JAANNB010000066.1:14546-17383 GCF_011603975.1 Cellulomonas sp. IC4_254 | reverse complement strand
GGCGGGCCGGCCGCCGCGGCAGCCGGCCCGCCCTGGGGACGACGCACCACCCACGCCCTGTGGAGGACTCGGCGTCCGCCCGTGGAGCGGCGCTACTGTGGCGCCCGTGCTCCGCCGTCCCACCGCCGCCGCCCTTCTCCTCGCCCTCGTCGCCGTCGGCGCGGCGGGGTGCACGGACGGCGACGGCGGCCCCGCGCCGACCGGCTCGGCGGCGGCCACCGGTCCGGCCGCCGCCCCCTCGCCGACGGAGTCGCTGCTGCCGAGCCCGACCACGACGGGGTCGTCGGTGGGCGACCTGGCCCCGGGCTTCCCGTCCGACCTCGTGTCCCCGCCCGAGGGCAGCGACATCCTCGTGTCCAGCGCGGAGCCGGACGCGGCCACCGGCCTGACCACGATCAGCCTGAACCTGCGCAGCCCGCTCGCGACCGACCAGCTGGTGCAGGCGGTGCGCGACCAGCTGGTCGCGGCGGGCTTCGCCGAGACGGTGGTCGACCCGGGTGCCACCGGCCTGGCCGCGTCGTCGACCTTCGTCCGGGGGGACGGCGCCGCGGAGCTGCTGACGCTCGGCGTGCTGGACCGCGACGGGCTGCGCACGCTGACCCTGGGCGGGACCGTCCGGCTCTGAGGCCCTAGGCTCGCCGGGTGAGCACCGCCCCCGCACTCGTCGACGCCGAGGACCTCCGCACCCGGGTCGACGCCCTGCTCACGGAGCACGTCGAGGCGCTGCTGCCGGAGCTCGTCCGGTCCGGTGCCGGCGCCGCCCCGCTCGCGGAGGCCCTGAGCCAGATGCTCGCGGGCGGCAAGCGGCTGCGCGCGGCGTTCTGCTGGTGGTCCTGGCGCGCCCACGGCGGCGACCCGGCCTCGCCCGAGGCGGACGCGGTGCTCCGGGTCGGCGCGGCGCTGGAGCTGTTCCAGGCGGCGGCGCTGTTCCACGACGACGTGATGGACGACTCCGACACCCGGCGCGGCAGGCCTGCGGCGCACCGCCGGTTCGCCGCGCGGCACGCCGAGGAGGGCTGGTCCGGCGACCCGGGCCGGTTCGGCGAGTCGGCGGCGATCCTGCTCGGCGACCTGGCCCTCGTGGCGAGCGAGCGGGAGTTCGTCCGCGCGGTCGCGGACCTCCCGGCGGAGCGCCGTGCCGCAGCGCACGCGGTGTTCGAGGGGATGCGCACCGAGGTCACGGTCGGGCAGTACCTCGACCTGCTGGCGGAGGTGCTGCCCTGGGGCGAGGACCCGGCCGCCGACGAGCGGCGCGCCCGCGAGGTGATCGTCGCCAAGGCCGCGCGGTACAGCGTGGAGCACCCCCTGCTGCTGGGTGCCGTGCTCGCGGGCGCGGACGAGGCGGCGCTCGCCGCGACGGCCGCCTACGGCCTGCCGCTGGGCGAGGCCTTCCAGCTGCGGGACGACCTGCTCGGCGTGTTCGGCGACCCGGCGACGACCGGCAAGCCCGCGGGCGACGACCTGCGCGAGGGCAAGCGCACCGTGCTGGTCGCCCGGGCGATGGCGCACGCGCGCGCGGCGGAGGACGCCGGGCTCGCCGCCGCGCTGCACGCGGGCCTCGGCGACCGCACGCTCGACGACGACGCGTGCCGGGCGCTCGCCGACCGGATCGAGGCCAGCGGCGCCGTGGCGGACGTCGAGGCGCTGATCGCCGACCTGAGCGAGCGCGGGTTCGCCGCGCTCGCCCGGGCGGAGCTCACCGAGGACGGCCGGGCGATGCTCGTCGCCCTCGGGCACGCGGCGGTCGACCGCCGCGCCTGACGGGACCCGTCAGAGCAGGGCCTGCGCCCGCCGCCGCACCTCGGTCTTGTGGCCGGCGCGCAGCGCGTCCACCGGCCGGCCCGGCAGCGACTCGTCCGGCGTGAACAGCCACGCGACCGCCTCGGCGTCGGACATGCCGACGTCGCCGAGCACGGACAGCGTGCCCTGCAGCGACGCGAGGACGGCCGAGGTGGCGACGACCTCCTGCTCGCCGTAGCCGTCGGGCGCGGTCGCGGGGTTGCGGGCGTCGGCCGGCACCAGGAACGCGGCGGGGATGCTGAGCACGGGCGGGTCGCCGCGCCGGACGCCGGCGAGACGGCGCTCCTTGAGCAGGCGGCGGACCTTCCCGGCGTCGACGCCGAGCTCCTCCGCCACGTCGGGCACGGTCAGCCACGAGTCGACCAGGTCATCGGGGGTCTGCGCAGTCACGCGGGCCAGCGTACTGACGCGCGGCCCGGGCTCGCGCACCACGCGGCATTCCCCCTGGTGGCGCAGCGCGCTCGCCCGGGGGCGTGAGGAATGCGTCCGAAATGTCCTGGTCATTGCACCAAATGGCGCCTCCCGCTTCCCAGGCTCCAGGTCGTGCACTACCGTCGCACTGGTCACTCCAGTCACAGGAGTCACACGAGTCACGCGCCCCGGGCGCGTACCGCCACCGCACCACGACGTCTCAGCACCAGGGGTCCCCACCATGTCGCAGCCCGCCCTCGCCCTCACGGACCAGGCCGCACGCTCCCGTGACGGCGCCCCGGCCCGCGCCGCGGGTCGTCGTGGCCGGCGCCTGGCCACCAGCACCGGCGCGATCGCCATCGCCGCGGTCGCCGCCACCGCCGCCGCCCCGGCGGCGCACGCCGACGAGTCGTACACGGTGCGCTCCGGCGACACCGTCAGCCACATCGCCGCGAAGTACGGCACGAGCGTCTCGGCCGTCCGCAGCGCGAACGGCCTGAACGGCAGCGCGTTCATCCGCGAGGGCCAGCGCCTCACGATCCCGACCTCGGGCGGCGCCTCGACGACCGCCGCGGCGCCCGCCGCCGCCGGCGGGTCGCACACCGTCGCCTCCGGCGAGACCGTCT
>NZ_JAANNB010000066.1:0-14446 GCF_011603975.1 Cellulomonas sp. IC4_254 | reverse complement strand
CGGCCATCGCCAAGCGCTACGGCACCACCGTCTCCGCGATCACCGCCGCGAACGGCCTGGACTCCCGCGCGTTCATCCGCGTCGGCCAGACCCTGACGATCCCCGGCGCCGGCGCGGCCACCGCGACGACGACCGCCGCCGCCCCCGCCGCCACGGGCGGGTCGCACACCGTCGCCTCCGGCGAGACCGTCTCGGCCATCGCCAAGCGCTACGGCACCACCGTCTCCGCGATCACCGCCGCGAACGGCCTGGACTCCCGCGCGTTCATCCGCGTCGGCCAGACCCTGACGATCCCCGGCGCCGGCGCGGCCACCGCGACCACGACCGCCGCGGCCCCCGCCGCCACGGGCGGGTCGCACACCGTCGCCTCCGGCGAGACCGTCTCGGCCATCGCCAAGCGCTACGGCACCACCGTCTCCGCGATCACCGCCGTGAACGGCCTGGACTCCCGCGCGTTCATCCGCGTCGGCCAGACCCTGACGATCCCCGGCGCCGGCGCGGCCACCGCGACGACGACCGCCGCGAGTAGCGGCACCCAGCTGGTGGGCAACACGTTCCTGGGGCGGACGTACGCACCGAGCGTCGTGGCCTCGGCGAACGCGAACAAGGCCTCGCTCATCGCCATGGGCGTCCCGTCCCGGGCCGCGATGCAGGCCAAGGTCGCCGCGACCGCCCGCGCGATGGGCGTCGACCCCGCGCTCGCGCAGGCGATCGCGTTCCAGGAGTCCGGCTTCAACCACACCTCGGTCTCCCCCGCGAACGCCATCGGCACCATGCAGGTCATCCCGAGCTCCGGCGAGTGGGCCTCGCAGCTCGTGGGCCGCGACCTCAACCTGATCGACCCGGACGACAACGTCGTGGCCGGCGTGGCGATCATCCGCCAGCTCGTGCGCACGTCGCCCGACCTGTCGACGGCCATCGCGTCGTACTACCAGGGGGCGTCCTCGGTGAAGCGGAACGGCATGTTCAGCGACACCCGGCGGTACGTCGCGAACGTCCAGACGCACATGGCGCGCTACTGACCGCGGGCCTCCGGGGTCCGGACCCCCGGCGCCCGTAGAATGCCGCCCGTGGGAGCCACCGTCACCGATCCGCTCGTCGGCCGCCTGGTCGACGGGCGCTACGAGGTCGTCCAGCGCATCGCGCGCGGCGGCATGGCGACGGTGTACCTGGCGGTCGACCGGCGCCTGGACCGCGACGTCGCGCTCAAGGTCATGCACCCGCACCTGGCCGAGGGCCGGGCGGGCGCCGACTTCGTCGCGCGGTTCCGCCGCGAGGCGCGGGCCGCGGCCCGGCTGACCCACCCCGGTCTGGTCGGCGTGTACGACCAGGGCGTCGACGGCGACACGTCCTACCTGACGATGGAGTACGTCGACGGCGTCAACCTCCGCCGACACCTGTCGGAGCGCGGCTCGCTGTCCGTGGGCGAGGCGCTCGGGGTCGCCGAGCAGGTGCTCGACGCGCTGGGCGCCGCGCACCGCGCCGGCCTGGTGCACCGGGACGTCAAGCCCGAGAACGTGCTGATGGCGACGGACGGCCGGATCAAGGTCGCCGACTTCGGGCTCGCCCGCGCCGTCACCGAGGTGACGTCGACGACGACCGGCACGGTGTTCGGCACGGTCGCCTACCTGTCGCCGGAGCTCGTGGTCCGCGGCGAGAGCGACGCCCGCACCGACGTGTACGCCACCGGCGTGCTGCTGTACGAGATGCTGACCGGCGCGCAGCCGTTCACGGGCGAGACGCCCATCCAGATCGCGTTCCAGCACGTGAACAACGACGTCCCGGCCCCGTCCGACGCCGAGGACGCCGCGTGGCTGCCGGTCGAGGTCGACGAGCTGGTCGGCGCGCTGGCCGCCCGCGAGCCCGACGACCGGCCCGCCGACGCCGGTGCCGCCCTGGCCCTGCTGCGCCGTACCCGCAGTGCGCTCGACGACGCGACGCTGGCCCGCCGGGTCGACCGCGAGCCCGTCGTCTCGCTCCCCCAGGCCACCGACCCGGAGCAGGACGCCGACGCGTCGTCCGGCGCGACCGGCGACCCGGGGGCCGACGAGCCGGCGGAGCCCGGCGGCGCGACGACCCGCATCGAGGCGCCCGGCCGCACGGTCGCGCTGCCGATCGGGGCGGTCACCGTCTCGGGCTCCCCCGCGGCGGCGGCCGGCCGGCGCCGGCGTCCCTGGCGCTGGGTGGTCGCGGCCGTGCTCCTGCTGGGCGTCGTCGGCGGCGGGACCTGGTGGTACCTGGCCGTCGGCCCCGGCGCCTACACGACCGTGCCGACCGTCTCGGACCTGGCCGAGGACGAGGCGCTCGCCGCGCTCGACTCCGCCGGCCTCGGCTCCGACGTGGTGCGTGCGTTCGACGACGCCGTGCCCTCCGGCGACGTGGTGTCCGCCGACCCGGGTGACGGCGAGCGGGTGCGCAAGGACGGCACCGTGACGCTCACGGTGTCGAAGGGCGTGGACCTCGTGGCGATGCCGGCGGACCCGCTGGTCGGGAAGATGCAGGCCGACGCCGAGGCGGCGCTCACCGCGGCCGGCCTCGACGCGGGCTACGTGGACGGGGACCACTGGGACGACAACGCCGCCATCGGCGCCGTGCTCGCCGTCACCGACGCGGACGGCAACCCCGTCGAGCCGGGCCAGAGCCTCAAGCGCGGGTCGACGGTGCTGCTCACGCTGTCCGACGGCCCCGAGCCGGTGCGGATCGTCTCGGTCGTCGGCGCGACGCTCGACGAGGCGACCGCCCAGCTCCAGGCGCTCGGCCTGGTCGTGGCCCCCGAGGAGGCGTTCAGCGACACCGTCGAGGCCGGGCGCGTCATCGCCCAGTCCCCGGAGGGCGGTGCCCAGGGCAAGCGCACCGACACCGTGACCCTCCAGGTGTCGAAGGGCCCCGAGACCGTCGCGATGCCGAACCTCACCGGCAAGCAGTACGCGGAGGCCGCGGCCGCCCTCGAGGCGCTGGGGCTGAAGGCCGAGCGGCGCAACATCCTCGGCGGGCTGTTCGGGACGGTGCGCGACCAGAGCGTGCCCGCCGACCAGCAGGTGGCCAAGGGCACGACGATCACCCTCACGGTGGTCTGAGGAGCGAGGAGGCCCGGCGTGCCGAACCCGTCCCTGGACGACCTGGTCCGCCTGCGCCGCGCGCGGGACCGGATGGATCGCGACTACGCCCAGCCGCTCGACGTGCCGACGCTCGCGCGCGAGGCGCTGATGTCCGCCGGCCACTTCTCCCGGTCGTTCCGCGCCGCGTACGGCGAGACGCCCTACGGCTACCTCATGACCCGGCGGATCGAGCGAGCCAAGGCTTTGCTGCGCCGGGGCGACCTCAGCGTCACGGACGTGTGCGTCGAGGTCGGCTGCACCTCGCTGGGGTCGTTCAGCTCCCGGTTCACCGAGCTGGTCGGCATGAGCCCGTCGGCGTACCGCGCGCAGCAGCACGACGCCGGCGCGGCCGTCCCCGCGTGCGTGGCGAAGGTGCGCACCCGACCGGTCAGGAACGGAGAAGCGCCGCGCGACCCGGTGCCCATAGCGTGATGGGCATGGACATCACCCTGCAGCAGTGCTTCATCGCCGTGCACGACCACGACCTGGCCCTGGCGTTCTACCGGGACGTGCTGGGACTGGAGGTGCGCAACGACGTCCGGTTCGAGGGGATGCGGTGGCTGAGCGTCGGCCCGCCGAACCAGCCGGACGTCACGATCGTGCTCGAGCCGCCGCTGGCGGACCCGGGCGCGTCGGACGCCGACAAGCAGGCCATGGCGGAGCTGCTCGCCAAGGGCCTGCTGCGCGGGGTCATCTTCCAGACCGACGACGTCGACAAGACCTTCGAGCACATCCGCGCCGCGGGCGGCGAGGTGCTCCAGGAGCCGATCGACCAGCCGTACGGGGTGCGGGACTGCGCGTTCCGGGACCCGTCGGGCAACATGCTGCGGTTCAACCAGCGCGCGGCCTGACGCGCGCGCCCCGAGCCACCCACGACGACGGCCGCCGCCCCCTCAGGCGGGGCCGGCGGCCGTCGTCGTGCGTGCGGGGGTCAGGAGCGCCGGAGCAGCTCCACCACCTGGAACGCCAGCTCCAGCGACTGCTGGTGGTTGAGCCGCGGGTCGACCAGGGTCTCGTACCGCCGGGCGAGGCCGGCGTCGTCGATCTCCTCGGCACCGCCGAGCACCTCGGTGACGTCGTCACCGGTGAGCTCCATGTGCAGGCCGCCCGGGACGGTGCCCAGCGCGCGGTGCACCTCGAAGAACCCGGCGACCTCGTCCATCACGTCGGAGAACCGGCGGGTCTTGTAGCCCGAGGCGGAGGTGATGCCGTTGCCGTGCATCGGGTCGCAGACCCAGGTGACCGGGCGCCCGTCGGCCGTGACCTTCTCGACCAGCGACGGCAGCAGGTCGCGGATCTTGCTCGCCCCCATGCGGGTGATGAACGTGATCCGCCCCGGCTCCGCGCTCGGGTTGAGCTTGTCGATCAGGCGCAGCGCGTCGTCCGCGGTGGACGTCGGGCCGAGCTTGATGCCGAGCGGGTTGTGCACGCGGCTGAAGTAGTCCACGTGCGCCCCGTCGAGCTGCCGGGTGCGCTCGCCGATCCACAGGAAGTGCGCCGAGCAGTCGTACGGCAGGCCGGTGCGCGAGTCGATCCGGGTGAGCGGCCGCTCGTAGTCGAGCAGCAGCCCCTCGTGGCTCGAGTAGAAGTCCACGGTGCGCAGCGCGTCGAAGTCGGCACCGCACGCGGCCATGAACCGGATGGCCCGGTCGATCTCGGCGGCGATCTCCTCGTACCGCGCGTACGCCGGGTTCGCCGTGAAGCCCCGGTTCCACTCGTGCACCCGCAGCAGGGACGCGAAGCCCCCGGTGGTGAACGCGCGGATGAGGTTCAGCGTCGACGCCGACGTGTGGTACGCGTCGAGCAGCCGCTCGGGGTCCGGCGTGCGGGCCTCCGGGGTGAACTCGAAGCCGTTGATGATGTCGCCCCGGAACGCAGGCAGCGTGACGCCGTCGCGGGTCTCGGTGTCCGAGGACCGCGGCTTCGCGTACTGCCCGGCCATCCGGCCCATCTTGATGACGGGCAGGCTCGCGCCGTACGTGAGCACGACCGCCATCTGCAGGACGGTCATGATCTTGCCGCGGATGTTGTCCGCCGTGGCCTCGGCGAACGTCTCCGCGCAGTCACCGCCCTGCAGCAGGAACGCCTCGCCGCGACCGGCGGCCGCGAGCTGGCCGCGCAGCGCGTCGGCCTCCCCCGCGAACACGAGCGGCGGCAGCCCGGCGAGCCGGTCGGTCACGCGCCGGAGCGCGTCGGCGTCCGGCCACGCCGGCTGCTGCGTGACGGGCAGGTCGCGCCAGGCCTCGAGGCCGGCGAGCACCTGCGGGTCCGCCTCGACGCTCATCAGTGCGCCGTCGCGGGCACCAGGGGCTGCCCGATGCCCTCCAGGATCGCGCCGAACCAGGGCTGCGAGACGTCGAACGCCTTGCCGCCGGCGATCCGCGGGAACGCGATGGCCTTGAGCCGGTCGCCGTCCTCCTCGTCGTGGCCGATCACGCCGGACTCGCCCCGCAGCGCGCACTCGACGGCGAGGTCGGTCATCGACTTGATGAGGCGCAGGTCCTCGGCGTTCGCGGCCGCGGCGCGCGAGTAGTAGCCGGACTTCTGCACCATGACCTTCTCGGCGCCGAGCTTCTCCGCGAACTGCTTCGCGAACCACTGGCCCGGGTTGATCGTGTCGAGCTTGACGTGGCCGAACGGGTCGCGCGGCACCTCGGCGCCGGACGCCTCGAGCTGCTCGACGATCTCGTGCATGCCCGCGCCCTCGGACAGGAAGATGTTGACGTTGCCCTGGGTGTCCATGATCGCCTTGAGGCGCGCGGCCTCGGCGTCGATGTCCAGCGCCAGCTCGGGCAGGAACACGGCGTGGACGTCCCAGCGCTCGCGCGTCAGGCCGAGGGCCGGGGCCCACTCCTGGCGGTCGAGCCACTTGCGGTACTCGGCGGCCGCGGCAGCGGTCAGCCACCCGCAGTGCCGGCCCATGACCTCGTGCACGATCAGCATGCGCGGGCCGGAGCGGTGCTCGCCGATGACGTTCGCGGCGAAGCCGGCGGCCTCCTCGGCGGCGGTCCACGCGCCGAGCGACTGCTTGATCGGCACCACGTCGTTGTCGATGGTCTTCGGCAGGCCGACGACGGTCAGGCCGTAGTCGTTGTCCGCCAGGTACGCGGCGAGGTCGGCCGCCGTGGTGTTGGTGTCGTCGCCGCCGATCGTGTGCAGCACGTCGACGCCGTCCGCCTTCAGCTGCTCGGCCGCGACCTGCAGCGGGTCCTGGCCCTCCTGGACGAGGCCGCGCTTGACGCAGTCGGCCGCGTTGGTGAGCTTCACGCGCGAGTTGCCGATCGGCGAGCCGCCGAACCGGTGCAGCAGGTGCGCCTGCGCGCGGCCCTCGGCGTCGATGACGATCTTGTCGCCGCGCAGGAGCCCGTGGTACCCGTGCTGGTAGGCGATGATCTCGACCTCGGGGGCGATCTCGGTGTAGCGCTCGATGAGCCCACCGACGGCCGAGGACAGGCACGGAGCGAAGCCACCCGCGGTCAGGAGCGCGACGCGACGAACCGACATGAGATACACCTCTCGATTGAACAGCACAGCTGGGTCATCCCAGCCCCGGGGCCACTGAAGGGCACCCCGCGGGGCCGGACCCGGGACCGAGGTCCTCGGGTCGCGCCGCGCGGAGCGCGACGGACGCGGCTCATCCTACTGAGCCGCGGACTCCTCCTCCGGCGGGACCGGAGGCTGGACATCGGGCACCGCCCGGCCGCCCGGCGCGGTCGGCTCGGGGGCCGCCGGGCCGGTGGCCGCGGGGTGCCCGGTGGCGATGCGCGCCTTCTGCGTGGCGGCGTAGATGTCCACGTACTCCTGGCCGGACAGGGCCATGAGCGCGTACATGATCTCGTCGGTCACCGAGCGCAGGATGAACCGGTCGTTCTCCATGCCCTTGTACCGGCTGAAGTCGAGCGGCTCGCCGATCACGATGCCGATGCGGCGCGGGCGCGGCAGGCGCTGGCCGAGCGGCTGCGCCTTGTCCGTGTCCACCATCGCGACCGGGATGACCGGGGCGCCCGACTCCAGGGCCATGCGCGCCACGCCGGTCTTCCCGCGGTAGAGCCGGCCGTCGGGGCTGCGGGTGCCCTCGGGGTAGATGCCGAACAGCTTGCCCTCGGCGAGCCGGTTCAGGCCGGTGCGCAGCGCCGCCTCGGAGGCCTTGCCCCCGCTGCGGTCGACCGGGATGGTGCCGACGCCGCGCATGAACCCCGCGGTCAGCCGGCCCTTGAGCCCGCGCCCGGTGAAGTACTCGTTCTTGCCGATGAACACGATCTCGCGGTCCAGCACCAGGGGCAGGAAGAACGAGTCGACGACGGCCAGGTGGTTGCTGGCCAGGATCGCCGCGCCGCTGCTCGGCACGTGCTCCGCACCCCGCACCCAGGGGCGGAACAGCAGGTGCAGCAGCGGGCCCACCAGGACCCGCTTCATGAACCAGTAGAACAACCTGCCACCTCTCGCCCTCGTCGTGCGGGCCGTCGGCCACCCGTCGGGTGCCCGGCGCTCGTAGCCGACTCTAGAGTGCTGCCATGGCCCCGCGTCCCGACCGCCCCGACCCGTCGCCCGACGGCGACGAGCCCGACGGCCCGCGCGCCGACCGGCAGCACGACCCGTCCGGCGACCGCGTCACCGACGAGCAGTGGGCCGCCATCGTCGCGGACCTCCGCGGCGACACGGACCCGACCGGGCCGACGGAGCCGCCGGCGGCCGCCGCCGCAGGCCAGGACGACCCGCGGACGTCGTCCGGTCCCGCCGTAACCTACCCCGTCGCGCCGTGGGTGACCGACCGACGCGTCGTGCGGCCGCCGCGCGCGGAGCCGCGCACCCCCGCCGAGCCGGACGAGCCCGGCCGCCCGGGCGCCGGCGGGCCCCCGGCGTCCGGCCGCGACTGGGACGCCACCGACCAGATCGACGAGGCCGAGCGCCGCGTCGACGAGGCGGAGCACTTCCGGCCCCCGGACCCGGGCCCGGTGCTCGGCGGCGACCCGCTGCTGACGATGGCCTGGCTGGCGGTCGCGCTGATGCCCGTCGTCTGGCTCGTGGTGCTGATCTTCTGGCGCGACGCGCCGCCCGCCGTCATGCAGGCGTCGGTCGTGACGTTCGTGCTCGGCCTCGTCGTCCTGCTCTGGCGGATGCCGCACCGGCGGGACCCGGAGGGCGACGACTCGGACGGCGCCGTCGTCTGACGACCCCGGACGCGCGACGGGCGCGCCGGGCACGGGGTCTCCCCCGGCTCCGGGCGCGCCCGTCGCGGACGTGCGGGTGGCTCAGCGGCGCGCGAGGTCCGCGGCGCCGACGATGCCCGCGTCGTTGCCCATCGAGGCGAGCGCGAAGGTCGCCTCCGGGCGGTGGCCCCGGGCCGACAGCTGGTCGAGGAACGCGCGGCGCGCCGGCGCGAGCAGCAGGTCGCCGGCGGCGCTGACGCCGCCGCCGATCACGACGATCGACGGGTCGAGCAGCGCGGCCACCGAGGCGGAGCCCTCGCCGATCCACCGGCCGAGCTCGGCGAGCAGCTCGACGGCGAGCGGGTCGCCCTCCTGCGCGGCCTGGGTCACGTGCGGGCCGGTGAGCGCGTCGGCGTCGCCGCCGGCGAGCTCGAGCAGCCGGGTGCCGCGGGCCGGCTCGGTGATGAGCGCGGACTGCGCGTCGCGGACCAGGGCGCTGCCCGAGGCGTACTGCTCCCAGCAGCCCTCGTGGCCGCAGCCGCAGTAGTGGCCGCCGGGGACGACGCGCATGTGGCCGACCTCCGCGGCGACGCCCCAGGCGCCGAGCACGAGCTCGCCGTTGACGACGATCGCGCCGCCCAGCCCGGTGCCGATCGTCAGCAGCAGCATGTCCTGCTCGTCGCGCGCGGCGCCGAACCGGAACTCGGCCCAGCCGGCGGCGTTGGCGTCGTTCGCCACGACGATCTTCACCTCGTCGCCGAGCTCCTTGGCGACGATGTCGCGCAGCGGGTGCTCGCGCCACGGCAGGTTCGGGGTGAACAGCACGGTCGCCTGGTCGGTGCCGATGAAGCCGGGGGCGGCGAGGCCGATCGCGCCGATCTCGTACGTCGAGGCGAGCTCCTGGCAGGCCTCGATCACGCCGCGGTCGACGCTCGCGGAGTCGCGGGGGTCGGTGTCGCGACGGGTCTTCGCGATGATCCGGCCGTCCTCGTCGACCACACCGGCGGCGATCTTCGTCCCGCCGATGTCCACACCGATGGCGTGCATGCTTCCCTGCTTCCGCGTGAGATCTCTGCGTGGCGCACCCGCGAGGACCGCCGGACCGGGACGCTGCACCGGTGCCGCGGCGGCGACACTGCGCGCGTGCGCCCCCACGCTAGCGTGCTGGGCGGCTTTCTCTGCACACGCTCCCAGGGCGCAGGCGCCGTGGCGGCCCGTGCGGGCGGCGTGCCACCCGCACGGGCGACGTGTCGACCCCGGCAACCGGGACCAACGTCCCCTATGCTCCTGACACCCTTCCGACGCCTGACAACGGAGCCAGCCATGGAGGAGTTCAGCACGCCCCTGCTCGTCGAGGCAGGACCGCGGGACAACCTGCTCGACCTGCTCGCCGCGCGCGTGGCCGAGACGGGCGACGGCCCGCTCATGGAGTACAAGACCCCCGGGACCACGACCTGGCGCACGGTGAGCGCGCGGCAGTTCGACCGCCGGGTGCGCGACGTCGCCCGCGGGTTCGTCGCGCGCGGCGTCCGCCCGGGCGACCGGGTCGGCATCATGTCCCGCACCCGGTACGAGTGGACGGTCCTCGACTGGGCGCTGTGGAGCGCCGGCGCGGTCCCGGTGCCGGTCTACGAGACCTCGTCCGCCGAGCAGGTGCACTGGATCCTCACCGACGCCGCAGTGACGCTCCTGGTCGTCGAGACCGCGGAGCACGCCGCCACCGTCGCGGAGGTCCGCCCCGAGGCGCCGCTGCTGCGAGACGTCCTGGTGATCGACGGCGGCGCGGTGGACGCGCTCGCCGCCGAGGGCGCCGCGGTCCCCGACTCGGAGGTCGACCTGCTGCGCCGGCACGCCGGCCGGGACGACGTCGCGACGATCATCTACACCTCCGGCACGACCGGGCGGCCCAAGGGCGTCGAGCTCACGCACGGCAACTTCGCGGTGCTCGCCCGCAACGCCGTCGAGGGGCTGCACGAGGTCGTGTCGACCCCCGGGGCCCGGACCCTGCTGTTCATGCCGCTCGCGCACGTGTTCGCCCGGTTCGTCGAGGTGCTGTGCATGCCGGCCGGCGCGGTGCTCGGCCACACCCCCGACACCAAGCAGCTGCTGCAGGACCTCGGCGAGTTCAAGCCGACGTTCATCCTCTCGGTGCCCCGGGTGTTCGAGAAGGTCTACAACTCGGCGGAGCAGAAGGCAGCGGCCGGCGGCAAGCTGAAGATCTTCCAGTGGGCCGCGCGCACCGCCATCGCCTACTCCCGGTCGCTGGACGCCGGCGGCCCGTCGCTGGGCCTGCGGGTGCAGCGGGTCGTCGCCGACCGGCTGGTGTTCCACAAGCTCCGGGAGGCCATGGGCGGCCGGATCGAGTGGGCCATCTCCGGCGGCGCGCCCCTGGGCGAGCGGCTCGGCCACTTCTTCCGCGGCATCGGCGTCCGGGTGCTCGAGGGCTACGGCCTCACCGAGACCACCGCGCCGGCCACCGTCAACATGCCGGGCAAGACCCGGATCGGCACCGTCGGCCCGCCGCTGCCCGGGACGTCCGTGCGGATCGCCGACGACGGCGAGGTCGAGGTCCGCGGGCACCAGGTGTTCGGGCGGTACCACGGCAACCCGGTCGCCACCGACGAGGCCTTCGACGACGGCTGGTTCCGCACCGGCGACCTCGGCTCGCTCGACGACGACGGGTACCTGCGGATCACCGGGCGCAAGAAGGAGATCATCGTCACCGCCGGCGGCAAGAACGTCGCCCCGGCCGTGCTCGAGGACCGGCTGCGCGCGCACCCGCTGATCAGCCAGGTGGTCGTGGTCGGCGACGGGCGGCCGTTCATCGGCGCGCTCGTCACGCTCGACGCCGAGGGGCTGCCGGGGTGGTGCGCGGCGCACGGGCTGCCCGAGCTCTCCGTGGCGGCGGCCGCGGTGCACCCGGACGTGCTCGCGTCGATCGACGAGGGCGTGGAGCGGGCCAACAAGGCCGTCTCCCGCGCGGAGTCGATCCGGCGGTACCGGATCCTCGACCGGGACCTGACGATCGCCGCCGGGTACCTCACCCCGAAGCTGAGCGTCCGGCGGACGCACGTCCTGAAGGACTTCGCCACGGACGTCGAGGCGATCTACGCGGGCGACCACGCGGGCTGAGCGCGGCGCCGGGCGACGAGATCGCCGGTTGCGCGCGAGTTCGCCGGTTCCGCGGCGGCTCCCGGCGCGCAACCGGCGAACTCGCGGCCCGCGGGCGCCCTCAGACCCGGCCGAGGCGGGCGAGGAGGGTCGCCGAGGGCAGCACGCGGGCGCCCGCGGCCTCCAGGTCGGACCCGAGCGCGCGGTCGCTCGTGACGGCCACGACGACCCGGCCCGGCGGCTCGGCGCGGACGAGGCGGCGCAGCAGGTCGTCCGCGATCTCCCCCTGGGAGAACAGCACCCGGACGCCGCGCGGGGCGGCCGGCGACCGCCCGGAGGCCTCCGACTCGCGGCCGTCGAAGCAGCAGGTCACCTCGGCGCCGGTGCGGCCCGCCAGCGTCGCGAGCCGCTCGGTCAGGCGGCGGCGCTGCTCGGTGAGCGGCTGGTCCGGCCAGGCGAGCTGGGAGACGTTGTAGCCGTCGACCAGCAGGTGCACCCGCGGCATCGCGAGCAGGTCGTCGAGCAGGGCCGGGTCGTCGGCGGACCGCCCGCGCGAGGTCGGCCGCGGTCCCCCGGGCCCCGGGACCGGCGGCGCGACGAGGTCCGCGGGCATCCGCCCTGCCGGCGGCAGCGCGAGCTCCTCCCGGAGGGCCGACCCCGCCTCGACCAGCGTGTCGAGCAGCAGCCGCACCCGGACCTGGGCGAGCTCGCGCAGCGCGGCGGCGTCCTCGCGCGCGACGCGGGCCAGGTCCTCGGCGCGGCGGCGGTCGTCGTCGGCGGACGCCCGCACCCGCGCCGTCTCGGCGTGCACCCGCTCGGCGGCGGCCGCGACCTCGGCGGCGTGCTCCGCGGCCCGGCGCGCCTCGGAGCGCGAGCGGTCGGCGTCGGAGCGCACCCGGCGCAGCTCCCGGCGCAGCGACACCAGCTCCGCCTCGGCGGCGTCCGCCCGCTCGGTCTCGGCGGTGAGCCGGGCCGCGAGCCGACGGAGCTCGGCCTCGGCGCGGTGCGCGCGGTGCACGTGGTCGGCGTCGGGCTGCGCCGGGGCGTCGGCGCCGGCCGGCGGGGTGCCGACCGCGGAGAGCCGGGCCTGCCAGCCCTCCGGGCGCAGCAGCACGGCCCCGACCGCGAGGTCGACGCGCGTCCCGGGCTCCCCTGGTGCCGGCGGGTCGGCCAGCAGGTCGGCCGCCAGGTCGGGGTGCGCGTGCGACCACGCGCGGGCCACACGGGCGCGGAAGGCGTCGTCGCGCTCGACGGCGAGCCACAGCGGCCCGGCACCGGCCGTGACCCGGCGGCGCGGCGCGAACCGGCGCACCGCGGCGAGCGACGCCGGGACGGCACCCGGGTCGAGCGCGCCCAGCACCTCCGCCGCCAGCGGCAGCACCGCGGCGCGCACGGCCTCGGGCACGGCGTCGGGGGCGGGCTCGGGCATGCGCGTCACCCTACGGGGCCGCAGGTGGCGGCGGCCACGGGCGGTCCGGCGGGGAGTGTCGGAGGGCGCGGCTAGCGTGCGGCGCATGGTCCACCGGTCCCCCGTCCCGCCCCGCGTCGACCTCGCGGTGCCGCAGACCGGCCGACCCGTGCAGGTGACGCTGGACGACATCGGCACGCCGCTGCACGAGGTCACGTTCGTGGTGGTCGACCTCGAGACCACCGGCGCCGCGCCCGGCGCGTCCGCGATCACGGAGGTCGGCGCGGTCAAGGTCCGCGGCGGCGAGGTGCTCGGCGAGTTCCAGACGCTCGTCGACCCGGGCGGCCCGGTCCCCGCGCAGATCCAGGTGCTCACCGGGATCACCACGGCGATGGTGATCGGCGCGCCCACGATCGCCGAGGTGCTGCCCTCGTTCCTCGAGTTCGCGCGCGGCTCGGTCCTGGTGGCGCACAACGCGCCGTTCGACGTCGGCTTCCTCAAGGCGGCGGCCGCCGAGACGGGGCACGCCTGGCCGGGGTTCCCCGTCGTCGACACCGTCCGGCTCGCGCGGCGCGTGGTCACCCGGGACGAGGCCCCGAACCACAAGCTCAGCACCCTCGCCGGGCTGTTCCACGCCACGACGACGCCCGAGCACCGCGCCCTCGCCGACGCGCGCGCCACCGTCGACGTGCTGCACGCCCTGCTCGGCCGGCTCGCGCCGCTCGGCATCACGCACCTGGAGGACCTCGCCACGGCCGCCGACGCCGTGCCCGCGGACGTCCGGCGCAAGCGCACCCTCGCCGACGGCCTGCCGGACCTCCCCGGGGTCTACCTGTTCCGCGGCCCGAAGGACGAGGTGCTGTACGTCGGGACCTCCACGTCGCTGCGCAAGCGCGTCCGGTCCTACTTCACGGCGGCCGAGAAGCGGTCCCGGATGCGGGAGATGGTCCGGATCGCGCAGGCCGTCACACCGGTGGTCTGCGCCACGCCGCTGGAGGCGCAGGTCCGCGAGCTCCGGCTGATCGCCGAGCACAACCCCCGGTACAACCGCCGCTCCCGCTCCCCCGAGCGGATGCCGTGGGTGCGGCTCACCGCCGAGGCGTTCCCCCGGCTCTCCGTCGTGCGCGAGGTCCGGGACGACGCCACGCACATCGGCCCGTTCGCGTCACGCGCCGCCGCGCAGTCCGCGGTCGAGGCGCTGCACGACGCGTTCGCCATTCGGCGGTGCACCGCGCGGCTGCCGCTGGTCCCCGCGCCCGGCGCGACCGCGTGCCACCTCGCCGAGATCGGCCGGTGCCCGGCGCCCTGCGTCCGGCCCGAGGCCGCGGCGGAGTACGCCCGGACCGTCGAGGGCGTGCGCGACGCGATGCTCACCGACCCGGCGGCCGTCGTCGGCGCGCACACCGCCCGGATCGACGCGCTCGTCGGGCAGGAGCGGTTCGAGGAGGCCGTCACCGTGCGCGACCGGCTCGCGGCGTTCCTGCGCGGGTCGGCACGGTCGCAGCGCCTCGCACCGCTCGCGGCGTGCGCGGAGCTCGTCGCGGCCCGGCGCACCGACTCCGGGGGCTGGGAGGTCGTGCTCGTCCGGCACGGCCGGCTCGCCGGCACCGCGCTGGTCCCCCGCGGCAGCGACCCGATGCCCGCCGTCGAGTCGCTGCGCGTCACCGGCGAGCACGTCC
>NZ_JAANNB010000065.1 GCF_011603975.1 Cellulomonas sp. IC4_254 | reverse complement strand
CCCCGCCACCTCGGCCCCGCGCCGCGCGTCGGCGGGCGTCCCCGGCGCTCCGGCTGCGACACTGGCCCCGCGCCCGCGACCGCGGGACGTGCAGGGCGAGCGGGAGGACGGGACGTGGGCGAGCTGCCGCTGCGCCTGGTGGTGATCGGGGACGAGCTGGCCGCGGGTGCCGGCGACCCGCGGGCGCTGGGCTGGGTCGGCCGGGTGGCCGCGCGCACGACGACCCCGGTGCCCCCGACGGTGCTGACCCTGGCGGTCCCCGGCGAGACCACCTCCGGCCTGTCCGCGCGGTGGGAGGAGGAGGTCGGGCGCCGCACGTCCGCGGAGGCCGACACCCGCCTCGTCGTCTCCCTGGGCCGCGCCGACGCGCTCGCCGGCCTGTCGCTCGCGCGCAGCCGGCTCAACCTCGCGAACGTCCTCGACGCCGCGGAGCAGCGCCGGATGCCGGCGTTCGTCGTCGGCCCCCCGCCCGGCGCGGGCGTGGACCCCACGACGCTGGCCGACCTGTCCGCCGCCTTCGCCGACGTGACGACCCGCCGCCGGGTGCCGTACGTCGACACCTTCACGCCGCTGGCCGGGCACGAGCAGTGGCTCGCCGACCTGGCAGCGGGCGACGGCGCGCTGCCCGGTCAGGCCGGCTACGGCCTCATGGCCTGGCTGGTGCTGCACTCGCACTGGAACGCCTGGCTCGGGCTGCCGGAGGACGTGGTCTGACCCACGCCGTCGCCCGGTACCCGCCCGGGGGACGCGGTTCGACCGACGCGGTCGCCCGGCACGCCGACGTCAGCGCGGCGGCAGCGTCGCGGCGATCGCCGACCGGGCGCTCGCCAGCACGGTCCGCACCGTGTCGGCGGTGAGCGCCGTCGGGCCGCCCGCCGCCTCCGCGCGCCGCACCGCGTCCCGCACCTCCGCACGGAACGCCGCGAGGTCCGCCTCGATCTGCGCGCGCCGCGCCCGCGCCGCCCGGCGCTCCGCCCCCGCCGGCCCGCCCGGCCGGGGCACGTCGGCCCCGGGCACGCCAGCCCCGGGCGCGCCAGCCCCGGGCACGCCGGCCGCGGACGCCTCGGCCCGCCCCTCGCGGGTGCGCAGCGCCGCCGCCCGCGCCTGCTGCGCGGCCGCGGCCATCTCCGCCCGCATCCCCGCCATCGACCCGGCGACCTCGGCGCGCACCTGGGCGGCGAGGTCCCGGACCACGTCGGCGAGCTCGTGCTCCAGCGCGGCGAGCTCCGCCCGGTGCGCCTCGACCTCGGCCCGCCCGCGGTCCGTCAGCGCGTACAGCGTCTTGCGGCCGGACGCGGTGCGGGCGACCAGGCCCTCCTCCTCGAGCCGGGCGAGCCGCGGGTACACCGTGCCGGCGCTCGGCCGGTAGGTGCCGCCGAACCGGTCGGACAGCGCCCGGATGAGCTCGTACCCGTGCCGCGGGCCGGCCTCCAGCAGGGACAGCAGGTACAGCCGGAGCTGCCCGTGCCCGAACACCGCCATCAGACGCCGCCGGCGTCCACCACCGGCTCGGCGAGCGGGGCGCCGTGCAGGACCGTGAGGTGGCCGGACACGGTCTGGGAGTACACGTAGCAGGTGGCGCGGTCGTCCCGCAGGTCCACGGTGGTGCGCCCGGGGCGGCGGTCGCCGTGCTCGACGCCGTCGACCACGACCCGCCCGGACACGCTGCGCGCCTCGACGCCGACGCCGTGCCCGGCGGGCAGCCGCACGGCGACGTCGCCGGAGACGGTCCGGACGTGGCAGACCGAGGTCGGCGCCATGCAGTCGAGCGTGACCTCGCCGGACACGGTGGTGACGCTGACCCGGTGCAGCGGGCCGGACGCGGTGGCCGCGCCGGAGACGGTGCCGACGGACAGGTCGCCCAGGTGGTCGCGGACGACCACGTCGGAGGACACGCTCTTGACCGAGAGCGCCCCGCGGGTGCCGTCGACGACGACCGCGCCGCCGACCGTCGACACCGTGGCGTCCTGCTGGACGCCGGCGAGCAGCAGGTCGGCGTTCACGGAGCCCAGCGACGCCGCGACCTCGCGCGGGACGGCGAGGTGCAGCTCCACCCGGTCGCGCTGCCCGGGGCCGCGCAGCCGCTCGAGGAACCCGTCGATCCCGGTGACGGACCGGACGCCGGCCCACAGCGCGCCGTCGGCGTAGGTCACCTCGAGCGGCGAGCCGTCGACCCGGTGCACCTCGAGGCGAGCGCCGGTGAGCGTCGGGTCGTCGTGGGCGACGACGTCGACCCGCCCGCCGCTGACCTGGACGCGCAGCGAGCGCACGTCCTCGACCTCGATGATCTGCGGGCCGATGACGACCCAGGACTCCGTGGCCATGGCGCTGCTCCTCCGCATCGAGATATATCGCGTTTCGTCACGCTATATCGCGTCGGAGGAGCGGGCAAGAGGTGGCGCGGACCGGGCGACGGACGGCCGCCGCCCGCGCTACCGCCCGGAGGATCAGGCGATCAGGCCGACCGACCGCAGCTCGACCGTCAGGTCCTGCGGGTTCGTCGCGACCCCGAGCGCCTCGTCGTAGGTGACGGTGCCGTCCGCGACCAGGCGCACCAGGTGCTGGTCGAAGGTCTGCATCTTGTAGTAGTCGCCCTGCTTGATCAGGTCGATCAGGGGCTCGCTGCTCGACGGGTCCACGATCGCCTCGGCCGTGCGGCCGGTGTTGACCAGCACCTCGACCACCGCGGTCCGGCCGGCGCCGTCCGCCTTGCGCGCGAGCCGCTGCGACACGATGCCGCGCAGCGCCTGGGACAGCGCGACCCGGATCTGCTGCTGCTCGTGGGGCGGGAAGAAGTCGACGATGCGGTTGACCGACTCCGCCGCGTCGATGGTGTGCAGCGTCGACAGCACCAGGTGGCCGGTCTCGGCGGCGGACAGCGCGGCGCGGACGGTCTCCACGTCGCGCATCTCGCCGACGAAGATGACGTCGGGGTCCTGCCGCATGGCCGCGCGCAGCGCGACGGTGAAGTCGGCGGTGTCCTGCCGGATCTCGCGCTGGGACACGATGCCGCGCTTGTCGGGGTGCAGCACCTCGATGGGGTCCTCGATCGTCACGATGTTGGCCTCGCGCACCGTGTTGATCAGGTCGATCATCGAGGCCAGCGTGGTCGTCTTGCCCGAGCCCGTGGGTCCGGTGACGAGCACCAGGCCGCGGGGCTCCAGCGCGAGCTCGCCCAGGACGTCGGGCAGCCCGAGCTCGGACAGCGACTGCGCGCCCATCGCGACGAGGCGGAACACCAGGCCGTAGGTGCCGCGCGCCTGGTAGGCGTTGACCCGGAACCGGCCGACGCCGGACAGCGAGAACGCGAAGTCGGCCTCGTGGGTGCGCACGAACGTCTCGGTGAGGTCGTCGGGGAGCACCTCGCTCAGCATGTTCTCGGTGTCCCGCGGCTTGAGCACGGGCACCTGCAGCCGGCGCAGGCGGCCGTCGACGCGGACGCGCGGCTCGGAGCCCACCTTGACGTGCAGGTCGGAGCCACCGGCCTGGGCCAGGGCGTGCAGGAGGGGGACGACGGACTGCGGCTGCTCGCTCACACCCTGGTGATCGGCCGGGGACCCCCGGTCCTTGAACGGTCCGTGCGGACGAGCAGCGCGGATGTGGGACCATGGAGGGTCCCCGGGCGGCTGCACCGCCGTACCGGTCAGTCTCACCAGGGAGAAGTTCCATGAGCAAGCGTGGCCGCAAGCGCCGTTCCCGCGCCGGGAACGGTGCCAACCACGGCAAGCGCCCCAACGCCTGAGCGTCGGGCGGCGCAGCCGCACACAGCACGAGGGCCCGGTGCGTCGCACCGGGCCCTTCGTCGTGCTCGGGGCCGGACGTCCCCGGCTCCCGTGGGCCGGACCCGTCGGGCCCGCGCGGCGCTCAGAGCGTGCGCGTCACCCGCAGCGTCGTCAGCTGCGCGTGGATCTTCACCCGCAGGTCGGCCGGGGCCTTGTCCTGGCAGCACCGCTTGACGAGCTCCTTGAGCATCGTCTCGACGGCGATCTCGTCCAGGCACGGCCGGCAGTCCTCGATGTGCTGCCGGACCTGGTCCGCGTCGCCCGGCTCGAGCTCGCGGTCCACGTAGGCGAACAGCCGGCCCAGCGCCTGCTCGCACTCCGGGCCGCAGCCGCCGACCTGGTCCCCTGCTGCCGGCGTCGACGTCCCCGCGGCGTCAAAGCCCGTCATCGTGCCCTCCTCGACGATCCCGTGCCGTCCCCGCCCTCGGCGGTCGCGGTCCCCCCTGCCGGCACCAGCCCCCGGTCGTGCGCGTAGTCGGTCAGCATGTCGCGCAGCTGACCCCGCCCGCGGTGCAGCCGGGACATCACCGTCCCGATCGGGGTGCCCATGATCTCGGCGATCTCCTTGTAGGCGAACCCCTCGACGTCCGCCAGGTACACGGCGATCCGGAAGTCCTCCGGCAGCCGCGCGAGCGCGTCCTTCACGTCCGAGTCCGGCAGGTGGTCGAGCGCCTCGGCCTCCGCGGAGCGCAGCCCCGTCGAGGAGTGCGACTCGGCGCGCGCGATCTGCCAGTCCTCGATCTCGTCGGCCTGGGACTGCTGCGGCTCGCGCTGCTTCTTGCGGTACGTGTTGATGAACGTGTTGGTGAGGATCCGGTACAGCCACGCCTTGAGGTTCGTGCCCGGCCGGTACTGGTGGAAGGCGGCGAACGCCTTCGCGAACGTCTCCTGGACCAGGTCCTCGGCGTCCGACGGGTTCCGGGTCATGCGCAGGGCGGCGCCGTACAGCTGGTCCAGGTAGACCAGCGCCTCGGCCTCGAACCGCTCGCTGCGCGCCGCGTCGTCCTCGGACTCGGGGGCGCGTGTGGTGTCCTCGCTCATCGGGGTCGAGCCTAGTGCGCGCGCGGGCACCGGGCCGCCCGGGCGCGGCAGCACGCCGACCGGCGCGGCCAGGACGGCGACGCCGCCGGCGGAGGCCGTCGGGCGCTCGAGGGTGGAACAGCTCATGGACGGCACAACACGGACGGGAGGCCGGGACATTCCCGGGGGCGGGCGGCAGGTCGCGCCGCTAGGTTGGACGGCAGGCGTCCGTGCGTCGCGGACGGCCGGGAGGAGGACGTCATGCTGCTGCGCCGCATCGCCCGACCGCTGTTCGCGTCGTGGTTCCTGAGCGAGGGGGTCGACGCGCTGCGCCGGCCGGCCGCGCACGTCGCGGTCGCCCGGGGTGCGGTCGACCGGCTGAACGCCTCGGTCCCCCGCGGCGCCCTCGGGGGCGCGCTCGACGCCTACCGCCACCCGTCGGACGCGCAGCTCACCACCGTCGTGCGGGTGCACGGCGGTGCCACGGCGCTCGCCGCCCTGCTGCTCGCCACCGGGCGCGCGCCCCGCGCCGCCGCCCTCACGCTCGCGGCGCTGACCCTGCCGCTCGCCGCCGCGGACGCCCCGGCGTCGCGCAAGGAGCGCGGCCAGCTGACCGACCAGGAGAAGAAGGACCGCAAGGCCCGGTTCCTGCGCGGCCTGTCCTTCACCGGGGGCGCGCTCATCGCCGCCGCCGACACCGCCGGCCGGCCGTCCGTCCGCTGGCGCGTCGAGCACGCGCGGGCCACGAAGGCCGCGACCGCGAAGGCGGCCGCCGCGGCGGCGACGGCCGCGGCCGCGAAGAAGGCGGCGAGCAAGAAGATCGCGGACGCGGTGCACTGAGCCGGGTGCGCGCGGGGGCGCCTCACGGGCCGGACACCCGGCCCGGGCGCCGTCCTGCCCCCGATAGCCTGACGGCCATGAGCTCCGAGGTCCTCCCCGCCACCGCGCCCGACTGGCCCGCCCCGACGGCGACCCGTCCCCTGGACGCGACGGTCGAGGTCCCCGGCTCCAAGTCGCTCACCAACCGCTACCTGGTGCTGGCCGCGCTCGCCGACGGCCCCGGCCGGCTGCGCGGCGCGCTGCGCTCCCGGGACACGCTGCTCATGGCCCAAGCCCTGCGGGACCTCGGCACCACGATCGAGGACGACCCCGCCGCGCCCGGCGACTGGCTGGTCACGCCGGGCGCGTTCCGCGGGCCGCGCAAGGTCGACTGCGGGCTCGCCGGCACGGTGATGCGCTTCCTGCCCGCCGTCGCGGCGCTGGCGGACGGCGACGTGCGGTTCGACGGCGACGCCGGCGCGCGGGTCCGGCCTATGGGCCCGGTGCTCGCCGCGCTGCGGGCGCTCGGCGTCGGGGTGACGGAGCACGGCGAGCCGGGCCACCTGCCGTTCACGATCACCGGCAGCGGCGCCGTCGAGGGCGGGGCGGTGGACGTCGACGCCTCGGGCTCCTCGCAGTTCGTCTCCGGCCTGCTGCTCACCGCGCCGCGGTTCGCGCGCGGCCTGACGATCCGGCACACCGGCCCCACGTTGCCGAGCCTGCCGCACATCGAGATGACGGTCGCCGCGCTGCGCGCGGCCGGGGTCGTCGTCGACGACGCGGTGCCGACCGTCTGGCAGGTCGAGCCGGGCCCGGTCGCGGCGCGCGACGTCCGCGTCGAGCCGGACCTGTCGAACGCCGCCCCGTTCCTGTGCGCGGCGCTGGTCGCCGGCGGCACGGTGCGGGTGCCCGGCTGGCCCGCCGCCACGACCCAGCCCGGCGGCCTGCTGCCCGGCATCCTCGAGCAGATGGGCGCGACGACGCGCCTGGACGGCGACGTGCTGGCCGTGACCGGCACCGGGACCGTCCGGGGCGTCGACCTCGACCTGCACGCCGCCGGCGAGATCGCCCCCACCATCGCCGCGGTCGCCGCCCTCGCCGACTCCCCCACCCGGCTGCGCGGCATCGCGCACCTGCGCGGCCACGAGACCGACCGGCTGGCGGCGCTGTCCGCCGAGATCACCCGGCTGGGCGGCCAGGCCGAGCAGACGGCCGACGGGCTCGTCATCACGCCGCGGCCGCTGCACGCCGGGACCGTGCGGACCTACGCCGACCACCGGATGGCCACGTTCGGCGCGCTCCTCGGCCTGGCGGTGCCGGGCGTGCTGGTCGAGGACGTCGAGACGACCGCGAAGACGATCCCGGACTTCGTGGGGCTGTGGGACGGGATGCTGGCGTGACGGGGGGCTGCTGACGTGGCCCGCCGCGCGCTCGACGAGTCGGACGTCCGGGTCCGGCCCAGCCGCCGGGGCACCCGCCCGCGCACCAAGACCCGCCCCGAGCACGCCGACGCCGACCGGGCGCTGGTGACCGGCGTCGACCGCGGGCGGTACACGGTCCTCGTCGACGCCGACGGCCCGGACGAGCGCGTCGCCGTCGCGATGAAGGCCCGCGAGCTCGGCCGGGAGCGGGTCGTCCCCGGCGACCGCGTGGACCTGGTCGGCGACACCTCCGGCGCCGAGGGCTCGCTCGCGCGCATCGTGCGCATCGTCGACCGCAGCACCGTGCTCCGCCGCACCGCCGACGACACGGACCCGGTCGAGCGGGTGATCGTCGCCAACGCCGACCAGCTCGTGGTCGTCACCGCGCTGGCCGACCCCGAGCCGCGCACCCGGATGATCGACCGCTGCGTCGTCGCGGCCTACGACGCCGGCATGGACGTGCTGCTCGCGCTCACCAAGGCCGACCTGGCCGACCCCGCGCCGCTGCGGGCCCTGTACGAGCCGATCGGCGTGCGGGTCGTGGTCAGCTCGCGCACCGACGAGGCCGCGATCGAGGGCCTGGACGAGGTCCGCGAGGCGCTGGCCGGGCGGATGTCCGTCCTGGTCGGGCACTCCGGGGTCGGGAAGTCGACGCTGGTCAACGCCCTGGTCCCGGACGCGCTGCGGGCGGTCGGCGTGGTCAACGACGTCACCGGGCGCGGGCGGCACACGTCCACCTCGGCGGTCGCGCTGCGCGTGCCCGGGGCGCCCGGCACCTGGGTGATCGACACCCCCGGCGTGCGCTCGTTCGGCCTGGCGCACGTCGACCCGGACCACCTGCTCGGTGCGTTCGCCGACCTCGCCGAGGTCGCCGAGGAGTGCCCGCGCGGCTGCACGCACGCCGCCGACGCGCCGGACTGCGCCCTGGACGAGTGGGTGGCGGCGTCGCCCGACGACGCCGTGCGTGCGGCCCGGACGGCCCGGGTGGACTCGTTCCGGCGGCTCCTGGTCAGCCGGTCGGGGGCGCCGGACGCGGCCTGAGCCGCCCGGCCTCCGGATAGGTTGGTCCCATGACCCGGTACGACGACGACCTGCGCCTCGCCCACGTGATCGCCGACCAGGTGGACGCGCTCACCATGTCGCGGTTCAAGGCGCAGGACCTCCGGGTCGAGACCAAGCCCGACCTGACGCCCGTCTCGGACGCCGACCGCGCCGCCGAGGAGCTGATCCGGGCGCAGCTGTCCCGGGCCCGCCCGCGCGACGCCGTGCACGGCGAGGAGATGGCCGACACCGGCCACGGCCCCCGGCGCTGGGTGGTCGACCCGATCGACGGCACCAAGAACTACGTCCGCGGCGTCCCCGTGTGGGCGACGCTGATCGCCCTGCTCGACGGCGACGAGGTCGTCGTGGGCCTGGTCAGCGCCCCGGCGCTCGGCCGCCGGTGGTGGGCCGCGTCGGGCTCCGGCGCGTGGACCGGGCGGTCGCTCGCCGCCGCCACCCGGCTCCGGGTCTCGGAGGTCGGCCGGCTGCAGGACGCGTCGCTGTCCTACTCCAGCCTCGGCGGCTGGGACGAGCAGGGCCGGCTGGACCACTTCCTCGACCTGACCCGCAAGGTGTGGCGCACCCGGGCGTACGGCGACTTCTGGTCGCACGTGCTCGTCGCCGAGGGCGCCGTGGACGTGTCCGCCGAGCCCGAGCTCGCGCTGCACGACATGGCGGCGCTGGTGCCGATCGTCACCGAGGCCGGCGGGCGGTTCACGTCGGTGCAGGGCGTCGACGGGCCGTTCGGCGGCAGCGCGCTGGTCACGAACGGCCGGCTGCACGGGGCGGCGCTGCAGGTGCTGGACCCGCTCATCGAGCACTGAGCGGCCGGCGCGGCCTCGGCGGCCGCGCCGCCCTCGGCGCCCCGTGCGGCCCTCAGCGCCGCCGCACCACCCGCGCCTCCCACGGTCGCAGCGTCGTCGGCTCGCCCGCCTCGGCGTGCGTCCCGAGCACCAGGTCGCCCCAGCCGCCGTCCGCCGCGAGCGGCCACGCGTCCCCGAGGTCGACGACCCGCTCCTCCCCCGACACGTTGACCACGACCAGCAGCGCGTCGCCGTCCAGCTCCCGGGTGTAGGCGTACACCTGCTCGTCCTCGGGCAGCAGCATCGTGAAGTCGCCGAGCGCCACCACGGGGTCCGTGTGCCGGAGCTCGACGAGCCGGCGGTGGTGGTGGAACACCGACTCCGGGTCCGCGCGCTCGGCGTCGGCGTTGATCTCCACGTGGTTCGGGTTGACCGCCAGCCACGGCGTGCCAGTCGTGAACCCCGCCTGCGGGGTCGCGTCCCACTGCACCGGCGTGCGCGCGTTGTCCCGGCTCATCGCCGCCAGGCCGGCGAGCAGCTGCTCGTCGGTGGCCGAGGCGAGCGTCCGGGCCTGCGCCACGTGGTTCACCGACTCGATGTCCCGGTACTGGTCGAACCGCGTGAAGTGCGCGTTCGTCATCCCGAGCTCCTCGCCCTGGTAGACGTACGGCGTGCCGCGGTGCAGGTGCAGCAGGGTGGCGAGGGCCTTCGCGGACTCCCGGCGGTGCTTCCCGTCGTCCCCGAACCGGGACACCACCCGAGGCTGGTCGTGGTTGTCCCAGTACAGGCTGTTCCAGCCCGCCTCCGCGAGCCCCGCCTGCCAGCGCCCGAAGGTCGCCTTGAGGTCGGTCAGCCGCAGCGGCTTCGGGTCGAACTTGCCGCCCGGCCCGTGGTCCAGCCCCACGTGCTCGAACTGGAACACCATGTCCACCTCGCGGCGCGCCGGGTCGGTGTACCGCAGCGCCTCCTCGAGCGTGACGCCCGGAGTCTCCCCCACCGTCAGCAGCCGGTCGGCCCGGCCCTCGAACACCTCGCGGTGCATCTCCTGCAGGTACTCGTGCACCCGCGGGCCGTCCGTGTAGTGCGCGCTGCCGTCGCCCCACACCCCCGCGACCACCGGGCCGTCCGGCAGGTCGGTGTCCTTGGAGATGAGGTTGATGACGTCCATCCGGAAGCCGTCGACCCCGCGGTCCAGCCACCAGCGCATCATCGCGTAGACGGCCTGCCGGACCTCCGGGTTCTCCCAGTTCAGGTCCGGCTGCTTCCGGCTGAACAGGTGCAGGTAGTACTCGCCGGACGCCTCGTCGAGCTCCCAGGTCGAGCCCGAGAAGAACGAGTGCCAGTTCGTGGGCTCCGCGCCGGGCTGCCCCGGCGCCATCCCCGCGCGGGGCGGCCGCCACCAGTACCAGTCGCGCTTCGGGCCGTCCGGACCGCGGCGGCTCTCGACGAACCACGGGTGCTCGTCGGACGTGTGGTTCACGACCAGGTCCATGAGCAGCTTCATCCCGCGCTCGTGCAGCGCGGCGATCAGCTCGTCCAGGTCCGCGAGCGTGCCGAACGACGGGTCGACGTCCTGGTAGTCGCTGATGTCGTAGCCGTTGTCGTCCTGCGGCGAGCGGTAGATCGGCGACAGCCACACCACGTCCACGCCGAGCGCGCTCAGGTGGTCGAGCCGGGAGATGATCCCGCGCAGGTCACCGACGCCGTCGCCGTCGGAGTCCTGGAACGACCTCGGGTAGATCTGGTAGACGACGGCTCGGGTCCACCACGGTGCGTCCTCGACGGTCCATCCCATGCGTCCCAGCCTGTCACGAGGGGGCATCGCGCGCAGCGGACGTCAGTCCACGTCGCGGCGCCGGAACACGAGGAGCCCGAGGACGACCAGGACCGCCACCACCACGGCGAGCAGCACCCCGCCGTGCAGCATCGAGACCGTCCGCTCGACCGTGCAGGACCCCTCCTGGGCGACGCCGTCGACCGGGCGGCACGGCACCGACTCCCAGTAGCGGTAGCCGTCGTCCAGCCACGCGCTCAGCGAGGCGCGCAGCGTCCACGGGGTCAGCGCCGGCACGACCCCGGCCAGCACGCTGTCCACCAGGAGCAGCCAGCCGACCCCGATGCCGAGGGCGCCGGCGGCGCTGCGGGCCAGGAACCCGAGCGCCGCGCCGGCGGCGCCCAGCACGGCCGCGGCCGCGAGCGCGCGCAGCGCCTGCCAGCCGAGGTCGCCCCACCACCCGGAGGAGAGCTCGCCGACGGCACCGTTGGCGGTGGCCGCGGCCCACGCGCCGCCCACCGTGAGCGCGAGGGCGAGCGCCGTGGGCACCAGGACGCCGGCCGCGGCGACGGTCACCTTGCTGGCGTACACCCGGCCGCGACGGGGCACGAAGGTCAGCCAGGTCCCCAGCGCGCCGGAGCCGATCTCGGCCGTCACGAACGTGACGCCCGCGGCGAACGCCAGCAGGAGCAGGAACGTCGTCGCGCCCGACACCCACGTGGGGCCGGAGCCGGCCAGCGTCGGCTGCATCGGCAGGTAGTACTCCGGGCGCGGCTCCAGGTCGTCGCAGCCCCAGTCGGCGTCCGGGTTCGTCTCCCGCTCCTGGGCCTCGCCGTCGCGGCAGTCGGCGACGTACTGCTCGCCGTTCTCGGCCCAGTCCTCCTGCGCGAACGCGTACTGCTCCTGCGCGTCGGCGAGCGCGCGCTCCGACGGTGGGCGCGCGGAGAGGAACACCGTCGTCACCACCACCAGCGCGGCCAGCACCGCGAGCGCCGCCAGCCAGCGCACCGCCGCGCGGTACCGGAACCGCCGCGCCTCGACGCGGACCAGGCCGCCCACCCCGGGACCGCTCACGCCCGGACCCTCCGTCCGTGCGGCGCCGGCCGGCCCTGGTGCGCGGCGGCGGTGCCGTCCGCACCCGTGCCGGTCAGCGCGAGGAACACCTGCTCCAGGTCGGCGCGCCCGGGGGCGAGCTCGTGCAGGTACAGCCCGCGGTCGGCGAGCGCCCGGGTGATGTCCGCGGGCGCGGCCCCGGCCACGAGCAGGCCGCCCGCGCCGTCCGGGCGCACCGCCCAGCCACGCTCCGCCAGCACGGCGGCCGCCTCGGCGGGGCGGTCGACGCCGACCCGGGCCTCGCCCGCGCCCGCCGCGGCGAGCAGGTCCGCGACCCGGCCGCCGGCGACCAGCCGGCCCTGGGTCACGATCGACACCGTGTCGGCCACCTGCTGCACCTCGGCGAGGATGTGGCTCGACACCAGGACGGTCTTCCCGGCAGCCGCGAGGTCCCGCATGGTCTGCCGCACCTCGTGGATGCCGGCGGGGTCCAGGCCGTTGGTGGGCTCGTCGAAGATGACCAGCTCGGGGTCCTTGAGCAGCGTGGACGCGATCGCCAGCCGCTGCTTCATCCCGAGCGAGTAGGTGCGGAACGCGCTGGACGCCCGGTCCGCGAGCCCCACGTCGGCGAGCACCCGCTCCACCTGCGCGGCGGGTGCCCCGATCCCGGCGGCGAGCAGCTCCAGGTTCCGCCGCCCGGAGAACGCCGGGAAGAACTTCGGCGACTCGACGATCGCCCCCACCCGGCTCACCACCTCGGGCAGCGCCGCCGGCACCGGCCGGTCCAGCACCCGCACGACCCCCGAGTCCGGGCGGATCAGCCCGAGCAGCATCCGGATGGTCGTCGTCTTGCCCGCGCCGTTCGGGCCCAGGAACCCGTGCACGCCGCCGAGCGGCACGTCCAGGTCCAGGCCGCCCACGGCGACGACCTGCCGGCCGCGGTGCCGGTAGGTCTTCCGCAGGCCGCGGGTGCTGACGGCGGTGGTCCCCGCCGGCGGCAGCTCCGTCACGCTCGTCCCCCTCGCGTCGGCGGCGCCGGTCCGGCGTCCCGACGCGACCCTAGCGGCCGGGACGCCGCCGCGGGGGCGTTCGCCGGGGGCGATGTTCGGGGGTGTTCGCGCAGATGAGCGCGTGGTCGTCAGATCAGCACGGCCCCCGTCGACGCGGACTGCACGAGCTTCGCGTACTTGGCGAGCACGCCGCGGGTGTACCGCGGCGGCAGCGGCGCCCACCCGACCCGGCGGGCGGCGAGCTCCTCCTCCGGCACCAGCAGGTCCAGCGTGGCGTTCGCGACGTCCAGCCGGATCCGGTCGCCGTCGCGCACGAACGCGATCGGGCCGGCGTCCACCGCCTCCGGCGCGACGTGCCCGACGCACAGGCCGGTGGTGCCGCCGGAGAACCGGCCGTCCGTCAGCAGCAGCACGTCCTTGCCGAGGCCGGCGCCCTTGATCGCGCCGGTGATCGCCAGCATCTCCCGCATCCCCGGGCCGCCCTTCGGGCCCTCGTACCGGATGACGACGACGTCGCCCGCGGTGATCGTGCCGTCCTCCAGCGCGTCCAGGGCGGCGCGCTCGCGCTCGAACACCCGGGCGGTGCCCTCGAAGACGTCGGTGTCGAAGCCGGCCGACTTCACCACGGCGCCCTCGGGGGCCAGCGACCCGTCGAGGATCGTGATGCCGCCGGTGTGGTGGATCGGGTTGTCCAGCGCGCGCAGGATCTTGCCGTCCGGGTCGGGCGGGGCGACGTCGGCGAGGTTCTCCGCGACCGTCTTCCCGGTGACCGTGAGGCAGTCGCCGTGGATCAGGCCCGCGTCGAGCAGCGCCTTCATGATCACCGGCACGCCGCCGATCCGGTCGACGTCGGCCATGACGTACCGGCCGAACGGCTTGAGGTCGCCCAGGTGCGGCACCTTCGCCGCCACCCGCTTGAAGTCGTCCAGCGTCAGGTCGACCTCGGCCTCGTGCGCGATGGCCAGCAGGTGCAGCACGGCGTTGGTCGAGCCGCCGAACGCCATCACCACGGCGATCGCGTTCTCGAACGCCTCCTTGGTCATGATCTGCCGCGCGGTGATGCCCTGGCGCAGCAGCTCGACCACGGCCTCGCCGGACCGCATCGCGAAGTTGTCCCGGCGGCGGTCGGCGCTCGGCGGGGCCGCGGAGCCGGGCAGGGACATGCCCATCGCCTCGGCGACCGACGCCATGGTGTTCGCGGTGTACATGCCGCCGCAGGCGCCCTCGCCCGGGCAGATCGCACGCTCGATGCGGTCCAGGTCGCCCTTGCTCATCAGGCCGCGGGCGCAGGCGCCGACCGCCTCGAACGCGTCGATGAGCGTGACGTCCTTCTCGGTGCCGTCCTCGAGCTTGACCCAGCCCGGCATGATCGAGCCGGCGTAGAGGAACACGCTGGACAGGTCGAGGCGGGCCGCCGCCATCAGCATGCCCGGCAGCGACTTGTCGCAGCCCGCCAGCAGCACGGAGCCGTCCAGGCGCTCGGCCTGCATCACGGTCTCGACGCTGTCGGCGATGATGTCGCGGCTGACCAGCGAGAAGTGCATCCCCTCGTGGCCCATCGAGATGCCGTCGGACACCGAGATCGTGCCGAACTCCAGCGGGTAGCCGCCGCCGGCGTGCACGCCGCTCTTCACGGCCTGCGCCAGCCGCTGGAGCGACAGGTTGCAGGGCGTGATCTCGTTCCAGGAGCTCGCGACGCCGATCTGGGGCTTGACCCAGTCGTCGTCGCCGAGCCCCACCGCGCGCAGCATGCCGCGCGACGCCGTGGCCTCGATGCCGTCGGTCACCTGCCGGGAGCGCGGCTTGATGTCGATGTCCGGGTTGGTCCCGCCCGTGGTCGTCATGAGCCGACTGTAGGCGCGGACGGCGCGACGCGCTCCTGACGTGCCGGAGGACCGGCGCGCTCGCGCCGAGGGAGGGCCTGTGCGCCGAGATAGGGCCGTTGCGCCGAGAGAGGGCCGTCCCGTGTCCTACCTCGGCCGGGAGGCCCTCTCTCGGCGGATGCTGCGCCGTCAGGCGCGGCGGATGCGGCTCACGTCGCGGACGGCGCCGCGGTCGGCGCTGGTCGCCATCGCCGCGTACGCCTGGAGGGCCGGCGACACGTACCGGTCGCGGTCGACCGGCTGCCACGGGTTCTCGCGCGCCTCCATCTTCGCGCGGCGGTCCGCCAGCACCTCGTCGGGCACGTTGACCCGGATGAGCCGGGTCTCGACGTCGATCTCGATCTCGTCGCCGTCCTCGATCAGGCCGATCGTGCCGCCCGCGGCCGCCTCCGGGCTGATGTGGCCGACCGAGATGCCGCTCGACCCGCCGGAGAACCGGCCGTCCGTGATGAGCGCGCACACCTTGCCGAGCCCGCGGCCCTTGATGAACGACGTCGGGTAGAGCATCTCCTGCATGCCGGGACCGCCGGACGGGCCCTCGTAGCGCACGACGACGACGTGGCCCGGCTCGACCTCCTTGCGCAGGATCTTGTCGACCGCCTCGTCCTGCGACTCGCACACCAGCGCGCGGCCGACGAAGTGGAACACGTCCGGGTCGATGCCGGCGGTCTTGATGATGGCGCCGTCCTCGGCCAGGTTGCCGCGGAGCACGGCCAGGCCGCCCTCGACGGTGTAGGCGTGCGCCACGTCGCGGATGCAGCCCGCCGCGCCGTCGGTGTCCAGCGACTCCCAGACGTTCGACGTGGAGAAGGCCTGCGTGGTGCGCACGCCGCCGGGGGCGGCGTGGAACAGCGCCGTGGCGCGCTCCGTCGCCTTGCCGCCGCGGACGTCCCAGTCGTCCAGCCACGCGCGCAGCGTCGGCGTGTGCACGCTGGTCACGTCGTGGTCCAGCAGGCCCCCGCGGTCCAGCTCGCCGAGCAGCGCGGGGATGCCGCCCGCCCGGTGCACGTCCTCCATGTGGTAGTCCGGGTGGTTCGGCGCGACCTTCGCCAGGCAGGGCACCTTGCGGCTGATCGCGTCGATGTCCTCGAGCGTGAAGTCGACCTCGGCCTCCTGCGCCGCCGCGAGCACGTGCAGGACGGTGTTGGTCGAGCCGCCCATCGCCACATCAAGGGCCATCGCGTTGGCGAACGCCGCGCGGGTCGCGATGCCGCGGGGCGCCGCGGTGTCGTCCTCGTCGTCGTAGTACCGACGCGCCAGGTCGACGATCGTGCGGCCGGCCTCGAGGAACAGCTCCTTGCGGGCGGCGTGCGTGGCGAGCGTCGAGCCGTTGCCCGGCAGCGACAGCCCCAGGGCCTCGGTGAGGCAGTTCATCGAGTTCGCGGTGAACATGCCGGAGCAGGAGCCGCAGGTCGGGCAGGCGTTCTCCTCGACCGTGGCGAGCGCCTGGTCGGAGACGTTGTCGTCCGCGGAGTAGTTGATCGCGTTGATGAGGTTGAGGTGCGTCTTGGCGACGCCGTCGGCGATCACGGCCTTGCCGGCCTCCATCGGGCCGCCCGACACGAAGATCACCGGGATGTTCAGCCGCAGCGCCGCGTTGAGCATGCCGGGCGTGATCTTGTCGCAGTTCGAGATGCACACCAGGGCGTCGGCGCAGTGCGCCTGGACCATGTACTCGACCGAGTCGGCGATCAGGTCGCGGCTGGGCAGCGAGTACAGCATCCCGGCGTGGCCCATCGCGATGCCGTCGTCGACGGCGATCGTGTTGAACTCCTTGGCGACTCCGCCGGCCTCCTGGATCGCCGACGCGACGAGGTCGCCCATGTCCTTGAGGTGCACGTGGCCCGGGACGAACTGCGTGTAGGAGTTGGCGATCGCGATGATCGGCTTGCCGAAGTCCTCGGAGCCCATGCCGGTGGCGCGCCAGAGGGCGCGGGCGCCGGCCATGTTGCGGCCGTGGGTCGAGGTACGAGAGCGCAGAGGACGACTCACGCTGGGGCTCCTTCGGACGAGCAGGGCGCCACCACGGCGGCGGCGTCCGGTCACGGTACGTCCGCGCACGTCACCGTGCGTGCGGCGTCCGTCCTGTGATCGACCGAGGGGCGAGACGCCTCAGCCGTCGCCGCGGGCCTGCCAGGTGCACACGCACGCCTCGTTGCCCTCGGGGTCGGCCAGGACCCAGAACGCCGGCGCGCGCCGGTCGGACAGCAGCGTGCCGCCGGCCGCGAGCGCCGCCGCGACCCGGGCCTCCGCCTGGTCGTGCGGCACCGTCACGTCGACGTGGATCCGGTTGCGCTGCGGGCGCGGCGCGTCCATCTGCTGGAACCAGTACCCCGGCCCGAGCGCACCCGGGTCGGCGAGCGCCGGGTCGTCCGGGTCGCTGCCCGGTTCCGGCTCGTAGCCGAGCACGGCGCGCCAGAACGGCGCGACCCGCGGGATGTCGAGCGCGTCGATCGCGATCTCCTGCGACGTCAGCAGCGTCGGGTCGCCGACGAGCCCGAGCTCGTCCGCCGCGGCCGAGACCGCGTCCGCGAGCGCCAGGTCCGCCTCGGTGAGCCCGCGCACGGCCCACGTCGTCGTGCGCACCTGCACGTGGTCGGGGCGCAGCGTCACGTCGGGCGCGACCCCGAGCCGCTCCGCCGCGTCGGCCACCCGGGCCACCAGCGCCGCGCCGGTCGCCAGGTCGGGCACCCGGAAGGCGGCCTGCAACCAGAGCAGGAGCACCCGCCAGTGCCGTGCGTCGACCCGCTCCGTGGCCGCCCCGGGCCCGATCTTTCGCTGCGCCG
>NZ_JAANNB010000064.1 GCF_011603975.1 Cellulomonas sp. IC4_254 | reverse complement strand
CCGCCACCCGGACGCGACGACGCGCGCGGCACCCCCCTGCGGGTGCCGCGCGCGTCGGGCGCCGAGCCGGGTCGGTCAGGCCGCCTTGGTCAGCGCCTCGGAGAGCTTGACCCGGCGGCCGGTGCGGAGCACCGAGCGGGCGTAGATCCGGGCGCCGATGCCGGTGACCAGCACCGCGGTGCCCGCGAGGATCACCAGCGAGACCAGCGGCTCCCACCAGGACGCCTCGCCGAGGAACAGCCGCACCGGCATCCCGACCGGGGCGCTGAACGGCACGTACGACATGATCGTCAGCACCAGGCTGTTGTCGTTGAAGAAGATGACGCCGAAGTACGGGATCATCACGAGCATCATCACCGGGGTGAGCACCGGGCCGGTGTCCTCGACGCGGGAGACCAGCGAGGCGGCGGACGCGAACAGCGCGGCCAGCAGCACGAACCCGACGAGGAAGAACAGCACGAACCAGGCGACCGGTGCGCCGATCATCCCGAGCAGGCTGTCCTGGCCGGTGACGACCAGGCCGACGACGGCCACGGCGGCGATCGCGGCGATCTGGCCGACCGCGAGCACCGTGTTGCCGAGGATCTTGCCGCCGAGCAGCGCCCGCGGCGGGACGGTCGACAGCAGGATCTCGACGATGCGGGACTGCTTCTCCTGCACGGTGTTCTGCGCGATGGTGCTGCCGAAGGTCATCGCCGCCATGAAGAACGCGATGCCGAACACGAACGACACCACGTAGCGCAAGCCGTCGGAGGTGCCGGACTCGTCGAGCAGCTCGACCGGCGGGGTCACCGCCAGCGCGCTGATGACGCCGTCCGGGGCGGAGTCGAGGCCGACGACCACGACGCCGAGCAGGTTGTCCGCGTCGTCGTCGGGCAGCACCGCGGCGGAGACCTCCTCGGACTCCACCAGCGCGCGCGCCGCATCGGGGTCGGCGGCGTCCACCGCCTCCAGCCCGTCGACGCCCTCGATGACCGCGGCGGTCTCCGGGACGACCGCGACCTTGGTGTCGCCGCCGCCGAGCCGGTCGCCCAGGACCGAGGTGAGGATGATGCCGCCGAGGACCAGCACGAGCAGCACCGCGGTCGAGATGAGGAACGACTTGCTGCGGACCTGGGTGGTGATCTCGCGCTCGGCGACCATGAGGGTCGCCGCCGCGGTGCCCGGGGCCGCGGGCCGGCCGCCCGGCGCGGGGCCGGACGACGGGGTGTTCGAGACCATCGGGATGCGCCCGCTCATCGGACCGTCTCCTTCGTCTTCGTGGTGGCGGGCACGTCGTCGTGACGCTCCTCGTCGCGGACGATGTCGCGGAAGATCTCCGCGAGCCGCGGGCGCACCGGGCTGAACTGCTGCACGGGGGCGGCGTCGAGGGCGACGCGCAGGACCCGCTGGGCGGTGGGCGCGTCGGACTCGAACAGCGCGTAGCCGCCGTCGAACTCGAGGACCCGGACGCCCGGCTCGGTGCGGAGCCAGCCCATGTCGCCGCCGGAGGTGATCTCGTAGCGGGGGGCGGCGTGCTGGGCGCGGAGCGCCTCCTTCTCCCCCGCCGCGCGGATCTTGCCGCCGGCGATGACGACCACGTCGTCGCACAGCCGCTCGACCACGTCGAGCTGGTGGGAGGAGAACAGCACCGGCACGCCGCGGGACGCGTACTCCTGCAGGACGCCGAGCACCAGGTCGACGGCCATCGGGTCGAGGCCGGAGAACGGCTCGTCGAGGACCAGCACCTCGGGCTCGTGCACGAGCGCGGCGGCGATCTGCGCGCGCTGCTGGTTGCCGAGCGACAGGTCGTCGACGGGGTCGGTCAGCCGCTCGCCGAGGCCGAGCTTCTCGAGCAGCTCGCGGGCCTTCTCGGTCGCGGTGCGGCGCTCGTAGCCGTGCAGCCGTGCGAGGTAGGTGATCTGCTCCAGCACGTGCATCTTGGGGTAGAGGCCGCGCTCCTCGGGCATGTAGCCGAACGCCCGGCGGCGGTCGTCACCCAGCGGGCTGCCGTCGAGGGTGATCGTGCCGGAGTCCGGCGTGAGCACCCCGAGGATGATCCGCATCGTCGTCGTCTTGCCGGCGCCGTTCCCGCCGACGAACCCGGTGAGCTTGCCCCGCTCCACCGAGAAGCCGACGTCGTCGAGCACCAGCCGGTCCCCGAAGGACCGGTGGATCCCGTCGAGCTGCAGCATGTCGTCTCCCGTTCCTGACCGTCGCGGACTGTCCGTCCGACCGGGGTCAACGCTAGGAGGTGGCCCCGCCGCGGCACCTCGGCCGCC
Source organism: Cellulomonas sp. IC4_254 (assembly GCF_011603975.1). GTDB lineage: Bacteria > Actinomycetota > Actinomycetes > Actinomycetales > Cellulomonadaceae > Cellulomonas. The sequence goes on along the minus strand of NZ_JAANNB010000064.1, from coordinate 15,438 downwards.
GGGCGGAACTTGCCGCCCGGCCGGGCCTCCGTCCCGGGGCGGAGGGCGTCAGTCCGTGAGCCCGTTCTCGAACGCGTAGACGACGGCCTGGACCCGGTCCCGCAGGCCGAGCTTGGTGAGCACGTTGGACACGTGGGTCTTGACGGTGGCCCGGCCCAGCACGAGCTCGGCGGCGATCTCGTCGTTGCTGAGGCCGCGCGCGACCAGGCGCAGCACCTCCAGCTCGCGCTCCGTCAGCCCCGTGGCGGAGGGGTCGCCGGCCCCGCGCGCCGCGCCCGCGGGCCTCCCCCCGGAGGTGGAGCCGCCGCCGACGACCGCGCGGGCGATGACGGCCCGGGTGACCTCGGGCGACAGCAGCGCGTCCCCCGCGGCGACGGCGCGCACCGCGTCGGCGAGCTGCTCGGGCCGGGAGTTCTTCAGCAGGAACCCGGCCGCGCCCGCCTGCAGGGACTCCAGGAGGTAGTCGTCCCGGTTGAACGTCGTCAGCACCAGGACGCCCGCCGTGATGTCGGGGTCCGCGGTGATCCGGCGGGTGGCCTCCAGCCCGTCGACGCCCGGCATCTGCACGTCCATGCACACGACGTCCGGCCGCAGCGCGCGCGCCAGCTCGACCGCCTCGGCCCCGTCGCCGGCCTGCCCGACGACCTCCAGGTCGGGCTGCGCGCCGAGGATCGTGGCGAGCCCGGCGCGCAGCAGCGCCTGGTCGTCCGCGAGGACCACGCGCACCGGCCGGTCCGGGCCGAAGCCCCGGTCCGGGGCGTCGGCCTCCGTCGCCTCGTCGAACCGCACCGCGTCGGCCCCGGTCATCGTGCTCCTCCCGTCCGCGGCCCGAGCGGCACCCGCGCCCGGACCAGGTAGCCGCCGCGCCCCCGCGCGCCGGTCTCCAGCGTGCCGCCGTCGGCGGCGACCCGTTCCCGCATGCCGACCAGGCCGAGCCCGCCGGACGTCCCGCGCCGCGCGACCCGGCGCGCGCCGGTGCCGTCGTCGGTGACCTCGAGCTCGACCGCGTCGGGCTCGTACCGCAGCCGGACGTCCACCCGGGCGCCGCTCCCGGCGTGCTTGCGCACGTTGGTCAGCGCCTCCTGGCAGATCCGGTACAGGTTGAGGGAGGTCAGCGGCGGCACCCGCACGGGCTCGCCGACCACCTGGAACTCCGCGGTCAGCCCGGTGTCCGCGGCCTGCTGCACCAGCTCGGGCAGCCGCTCGACGGACAGCGAGCCCACCGCGGACGCCGCGTGCGCCTCGGTCCCGGACTCGCGCAGGGTGCTGAGCAGCCCGTGCAGCTCGTCGACGGCCTCGCGGGCGGAGTCCTCGACCTGCTCCAGCGCGGCCGCGGCCTGCCGGGGGTCGGACTCCTGCACCATGCGCGCGGCGGCGGCCTGCACCCCCATCATCGACACGTGGTGCGCCACCGCGTCGTGCAGCTCGCGCGCCAGGCGCAGCCGCTCGATCGCGACGGCCTGCTCCTCGACCCGGCGGCGCTCGCCGACCAGCAGCCGGCCGCGGTACTCGGTCCGCGCGCGCTCCCGGGCCGCGTTCCACGCGTGGTCGCCGAACCACCAGGCGCCGGCGAAGTACAGGATGTTGGTGAGCAGCTGGATCAGCAGGTACGCCACCAGCGGCGAGAAGGCCCCGGCGTTGGAGAAGCCCTCGATGCCCTCGGGGTCGGTGACCGCCTGGAACATCGCGATGAGCAGCCAGACGAACATCGCGACGACGATCCCCGCCCGCGTCCAGAACGCCCGCGCCCGGTGCCGGTCCCACGCGCCGACCGAGTAGAGCGCCATGAACAGCGCGATGTTGGCGAACAGCGTCTCCGGGACGCGCAGCTCGCCGACCGCGACGAACGCCGCCGCGACCACGACCGCCACCACCGCCGGCCGCTGCCGGCGCCAGGCGAGCGGCGCGGTCACCGCGAGCACGCACAGCACGGCGACCCAGCCCTCGGCGGGCTCGTCGTACATGCCCGCCGTGCGCCCGAGCGCCAGGCTGAGGATGCCGCCGATCAGCAGACCCACCGCCAGCAGGACGTCGTACCGGCGCTGCTCCGCGGTGATCGGCGGCCGGCCCCAGCCCGGGGCGTCGGGGTCCGCGAGCGGGTCGACGACCGGGCCGTCGCGGTCGTCGGGGCTGGTCAGGTCGGGGCGGGTCGCGTCGGGGACGTCGGCCGTGCCGGGGTCGCGGTCGAGCGGCTGCACGGGTGCCACCGTAGCCCGACCCCGGCCCCGACCCCGGGCCGTGACCACCGGGTCCACCGGGTGCCCCGGCCCGGGAGGTCTCCCTGGTGGGTGGTGCGGGCGGGTCAGCCGCGGAGCGAGGCGCCCCACGGCCGGGCCGGGTCGTGCACGGCCACCGCGAGCGTCGTGTCGGACTGCCCGTAGTAGGCGAACCACTTCCCGTCGAACCGCACGAGCCCCTCGACGAACGTCACGTTGGACACCAGCCCGTTCAGGTCCTCGAACGTCTGCGGCCGCAGCCACGGCTCCTGCAGCCGGGCGAGCACCCGGGTCGGCTCGTCGGGGTCGATCGCGATCTGGCCGCACCGGTAGTCGACGTCGACGGTGCCGTCGTCGTGCACGGTGCGGGTGGCGCCGTTGGTGAGCATGACCAGCAGCCCGTTGTCGGTGAGCACCGGCGAGGTGCCGATCTCCACGAGGTCGGCGTCGAACGAGCCCGGCGTCGGGGCGTACATCGGCTCGGTGTCGGGCGTGCCCGGTGTCCAGTGGACCAGGTCGTCGCTGGTCGCCCAGTAGATCCCGCCCTCGCCGAAGTACATCCACCACCGGCCCTGCATCCGCACCGGCACGATCACGCCCGCCTTGGACCACTCGTGGCCCCGCGGGTCGACGGTGGCGAACGTGTCGAAGCCCGGGAACAGCGGCCCGTGCCGGGTCCAGGTCCGCAGGTCGGTCGACGTGGCGAGGCACAGCCGCGCGGCCTTCCGGTCCCAGCCGGTGTAGGTCAGGTAGTACGTGCCCTCGACGTACGCGATCCGGGGGTCCTCGCAGCCGAACTCCTCGTAGTCCTCCTCCGGGGACAGGATCGGCTCGGCCTCGCGCTCGAAGTGGTAGCCGTCGCGGCTCCGGGCCAGGCCGATGTGGGACACGATGTCCTCGGCGTGCGCGCGGTAGAGCAGCAGCACCTCGTCGTCCACGACCAGCGCCGCGGGGTTGTAGAGGTTGGCCGACTCCCAGGACCCGCCGCGGGGCCGCAGGATCGGGTTGCCCTCGTACGGCACGAACGGCCCGAGCGGGAACGTCGCGCCGGTGAACAGGGTGGTCGCGGTCATGGGTCAGCCCTTCACGGCGGAGCCGAGGTCGGTGGTGCGGAAGTACCGCTGGAACAGGCAGAACAGGGCGACGACCGGGAACGCGAGCGCGCAGGCGCCGGCGAGGATCGCGCCGTTGGGGTTGGCCGCGGTCTGCGACACGTTGGTGATGTAGTTCGCCAGGGACACCGCGAGCGGCTGCAGGGACGCGTCCTTGGTGATGAGGAACGGCCAGAGGAACTCGTTCCACGGCCCGATGAACGTCACGAGCACGACCGTCGCGAGCGCGGGCTTCACGAGCGGCAGCGCGATGGACCGCAGGATGCGCAGCTCGCCCGCGCCGTCGATCCGGGCCGCCTCGAACATCTCCCGGGGCAGCGCCCGGAAGAACTGGGCGAAGATGAACACGGCCGTCGTGTTGATCGCGAACGGCAGGATCATGCCGAGGTACGTGTCGCCGAGGCCGTAGCCGCGGGTGATCTGCACGTACAGCGGGATCATCAGCAGCTGGAACGGCACCATCTGCACCAGCAGCATGAGCACCCAGGTGAGCCGCCGGCCGGGGAACTGCAGCCGCGCCACCGCGTACCCGGCGAGCGTGCCGAGCACCACGGTGCCGAGCAGCACGCCTGCCGTGAAGACCAGCGAGTTGACCAGGGACCCGGCCAGGTCGATCCGCGCGTCGATCTGCGCGAAGTTCTGCGTCGTCCACCCGGAGGTCGGCACCAGCCGGTCCGGGGTGTTGGTCGGGCTCTCCTGGAACGCCCCGACCACCATGAAGTAGAAGGGGAAGGCGAACACCAGCGCGGCCGCCGCCAGGAGCACCTGGCGCGCCACGGCGCCACCACGTCGTCGTCGCATGTCACCGCTCCCGGTTCAGTCGCTGCGCGGCCAGGGACAGCAGGCCGACGACGATCACGAGCACCATGCCGATGGCCGCCGCGACGTCGGGGTTCTGCTGCTGGATGCCGCGCTGGTAGATGAGCAGCACGGGCGTGACCGACGCCCCGTCGGGGCCGCCGCCGCCGGTGAGCAGGTACGGCTCCGTGAACAGGTTGGTGCCGGTGATGATCGCCAGGACCAGCACGAGCGTGGTCGCCGCCCGCACGCCGGGCACCGTCACGTTGAGGAACCGCTGCACCCCGCCGGCGCCGTCGGTCTCGGCCGACTCGTACAGCTCCCGCGGCACGTTCTGCAGGGCCGCGAGGTAGAGCAGCACGTAGAACCCGAGCTGCTTCCACGTGACGTACAGGGCGATCGTCGGCATGGCGAGCGCCTTGTTCGCGAGCCAGGACGGGTCGGGCGCCAGCGGCCCGAGCACCGCGTTCACCAGGCCGTTCGACGAGAACAGCAGCATCCACACGCCGACCAGCGACACGCTCGCGGTCAGGTACGGCACGTAGTACGCCACCCGGTACGCCGCCGCCCACCGCACCCCCGCGTTCAGCGCGGACGCCAGCACGAGCGCGAGACCGACGGTCAGCGGCACGTTGATCACGAGGAACACCGCGGTGTTCCGGAACGACGCGAGCACCTGCGGGTCGGTGAGCACCGTGGCGAAGTTGTCGAACCCGACGAACGGCTTCGGCACCTCGACGCCCGGCGCGGTGAAGAAGTAGTCGTGGAACGCCATGTACGCCGAGAACCCGAGCGGGTAGGCGAACACGACGAGCACGAACACCAGGTAGGGCGCGGCGAACAGCGTGCCGAGCGGCTGCCCGCCCCACCACCGCCGCCGGCCGCGGCGACGCGGCGCGGGGGCCGGGGCGGCGCCGGTGCCCGGACCCGTCCCCGGCGCCGCGCCCGCCGTCACGGTGGTCATCTCAGCCCTGCACCAGGTCGTCGATCTTGGCGGCCGCCGAGCTGAGGAAGTCCTCGACCGACGTGCTCCGGAAGATCACCGCGGAGGTGTACGCCTCGCGGAACGCCTGCCAGGCCTCGATCGAGTTCGGGATGCTCGGCACGTCGCCGGTGCGGGCCGCCTGGTCCGCGAACACCTCGTACTCCGGGTGCGCCGCGAAGTAGTCGGGGTACGTCGCCGCGAGGTCCTGGCGCAGCGGCATCTGGCCGGAGGCCTCGAGCAGCGCTCCGTCGTTCTCCTCGCTCGTCGAGTACTTGAGGAACTCCCACGCGGTGCCCTGGTTCTCGCAGGACGTGAACATCGAGACGTTCTTGGAGTCCGCGAACGTCGTCACGTCCTCGCGCCCGTCCGACGTCGGCACCGGCATGAAGCCGACGTCGACGCTGTCCTTGTAGGACGCGATCGCCCACGGGCCGGCCAGCTGCATCGCGGTCTGCCCGGAGACCATCGCGTCGTCGGTCGCCGCCTCCTGCGGCGCCAGGCCGTCCGCGTAGATCGACGCCCAGAAGTCGGCGACGGCCTTGCCCGACTCGTCGTCGAACGTCGCCTTGCCGTCCTCGACCAGCGCGGTGCCGTCGGTCTCGGCCAGGTACACCGGGTAGAAGTCGAACCACGGCTGGTAGAAGTCGTTGGTCGGCGAGGGCCAGATCGCGCTCGGCGCCGCCCCGGAGTCGACGATCTGCTGCGCGCCGGCGAGGAAGTCGTCGAACGTCGCCATGCCCGGGTCCTCCGGGTCCAGACCCGCCTGGGCGAACAGCGCCTTGTTGTACATGACCATGACGGGGTTCGACTTCCACGGCAGCTGGTAGGAGCCGCCGTCGGTCTCGTAGGCGGACACGCCGTCGCCGCCGCGGGCGGAGATGTAGTCGGCGCCGTCGTCGAACGTCGCCAGGTCGACCAGGCCGCCCTGCCGGACCCAGCCCGGGACGGCGGCGCTGGAGATGTTGTAGACCAGGCACGGCGCGGTGCCGGCGGTGATGGCGGCCGTGATGGCCTCCTCCGACGACGAGCCGGCCGGGATCTCCTGGGCCGTGACCTGCTCGTCGGGGTGGTCGGCGTTCCAGGCGTCCACGACGTCCTGGCCCCAGCCGACCTCCTGCTCGTTGTTCGACAGCCAGACGGTGATCGGGCCGGTGGCGGCGGTGTCGCCGGACCCGCCGTCGTCGCCGTCCGATCCTCCGGAGCAGGCGGTGGTGGCGAGGGCGACGGCGCCCAGCAGGGCGGCGGTGCGGATGGACCTCATCTTCGGGCTCCTCATCGAGCGTCGGGGGCGTGGTGCGTGGGTGCGGGGGCGTCGGTGCTCCCGCGCAGCTGCAGGACGGTGCAGTCGACCGTGACGGACCGGGGCCCGTCGCCGGCCAGGTCGGCCAGCAGGCGCGTGGTGGCGACCCGGCCGCGGCGGGCGGGGTCGGTCGACACGCTGGTGAGCGGCGGGCTGAGGTGCGCGGACAGGTGGTCGTCGTCGAAGCCGGCGACGGCGAGCTCGTCCGGCACCCGCACGCCGCGGCTCTGCGCGTACGACATCCCGGCGATCGCCATCGTGTCGTTCGCGTAGAGGATCGCCGTCGGCCGGTCGCGGAGCGCGAGCAGCTCCGCCGTGTGCGCCCGGCCGCTGCCCGCGGTGAAGTCGCCCTCGCGGACGAGCTCGCGGGACCCCACGGCCCGCACGAACGCGCGGGCCCGGGCGTAGGAGTGCACGTACCCGAGCGGGCCCGCCACGTGCGCGATCCGGGTGTGGCCGCGCGCCCGCAGGTGCGCCACCAGCTCCGCCACCGGGGCCGCGTCGTCGGTGCGGACGCAAGACAGCCGGGTCGGGCCGTCGTACGCCCCGAGCAGCACGGCCGGCAGGCCGAGGCCGGCGAGGAACGGCACCCGCCAGTCGTCCCGGTGCAGGTCGAGCGCGATCACGCCGTCCGCCCGGCCCGCGGCCATCGCCTGGTAGGCCCGCTCCTCCGCCCCGCGGCTGCCGACCACCTGGAGCACCAGGGCGACCTCGCGCTCGGCGAGGGTCTGCTCCACGCCCGCGATGAACGCGGGGAAGAACGTGTCGGAGGCGAGGATCGCGGGGTCCCGGCGCAGCACGACGCCGACCGCGTTGGCCCGCCGCGCGGCGAGCGCGCGGGCGCTGCTGCTCGGCACCCAGCGCAGCTCCTCCGCGGCGGCGAACACCCGGGCCTTCGTCGCCGCCGAGATGGGGCGGTGCCCGCTGTACGCGTGGGACACCGTCGCCTTGGTCACGCCGGCGGCCCGCGCGACGTCCGAGATCGTCGGTCGGCTCATGCTCACCTCCTCGTGCAGCACGTCCTGACGAGCGTAAAAGCGGTTTGACGATGGGGACAACCGGTTTGACGACGGGGGGTCGCGGCGCGGTCGCGGCGGCGGTCCCGGCGGGGTCGCGACGGCGGCTGTGGCGCGGGGGCGACGCCGCGCGCGCCCTACGCTTGTCCGATGGCCCACCTGCTCGGCGGCGAAGCGCTGCACCTGTCCTTCCCGACCAAGAACGTCTTCGACTCGGTGACCGTGGGCCTCAACGAGGGCGACCGGGTGGGGATCGTCGGCCGCAACGGCGACGGCAAGTCCTCGCTGCTCGCGCTGCTGGCCGGCCGGCTGACCCCGGACTCCGGCCGCGTGACCGTGCGCGGCGGGGTGCGGATCGGCGTGCTCGACCAGACCGACACCCTGGACCCGGCCCTGACCGTCGGGCAGGCGGTGGTCGGCGACCGCGCCGAGCACGAGTGGGCCGGCGACCCCAAGGTCCGCGACGTCGTCTCTGGCCTGGTGGGCGACCTGCCGTGGGACAAGCTCGTCGGCGACCTCTCCGGCGGCCAGCGGCGCCGGGTCGCCCTGGCCGCGCTGCTGGCCGGCGACGACGACGTGCTCATGCTCGACGAGCCCACCAACCACCTCGACGTCGAGGCGGTCACCTGGCTCGCGCGGCACCTGAACCGCCGCTGGTCGTCGAACGCGGGCGGCCTGCTGGTCGTCACCCACGACCGCTGGTTCCTCGACGAGGTCTGCACCGCCACCTGGGAGGTGCACGACGGGATCGTCGAGCCGTTCGAGGGCGGGTACGCCGCGTACGTGCTGCAGCGCGTCGAGCGGGACCGGATGGCCGCCGCCACCGAGGCCAAGCGGCAGAACCTCATGCGCAAGGAGCTCGCCTGGCTGCGCCGCGGCGCGCCGGCCCGCACCTCCAAGCCGAAGTTCCGCATCGAGGCGGCGAACCAGCTCATCGAGGACGTGCCGCCGCCGCGCAACTCCGTCGAGCTGTCGCAGATGGCGACCGCGCGGCTCGGCAAGGACGTCGTGGACCTCGAGGACGTCTCGGTGTCCTACGGCGATCACGAGGTGCTGCGCGACGTGACCTGGCGGATCGCCCCGGGCGAGCGCACCGGCGTGCTCGGCGTCAACGGCGCGGGCAAGTCGACACTGCTCGGCCTGGTCACGGGCGCGGTCGCGCCGACGACGGGCCGGGTCAAGCGCGGCACGACCATCCGCGTCGCCACGCTCACGCAGGAGCTGGCCGAGCTCGCCGACATCGCCGACACCCGGGTCAACGACGTCATCGCCCGGTACCGGACGTCCTACGTGGCCGGCGGCAAGGAGATGACCCCGGGCCAGCTGCTGGAGCGGCTCGGCTTCACGGCGGTCCAGCTCCAGACGCCGGTCAAGGACCTGTCCGGCGGGCAGCGCCGCCGGCTGCAGCTGCTGCTGATCCTCCTCGACGAGCCGAACGTGCTGGTGCTCGACGAGCCGTCGAACGACCTCGACACCGACATGCTCGCCGCGATGGAGGACCTGCTCGACACCTGGCCGGGCACCCTGCTGGTCGTGTCGCACGACCGGTACCTGCTGGAGCGGGTCACCGACCAGCAGTACGCGGTGCTGGACGGGCACTTCCGGCACGTGCCCGGCGGCGTGGACGAGTACCTGCGGCTGCTGGAGCGGTCCCGCTCGGGGAGCGGCGCCGTGGCGACGGGGGCGCCGACCGAGTCGTCGGGGGCGGTCGGCGGCGAGGTCGCGCCGTCCGGGCTGGACGGCGCCGAGCTGCGGGCGGCGAAGAAGGAGCTGGGCGCGCTCGACCGGCGGATCTCCAAGCTGACCGGCCAGATCGAGGCGCTGGAGAAGAAGATGGCCGAGCACGACCCGGCCGACTACGTGGGGCTCACCGCGCTGGGGTCGGACAAGGCGGCGCTCGAGGCCGAGGTCGGCGAGGTCGAGGAGAAGTGGATGGCGCTGGCGGAGGCCGTCGAGGGCTAGGCTCACCCGGGCGCGCCGCCCGGGGGACGCGACTCCGCGAACAGCCGTGCGAGCAGCCCGTCCCGTCGGTGGAGGTCAGCCCATCGACCGCACTCGACCACCCTCCCGTTGTCGAGCACCACGAGCTCGTCGCACCCGGCCGCGATCACGGGACTGTGCGTGACGACGACCCGGGTCGCACCGCGCATCTCCTGGAGGAGATGGAGGACCTCTTTGGCGCTCAGGTTGTCCTGCGCGGACGTCGGCTCGTCCATCAGGACGAGGCCCGCGTCCCGCACGATCGCTCGTGCGATTCCCACTCGTTGCCACTGGCCGGACGACAGTTCGACTCCCCGGCCGAACTCGCGGCCCAGCGTGCTGTCGAGCCCGTCGGCCAGGCACAGCTGGACAGGATCGGCTCCGATCCGTCGGAGCGCGTCCTCGATCACCCGGTCGGGCACCTCCTCCGCACGCAGACCCGCCATGACGTTCTCCCTGAGCGACGCCTGGAACCGAGCGGGCTCCTGGAACACGAACGCCACCCGCCGGCGGTACGAGTCGATCGAGAGCCGCGGCACGGGTACGCCGTCGACGACGATCTCGCCGAGATCCGGGCCGCACAGACGCGCGATGAGCCTGAGCAGCGTCGTCTTACCCGATCCGTTGGGGCCGACCACGCCCACGAGGCGTCCTGGTTCGATCCGGAGATCCACCCCGTCGAGCACGGCGCTCGTGCTCGACGGGTAGCGATAGCCGACACCCTTCAGCTCGACCTGCATCGGGCCGGTGCCGGGGCAGGGCGCGTTTCCTCCTGTGACGCGATCGGATGGGAGCCTCAGGTACGCGAAGAAGTTCGCGACGTACAGCAGGCTCTCGTGCACGGAGGCGAATCCGCCGACCAGCGCGCCGGCGGCCTGTTGCAGAGCCCCCATCGCCTGGAGGCACCCGGTGAGCTGCCCGATCGCGCCCGAACTCACCGCGTTGGCGACCACCCGCGCGATGGCGACGCCGTAGCAGCCCAGACCGAGCAGCCCGAGGGCACCGACCCCGTAGGTCAGCCGGCCGACGTGCCGCAGGTCCTCGTCCCTGGTCCTGACGAGCGCCTCTCGGTGGTTCCGGAGCAGGCCTGCGGTCAACCCGAGCTGGCGGACCTCACGGATCGTGCGGGCTGAGAGCAGCAGGTTCTCGAAGTAGGAGACCGACCTCAACCGCGCCGTACGCGCTCGGTCCACCCGGAAGTGCCCCTCGGCGACCCTGAGGGAGAACACCAGGACGGGGAACGGCGCGATCAGGAGCAGCGCCGCTGCGGCTGCGTCCCACCGCACGAGGACCACCGACACCGACACGATCGTGATCACGTGCGCGACCATGGCGATGAGGTGGGCGATCAGGCCGACCACACGATCAGCACCCTCGGCTCCCGCGCGGTGCATGACGTCCAGCGTGTCCGGCGACTCGAACTGGTCGATGTCGAGCGATGACGACCGGGTCACGTACATCGTCCGGATCCGCTCACCCGCTACCGCGCGGAGGGCGAGGTCGACCCCGGTGACGGCCTGGTCGCAGACGAAGGTGGCCAGCAGGATCGCTCCGAAGGCGATCGCTGCGCTCGTCACAGGGCTGAGGTCAGCCGGGTCCTCGAGCGACGTCAGCGACTGGACGAGGGCGGCGAGCGCGGCCACGTTGGCGGCGGGGAGGGCGCCCCGGATCACCGACACCGTGGCCAGGATGCCGAGTCGAACCGGCGAGATGTGCGCGATCATCGCGATCGATCTCGCCAGGGTCCGTGCAAGCGGTGCCGGTGCGACCTCCGCGCGCGTGTTGCGTCGACCGCTCGTCACAGGAGCCACGGCTGCGGCGGATCCGTCGTCGGATCGCGTAGGTCCTGGACCGCAACACGCCCAGTGCCGGGGCTTCCCCTGAACAGGACGGTCGCGATCTCCCTGACGCCGGACTGCTCGTACCTCCGGGCGAGGTCCTCCGCCGCCGTGCCGTCATCTGCGCGATCGACGCCGGTGTGGGCGGCGGAAGTCGCCGCGACCGTTCGGACCCAGGTCGAGTCCGACGCGACCGCGTACCCCTGGACCACCGTGACGATCATGTCGAGTCCACCCCGAGCGGCGGACTCGGCGATGACGGGTAGGTCGGTCGGGCCGTGGAGATCGGCCCGGACGGCGCAGACCAGGAGGACCTGCCCACCGACCGACAACCGGTCCCTCGCGCCGGCGATCACACGTTTGGCCACCTCGAGGCCGGTGGTGCCGCCGTCGCCGACGAACGGATACGGCGTGCCAGCCGGGATCGGCAGGAGCGGCGGGTTGGCGACGATCAGGTCGTACCGGTGGTCCAGCCCGGGGACGCGGTACAGGTCGCCGGTCCTCGGGTCGATCCTCGAGGTCAGTCCGTTGAGCACAGCGTTCGTCCTGTTCAGCTCGCTCGCCACGGGGTTGACGTCGACCGCGTGGACTGAGTAGCCCCGTGCCGCCATGACCAGGGCCTGGGCACCCGGACCTGCGCACAGATCGAGAGCGTGGCCGGACGTGACCACGGGGATCCGACGAGCCAATGCGAGCGAGTCCTCACCGAAGTAGAGCGTGGGTGAGGGACGAGGACAATCCGCGAACATCCACATCCCCGCGATGCGGTACAGGCTCAGGCCGTCGAGATCCACGAGACCCCCGCGTGCACGCAGCACCCCGAACTCGTCCAGGGCATCGACGAGCCGACCAAGGCCGGCGGACCCGAGAGCCTCCACCGGGACGGACCTGCCGAGCCCGAGGAGCTCCACGACCGCCTGGGCGGGGGGACCGAGACGCGGCAGGCACCCGAGCAGGTAGTCAGGCGGAGGTGCGGGACGCAGGCAGTCGAACAGATCCGTCGCACCGCTGCTGTCGAGCGCGGCGCGCAGGCCGGTCGCGCTCCGCGGACCGGGCACCCTCATGACTCAGCCTCGGGAGCGGCCGAGGCGAGCGCGGAAGCCGCGAGGAGATCCTGCTCGATCCGAGGGAGGTTCTCCGCGAGATAGGCCACCGCTGTCGGGTTTCTCGTGACGTCCTCGCATACCTCGCAGATCGAGACGTACGAGTTCCGGTGGCGCACCTGGACGCCTGCCTGGTTCAGGAGCCCGAGCAGGTACCCGGGGCCTAGCTGACGAATCGCCGCCAGGATGGTGCGCTGCGCCGCGGACGGCCTGCCGTCGGGCCCGAGATCCAGGACCTCGTTGCCGTTCGGGTAGATGCCGCAGCAGGCAGCGACGTTCCCCTCCGAGGTGATGACCGGCTCCGCGTTCTCCGGCGGACACCGTTGGAACAGCGCTCCACCGATCACCGGTTCGGGAGTCATGTAGCCCTGACGCAGGCCTCGCCCACGACCGACGCGGATCAGGCGGCTGTTGGAGATCAGGTACCGCGTCCCGTCCGCCGACGGCTCGGGGAGCGGGAGCCGGCGATGCGTCTCGTCGTACGCGAGCGGCAGGTCATGGCCCAGGGACCTTCGCAGCCACTCCACGGTCACACGTGATCGCGGCCCGGACGCCAGAGCGACGACGACCGACCCGAATCCAACGCCCTTCGCAGCGCGCCACGCGTTGAGCAGGTTCGCCTCCGGGACCCACACCCGGTGGAAGTCGTCGTAGCTGAAGTTGATCTCTCGCAGTCCTGCCTCGCGCAGGTCACGGATCATCGACACGGCCGACACCTCGTCGACCGCCCACTCGACGTTGGTGACCACCCGCGTCAGCAGTCCGTTCGCGCTGGCGTAGGCGATCGACTCGAGCAGGTCGTCGCCGAGGCGGGTGCACTCCCCACCGGTGAAGACCACGAGCTGGACGTCTCCACCTGACGCGATGTCGTCCATGCGTCTCCGCATGGACTCGTACGTGAGGGTGCTCTCGCGCTCCGGGCCAGACTCCATCAGGCAGTGCGCACACCGGGCGCCGCACTGATCCGTCGTGATGAAGGTCAGCGTTCGCCCCTGCGGGTTCACCATCGGTCCCCTCCGCCTCCCTGCGCGCTGGACGACCTGCGACGCTCCAGCGCCTTGAGGTGCGCTTCGACGCGGGAGAAGACCCAGCACAGAGCGGGCGCCACCGCGATCCCGGCCCACAGGCCCACCGAGTACCAGGTGTCCTCGTCCTGGTTCCCGGTTCGCGCGAGGAAGAGGAACGTCACTGCCATCAAGCCGGCAACCACGATCCCGATCTGCCCGAGAAGCCTGGCGCTCATCAGTTGCGCCGCCGACCAGTTCTCCTGATTCCGCATCGCTCGGCGCGTGCGATACCCGATCCACATGTTGGGCCGTTTCGGAGCGAGCGCACGCAATGCGGGATTCGCTAGGACTAGAACCGCGGGTACCGTCATGGAAAGGATCACAGCAGGCCAGTTCATCCTGGCCCTCTACGCGTTCGCCTCGGCGATGAGGCGACCTTCGCCGACCTCGATGATCCCACTCTCCCGCGTCGTGAGCTCGAGCTCGAGCTCATGACCCGCCCACGTCACCCGCGCATGGGAGCTGCTGCTGTGGTGCACCTCCACCGGGTCGGACGACTCGAGCAGGGTCTTGAGCAGCGCGGCCTGCCGCACAGCGCTGTAGCCACGACTGCTCAGGAGCTGGCCGACCGGGCTGGCGACGTACGCGCCGCTCAGGACGACTCGGTGCGCGCATGCGGGCAATGAGCCCGTCTGACCCCGGACGTTGGCCATCGCCCCGGCGTTGGCACCGGCCGCCAGGTTCGCGTAGATGATGACATTCGCAGCCACGTAGAGGCTGGCTGCAGCGACGAGCGCGACGGCCGCCACCGGGACGATAAGGCTGCGGTCGGGGTTCGACTCGTCGACGCGCCCCCGGACCGCGATGGTCCGAGCGACCGCGACCCGCGCATCGCGCTCGACCGACTCGAGCAGGTCGAACAGCGAGAGCCGGCTCGCGCCGAGTTGGACCGGGACATCCGGCACCCCGAGCCTCGAAAGGTAGCCCCGGGGATCGCCGGAGAAGGACGCCCGGCTGATCGGGTCGATCTCGAGGTGACGCACCACGCCTGCGAGCGCGCCCGACGACCCGACCTGTTCGGGCGACATCTTCGGGTGATCCTGCATGATCTTTCCTCTCGAATTCGTGGATGGACGATTTCGCGGCCGAGGTGCATGCAGAGGAACCATGGATGGTGAACGGCATTCTCGGTGGCGGTCTCGGAGGTCGGCGCCCATCGTCCCGCACCGGCCGCCACCACTTCGAATACTGCGAACGTAGACCCATCGAGCGCACCAACGCAAGCATCGATGGTCATTCGTCGCAGGTTGACCGAATTGCGCCGAATATCCCGCGACACATTTGCGTGTATCCCGGTTCGCCCGTCAGGTGGTACGGGGTTGGGCGCAGAGTCGCGAGGTCGCGCCGTCCGGGCTGGGCTGACGCCGAGCCCTCCACAAGCCGCGGAGACGCGCGTCGTCCCCAGGCGCGAGGCCGGGGAGCCGCGGCGACCGGCGCGGTCGGCCTAGCGTCGGCCGCATGACGGAGACGGGCTGGCTCGGTGCGCTGTCACTGCTCGGGCCGGTGGCCACGGGGGCGGCGGCGCTCGTCGCCCTGGCCGTCGGCATCGCGACCGTCCGGCAGCGCGACCGGGCGGACCGGAGGGAGCCGTGGTGGCACCGCGCCGAGCGGGCGCTGGGGCTGGTGCTCTCCGCGAACCGAGACCACGCGCTCCGCGGCTACGCCGTCCTGCGCCACCTGGCCGGCAGCGACCTCGCGACCCGCGACGAGCGTCGGCTGCTCCGGGCGCTCACGGAAGTCGGGTTGAGCCAGGCCGTCGGACCGCCGGACCGCCGGACCGCCGGAGGATGGTGTCGTCCCGCACGTCCCCGAGGACGAGGAAGAGGTGCCCCGTGGACCGGTCCGAACCGGAGACACCGAGCCGGCAGCCACAGCAGCCGGCCGTGCTCCACGACCCCGAGGTGCAGCGGGCGGCGGCGCAGTTCCACATGAGCCTGGACGAGAGCCTGGGTGACGAGACCCCGCAGTGGATCCGCGACCTCGCCGAGCGCCCCCTGCCGCCCTACGGACGCTGACGCACGCG
>NZ_JAANNB010000063.1 GCF_011603975.1 Cellulomonas sp. IC4_254 | reverse complement strand
CGCGATCGCCGTGGTCAGCGGGATCGCCAGCACCAGCCCGATCGACCCGACCAGCGTCCGCACGACCTCCTCCGCGATCTCGCCGCTGGTCAGCGTGTCGAGCAGCGTCCGGTCCGACATCGCCACGAGCAGGATCAGCGGCAGCGCCGCCCCGAGGTACGCGAACGCCACGGTGTAGACGGTCGACGCGATGTGGTCCCGCCCGATCCGCATCCCGCCCCGGAACAGGTCCCGCCGGGAGGCGGCCGGCGACAGCGCCCGGATCTCCCACACGGCCGACACCTGAGTGATCGTCACGTCGTTCAGCACGCCGAGCCCGGCCAGCACGATGCCGCACAGCAGGATGCCCCGCAGGTCGGCGTCGGGGGCCGCGGACCGCAGGTCCAGGGCGTACTCGCCGCTGAGGAAGTTCAGGTGCGTGGCCCCGGTGGCCCAGGCGGCGAGCACACCGGTGGCGAGCAGCCCCCCGAGGGTGCCGAGCAGGGCCGTCGACGTCCGGATGGACACCCCGTGCGCGAGGTAGAGCAGCACGAACATGAGCGCCGACGCGGTGACCAGCGCGACCGGCAGCGGCGGTCCGCCGGTGAGCAGCGCGGGCACCGTGAACCACAGCACCCCGCCGACCGACACCACCAGCCCGGCCAGCGCCCCGAGCCCGCGCAGCCGCGCGACCGCCAGCACCAGCACGCCCATCACGGCGGCCAGCAGCGCCATCGGCGGCCCGCGCACCAGGTCGACGAACACGTACGGAGCGGCCCCGCCGGCCTGCGGCAGCGTGAGCACCCGGATCCGGTCACCGGCCTGGATGACGTCGAGGTACTCGGGGGCGACCTGCACCGTGACGGACTCGCCCTCGTCGGTCTCCGCGAGCAGCGCCGGACCGGTGTCCGCCCCGGCCAGCAGGTCGACGTCGGTGGCGGTCACCTCGAGGTAGGACGACCCGTCGGGCGTGGTCTGCAGCGTCGGCGCGGCCTCGCGCGGCCAGAGCGCCACGAGCCCCGCGACGGTGGCGAGCAGCGCGACGCCGAGCAGCACGACGACGACGGCGCGGGCCCGCCGCCCGACGGTGAGGTCGGGAGCGGGACCCGCGCCGTGCGCGTGGCCGTGCGAGCCGCCCAGGGGTCAGGCCCCGACGAGCCGCTGCGCGAGGTAGCCGGTCACCTGGTCCAGCGCGACGCGCTCCTGCGTCATGTCGTCGCGGTGCCGGATCGTGACGGCCTGGTCCTCGAGGGTGTCGAAGTCGACCGTGATGCAGAAGGGGGTGCCGATCTCGTCCTGGCGGCGGTACCGGCGGCCGATCGCGCCGGCGTCGTCGAAGTCGACGTTCCAGGACTTCCGGAGCTCCGCGGCGAGGTCGCGCGCCTTGGGCGACAGCGCCTCGTTGCGGGACAGCGGCAGCACCGCGGCCTTCACCGGGGCCAGGCGCGGGTCGAGCTTGAGGACGGTGCGCTTGTCGACGCCGCCCTTCGCGTTCGGGGCCTCGTCCTCGGCGTAGGACTCGATGAGGAACGCCATGAGCGACCGGGTCAGGCCCGCGGCCGGCTCGATGACGTACGGCACCCAGCGCTCGTCCTTGGTCTGGTCGAAGTACGACAGGTCCTGGCCGGAGTGCTTGCTGTGCGTCGACAGGTCGAAGTCGGTGCGGTTCGCGATGCCCTCGAGCTCGCCCCACTCGGAGCCGCTGAAGCCGAACTTGTACTCGATGTCGACGGTGCGCTTGGAGTAGTGCGAGAGCTTCTCGGCGGGGTGCTCGTAGTGCCGCAGGTTGTCGCGCGAGATGCCCAGGTCGACGTACCAGTCGGTGCGCTGATCGATCCAGTACTGGTGCCAGGTCTCGTCGGTGCCGGGCTCGACGAAGAACTCCATCTCCATCTGCTCGAACTCGCGGGTCCGGAAGATGAAGTTGCCGGGGGTGATCTCGTTGCGGAACGACTTGCCGATCTGGCCGATGCCGAACGGCGGCTTCTTGCGCGCCGTGGTCAGCACGTTGGCGAAGTTCACGAAGATGCCCTGCGCGGTCTCGGGTCGCAGGTAGTGCAGGCCGGACTCGTCCTCGACCGGGCCGAGGTACGTCTTCAGCATCATGTTGAAGTCGCGGGGCTCGGTCCACTGGCCGCGGGTGCCGCAGTTCGGGCAGGCGATGTCGGCGAGGCCGTTCTCGGGCGCGCGGCCCTTCTTCTCCTCGTACTCCTCGAGCATGTGGTCCTCGCGGAACCGCTTGTGGCAGTGCAGGCACTCCGTCAGCGGGTCGGTGAACACGCCGACGTGGCCGGAGGCCACCCACACCTGGCGCGGCAGGATCACCGCGGAGTCGAGGCCGACGACGTCGTCGCGCGACTGCACGACGGTGCGCCACCACTGCTTCTTGATGTTCTCCTTGAGCTCGACGCCCAGCGGCCCGTAGTCCCACGCGGAGCGGGAACCGCCGTAGATCTCGCCGCTCTGGAAGACGAAGCCGCGCCGCTTGGCGAGGGAGACGACGGAGTCGAGACGGGACGGTGCTGCCACGGTGAGTGCTCCTGGTGCCGGGGTCCTGCGCGCCTGGGTGACGCGGGGGAAGGGATCGTGCGACAGGCTACCGGGCCCGGACGGCCCGTGACCGGCCGCGCCGCACCGCGGGACGACCGCGTCGCCTGCCGGTTTTGACACTCGTTCTCAACAGTTCGATGATGGGCGCATGCCGTTGCGCCGCACCCTGCCCCTCGCCGTGTCCGCGGGGGTCGTCCTCGCCCTGTCCGCCTGCTCCTCCCCCGGCTCCGGCGGGTCCGGCGGCGGGTCCGGCGACGGCGACGGCATCGCGGTGCTGGCCTCGTTCTACCCGCTGCAGTACGTGGCGGAGCAGGTCGGCGGCGACCTCGTGTCCGTGGACACGCTGACCCCTCCCGGGGCCGAGCCGCACGACCTCGAGCTCTCCCCCGCCCAGGTGGACGAGGTGGGCCGCGCCGACCTTGTCGTCTACCTGTCGGAGTTCCAGGCCTCCGTCGACGACGCGGTCGACGCGAACCCGCCGGCGCACGTCGTGGACGCGGCGCAGGACACCGAGCTCCACGCCGCCGAGCACACCGAGGAGGGCGAGGAGGAGCACGCCGAGGACGACGGCCACGAGCACGGCACCCTCGACCCGCACTTCTGGCTCGACCCCACCCGCCTCCCCGCGGTCGCCGACGACGTCGCCGCGCAGCTGGCCGAGATCGACCCCGACCACGCCGACGAGTTCCAGGCCAACGCCGAGGCGTTCGCCCAGCAGATGGCCGACCTGGACGCGGAGTACGAGACCGGCCTGGCGTCCTGCGAGAGCCGCACCATCGTCACCACGCACGAGGCGTTCTCCTACCTCGCCGAGCGGTACGACCTGGAGCAGGTCGGCATCTCGGGCGTCGACCCCGAGGGCGAGCCGTCGCCGGCGCGCCTCGCCGAGGTCGGGAAGGTCGTCCAGGAGGAGGGCGTGTCCACGATCTTCTTCGAGACCCTCGCGAGCCCGAAGGTCGCCGAGACGCTGGCCGACGAGCTCGGCGTCGACACCGCGGTGCTCGACCCGCTGGAGGGTCTGACGGACGACACGCAGGACTACGTCTCGGTCGCGCAGGCCAACCTGGAGACGCTCCGTACGGCACTCTCGTGCTCGTGACCGACACCACCGCGGCCGAGCCGGCCGTCCTCGCCACCGGCGTCGACGTCGTCCTCGGCGGGCACCAGATCCTGTCCGGCGTCGACCTGCGGGTCGAGCGCGGCGAGGTCGTCGCCCTGCTCGGGGCGAACGGCTCCGGCAAGTCGACCCTGGTCCGCGCCCTGCTCGGCATCGCGCCGCGCACCGCGGGCGAGGTGCGGCTGCTCGGCGGGGCCCTGGGCAACGGCGTGCCGTGGGAGCGGGTCGGCTACGTGCCGCAGCGGCTGCCCGCCGGCGGCGGCGTCCCGGCCACCGCGCTCGAGGTGGTGATGTCGGGCCTCGTGCACGGCCGCACGCTGCGCCCGCCGCGGGACGCCCGGAAGCGGGCGCTCGCCGCGCTGGACGAGGTCGGCATGGCCGCGCACGCGCGCCGCTCGGTGCTGCAGATGTCCGGCGGCCAGCAGCAGCGGGTGCTGATCGCCCGCGCGCTGGTCCGCCGGCCCGACCTGCTCGTGCTGGACGAGCCGACCTCCGGCATCGACCTGCCCACCCAGGAGACGTTCGTCGCCACCGTCCGCCGGCTGCACGAGCAGGGCGGCACGGTCCTGGTGATCCTGCACGAGCTCGGCTCGTTCGCCGGCCTGATCGACCGCGCCGTCGCCCTGCGGCACGGGCGCGTCGTGTACGACGGCCCGCCGCCCGACCCGCGCGGCGAGCACGCCGGCCCCGGGCACGAGCACACCCACCCGCACGCCGACCCGCCCCCGCCGGACCCTGGCACCGGGCTGTCCATGGAGGTCCTGCCGTGACGTGGTTCGAGACGCTGGGGGCGATGCTGTCGTCCCCGCTGATGCAGCGCGCGCTGATCGCCGCCGTGCTGGTCGGCGCCGCCGCGCCCGTCGTCGGCACCTTCCTGGTGCAGCGGCGGCTCGCGCTGATGGGCGACGGCCTCGGCCACGTGGCGCTCACCGGTGTCGCGCTCGGCTGGCTGGTCGGCACCTGGGCGGGCCTGGTCCCGCAGGACGCCCTCGCCATCCCCGGCGCCGTCGTCGCGGCGCTGATCGGGTCGGTCGCGATCGAGTGGGTGCGCGCCCGCGGCCGCACGTCCGGCGACCTGGCGCTCGCGCTGATGTTCTACGGCGGCATCGCCGGCGGCGTGCTGCTGATCAAGCTCGCCGGCGGCACGAACGCCAACCTGGTGTCCTACCTGTTCGGCTCGATCTCGACCGTGTCGACCGGCGACCTGTGGTGGACCGCCGGCCTCGCCGTCGGCGTGCTGCTGGTGGGGCTCGGCCTGCGGCACGTGCTGTTCGCGGTGAGCCACGACGAGGAGTTCGCCCGCGGCTCCGGCCTGCCGGTGACGGCGCTCAACATGGTCGTCGCCGCGATGTCGGCGCTGACCGTGACGATCGCGATGCGGGTCGTCGGGCTGCTGCTGGTGAGCGCGCTCATGATCGTGCCGGTCGCGGTCGCGCAGCTCGTGGTCGGCTCGTTCTCCCGCGTCATGGCCCTCGCGTCCGGCATCGGCGTCGCGGTGAGCGTCGTCGGGCTGTCGATCACCTACTGGGAGGACATCCCGCCGGGCGCGACGATCGTGCTGCTGGCCATCGGGCTGTACGCGCTGGCGGCGGTCACCCGGCCGCTGCTCACGCGGCGCGGCGCGGGCGACGCACCGCACGACCCGCACCCCGAGCTGCCGGACGACGTCGCGCTGCCCGTCGTCGGCGCCGGACCGGGGGCGGCGGACTGCCGCCCGGGCGCACCGGGCGGCGCGACCCGCTGAGCCGCGCCCGCGCCCGGCAGGTCAGGCGGGCTGCTGCGCGTCCTGCACCACGCGGGCCACGTGCAGGGCCAGGTAGGCCACCTCGTCCGGCGTGAGCGACGCCTGCAGCCGCACCTCGACCAGCCGGGCGAGCCGGTCCGCCGTGTCGACCGCCTCCGGGTAGGTCGCGCGGATCGCGTCGCCGACGGCCGAGTGCTTCGCGTCGTCGAGCTGCCGGCGCTGGTGCACCCGGACGAACAGGTAGCGCAGGTGCGTGACGAACCGGCCGACGCTGACCCCGCCCGCCTCGAGCGCCACGCCGTGCGCGCCCGCCACCACGTCGAGGAACTGCTGGATCAGGCCGGTCATCGTGTAGCTGAACGCCAGGTCGCCCGTGGCGAAGCCCGCGTTCACCAGGTGCAGCGCCAGGCCGACCGCCTCCGTGGGCGGCAGCGGCGTCGGCACCCGGGCGTTGATCGCGTCGAGCAGCAGCAGGGCCTGGGCGTGCTCGTCGGCGTAGAGGTTGGTCACCTCGGCGAGCAGCGGGTACTCGACCGCCTGCCCCGCCTCGGCGCGGGCCAGCGCGAAGCTGACGTGGTCGGCCATCGCCACGACCAGCGCCGGCCGGGCGGCGACCGCCTGGAGGCCGACCTCGGTGAGCGCGTCGCCGACCAGCTGGACGTGCTCCGGCGGGATCCCCGCGAGCAGGCCGGCCAGGTGGTCGGGGTCCCGGCCGTCGTCGGGGCGGAACACCCGGACGATCCGCTCCGGGTCCGCCGCGTCGCCCGGGCGGGCCTGGAAGCCGAGGCCGCGGCCCGTGAGGATGACCTCGGACCCGTCGTCGTCGCGCGCGAGGACCAGGTTGTTGTTGAACACGCGGAGGATGTCCACGTCGCTCCTCGCCGGTGGCTCGGGGTGGGGTGTGCGGGCGGGGGCCACGCCGTGCGGTCGCGGCCCCCGCCCGGGCGGTCAGGGCTCGACGTCGACGACGACCGCGCCCCGGGCGACGGTACCGGCCCCGTGCGGCTCGACGCGCGTGAGCGCGCGGGCGTTCACGACCGTCACCAGCGTCGTGGTGTCGTAGCCGGCCGCGCGGACGACGTCGAGGTCGACCGTCACCAGCCGGTCCCCCGCCGCCACGTGCTCGCCCTTGCGGACGGCGACCTGGAAGCCGGTGCCCGCGAGCTTCACCGTGTCGATCCCGACGTGCACCAGCACCTCGACGCCGTCGGCCGTCTTCAGGCCGAACGCGTGGCCCGTGTCGGCCACGGTCAGCAGCTCGCCCGCGACCGGGGCGACGACCACGCCGTCGGCCGGGACGACGCCGACGCCCTCGCCGAGCGCCTTGGACGCGAACACCGGGTCGTCGACCTCGGCGAGCGGGACGACCTCGCCGGCCACGGGGGCCAGGACGGCGGTCGTCGGGGCGCCCGGCGCCGCGGGGGTGGCGCCGGCGGCCGGGGTCTCGGCGGCCGGGAGGGCGGCGCCCTCGGCGGCCGCGACCTGCGCGCCCACCGTCGCCGGCACCGGGGCCGCCTCCGTGGCCGCGGACTCCAGCGCCAGGTCGGCCTCCGCCTGCTCGCGGGCGGCCCGGGCCTCGGCCCGCTGCTCCGGCGTGCGGTAGTCGGACACGATGACGAGCACCATCGAGACCACGAACGCCGCGGCGACCGCGATCGCGTACACCGGGATCGGGCTGAACACCGGGATGGTCAGCAGCGAGGTGAACGCGAACGCCTGGGTGTCCACGCCGCCGAGCACGCCGATGATGACGCCGCCCACGAGGCAGCCGACGAGCATGCGCGGGTAGATCCGCTTGAACCGCAGGTGGATGCCGTACAGCGAGGGCTCCGAGATGCCGCCGAGCAGACCCGCGGCGAGCGCACCGGTCGCGGTCTGCCGCATCTGCACGTCCTTGTCGCGGACCGCGAGCACGAGCACGCCGGCGGTGGCGCCGAAGCAGGCGAAGTTCCACGCGCCCATCGGGCCCTGGATGAAGTCGTAGCCCAGCGTGTTGAGGTTGACCAGCATCAGCGCGTTCAGCGGCCAGTGCAGGCCCAGCGGCACCAGGAACGGGTAGATCAGCGGGATCACGATGGCGAACACGATCGGGGCGTTGCCGTTGAGCCACGCCAGGCCGTCGCCGAGGCCGGAGCCGAGCCAGATGCCGAGCGGGCCGAGCAGGAACGCGGTGACCGGGATCATGACGACCATCGACAGGAACGGCACGAACACCATCTGGATGTTCTCCGGGAACACCCGCTTGAGCCCGCGGTACAGCGGGGCGAGCACCGCGACCATGATCAGCGGGACGAACACCTGGCCGCCGTAGTCGTTGAGCTGCATCGGCAGGCCGAACACGTCCGCCACGCACGCCGTGGTGCCCAGGGTGGCGTTGGTGCTGCACACCGTCGTCGCCGCGTCCGTCAGGGACAGGAAGTTCGGCGTCATCACGGCGGCCATCACGGTCGCGCCGAGCCACGGGTCGACCTGCAGCTTCTTCGCGGCGTTGTACGCGACCATGATCGGCAGGAAGTAGAACACCGCGCGCCACATCGCGTCGACGAACACCCAGGTGGCGGGCTTGTCGTCGGCGCGGAAGTCCACCACGCCCAGCGCGTCCAGCACCGCGGCGAACGCGATGATCAGCGAGGCGCCGAGCAGCACGCCGAGCAGCGGGCGGAACGAGTCGGACAGGTACTCGAACACCGCGTCGAGCCAGGCCACCTTGCCGCGGGCCTTCGACCGCGCCGCGGCCTTGACGTCGGCGTCGGACGGCCGGCCGCTGCCGACGCCGGCCATCTCCGGCAGGTGCATGATCTGGGTGAACACGGTCTGCACCGCCCCGCCGACGACCACCTGGTAGCGGTCGCCGGACTGCGGCACGGCGCCCATCACGCCGGGCACCGCCTCCACGGCCTGCTGGTCGACCACCGAGGCGTCGCGCAGCTCGAAGCGCAGCCGGGTGGCGCAGTGGGTCAGGCCGAGGACGTTGGACGGTCCTCCGACCGCCCGGATGATCTCCTCGGCCCTGTCGCGCGTCGTCGCGGACGTCATGTCGTACTCCTCGTCGAGAGCCGACGTCGTCCGGGCACAAAAAAAGACCTGAGGCGCATCGCTGCGGCTCAGGTCTTGCCCCGCGACGACGGCGGGTAACAACCCTGTGTGAACTCAGGTTCGGCGACGAGGTTAGCACCCCCGGGGCCGGGGTCCGCCCAGGACCTTCGTCCCCGCGAGGTCAGGCTCCCCTCACTCGTAGACTCGGGCGGGTGAGCGAGACGGCGGCGGCGTACGGCATGGGCGGATGGCCGTTCTGGGCCGTCATCGCCGGGCTGTTCGTCGTCGTGATGGCGCGCTCGCACCTGTTCTACTGGGTCGGGCGCGGCGTGACCTCGGGTGCGTCGCGGCTGGCCGACCGGGTGCCCGGGCCGGACGACGCGGCGGACGGCGGCACGGGCGCGGCCGTGGAGGCGGGCGCCGAGGGTGGCACGGATCACGCCGGTGCCGCGGGCCGACGGGGCACGGTCCCGCGCGCCCACGTCCAGCGCCTGCTGCGCACCGCCACCGCCCGGCGCGGTCTGGCCCTGGTGCACCGGTTCGGGCCGTTCGCCGTGACGTTCGCCTACCTCACCGTCGGCGTGCAGACGGCCGTGTTCGTCGGCTCGGGCCTGGTCCGGATGTCGTACCCGCGGTTCGTGGCGGCGTCGATCCCGGGCAGCGTGGCCTGGGCGTTCATCTGGGGGACGGTCGGGCTGGGGGCTGTCTGGGCGGCCGTCCGGCTGGCGACCGTCTCGCCCTGGGGGCTGGCGGCGGCGCTGGTCCTGCTCGCGGCGCTGGTCACGGTGCTGGTGCTGCGCCGCCGCGCCCGCGCCCGCCGCACGACGACGGCGTCCGGCTCCGCGGCCGCGACCGCGCGGGTCGACCAGCCCGCCTAGTCCGCGAGGTCGGGTTCGGCAGCGGGTTCGGCAGCGGGCTCGGGCTCGGCCGGACCGGACCCCTGCCCGCCCCCGCCGGGACCGCGCGACGGGTACAGGGTGATCGTCGACCCCGGCGTCGCGGTCCCGATCCGGCTCTGGCTCGCGATGACCCCGGCGGGCAGGTCGGACGCCGTCCGGCCGCCGATGACGGCCTCGAACCCCGCCGCCCGCAGCGCCTCGACGGCGGCCTCCTGGCTGAGCCCGACCACCGAGGGCACCGACGACGCCCGGCCGACCCGGGTCTCGTCCTGCGCCGGGGTGAAGGCCGGGTTCGGCTGCCCGTCCGCGAGCGCCGCGTCCATGAACCCCCGCCACGCCACGCCGGCGATCGTGGCGCCGAACACGTTCCCGTACCGCCGGCCGTCGATGACCACGTTCTGCATGGGCGTGGGCACGTCCGGGGAGCCGACCCAGGTCGCGGCCGCGAGGCGGGGCGTGTAGCCCACGAACCAGGTCTGCTCGTTGCGGGTCGTGGTCCCGGTCTTCCCGGCCGCGGCGTAGCCGGGCGTGCCGAGCGACCGGCCGGTCCCCTGCCACACCTGGCCGAGCGCGTGGTTCATCCCGGCCGCCACCTCCGGGTCGATCGCCTGCCTGCAGCCGGCGTCCGGGACGGGCAGCGCGGCCCCCTCGGAGTCGCGCACGGCCGTGATCGGGACCGGCCGGCAGTACCGGCCGTCGGCCGCGAACGCGGCGTACGCCCCGGCCAGGGCCAGCGGGCTGGTCGCCTCGGAGCCGAGCACGTTGGCCGCGTACGCCCCGAACGGCTCGCCCTCGGCCGGCTGCGTCGACTGCGTGACCCCGAGGTCCGCCGCGCCCTGCATGATGTCGCAGAGGTCCAGCCGCATCGCCATCGACAGGTAGCCCAGGTTCACCGACTGCCGGGTGGCCTGCAGCACCGACATCTGACCCGAGCCGCCCTCCGCGTTGCGCACCGGCCAGGTCTGGCTCGGCAGCCGCGCGCCGCACGCGGTGAACTGGTTCGTGTTGAGCGTGCGCGCGGTGCCGTCGACGGCCTGCCCCAGGTTGTTCCCCTGCTTCAGCCACTCGAGCAGCGTGAACGGCTTGAACGTCGAGCCCGGGGCGAACCCGCCGGAGCCGCCGTAGGAGTACGAGGTGCTGTAGTTCACCGACACCGCGCGGCCGCTCGCCTCGGCGGTGTTGTCGAAGGTCCGGTTCTGCGCCATCGCGACCACGTGCCCGGTGCCGGGCTCGACGACCACCATGGCGGCCCCCACCCCGGACCGGTCCTCGACGGGGACGCGGCTCTTGACCTGCTCGTCGGCGAGCGCCTGCAACCGCGGGTCGAGCGTCGTCGTGATGACGAGCCCGCCGCGGTAGAGCAGGTCCGCCCGCTCGTCGGGGGTCTCGCCGAACGCGGGGTCGTTCCGGATGACGCGGGTGACGTAGTCGCAGAAGAAGCCGGCGCCGGGGATCGCCCCCTCGGCCGCCATGCACCCGCTGCGCGCCTCGCTCACCCGCAGGGTGTCGACGAGCGGCGTGGCCACCGCCGCGGCGTGCTCCTCGGCCGAGATCACCCCCTGGTCCCGCATGAGCCCGAGCACCGTGTTCCGCCGGTTCTCGGCGGCGGCGGGGTGCCGGGTGGGGTCGAGGGCGCTCGGGTTCTGCGTGATGCCGGCGATGGTCGCGGACTCGACCAGGTCCAGCTCCGCGGCCGGCTTGCTGAAGTACCGCCGGGCCGCCGACTCGACCCCGTACACCGCGACGCCGAACGGCGCGATGTTGAGGTAGCCCTCCAGGATCTCCTCCTTGCTGAGCTCCTTCTCCAGCGCCAGCGCCAGCCGCGCCTCGCGCAGCTTGCGCGCGTAACCCTCGGCGCCGTCCGACTCCTGCGCCGCCGCGACCCCGGCGGTGTCGCCGTCGCGCGCCGCCCGCTCGATGAGCACGTTCTTCACGTACTGCTGGGTGAGCGTCGACGCTCCCTGCTGCGACCCGGACAGCTGGTTCTGCACCAGGGCGCGCGCCATGCCGGTCGGGTCGATGCCGCCGTGCTGGAAGAACCGCCGGTCCTCGGTCGCGACCACCGCGGCCTGCAGGTGCGGCGACACCTGGTCCAGCGGCACGGGGACGCGGTCCTCGGCGAAGAACTCGGCGATGGGGGTGCCGTCGGCCGCGGTCATCACGGACCGCTGCGACAGCGGCCGGCGCTCCAGGTGCGAGGGCAGGTCGCGCAGCATCTCGTCGCCGACCTCCGTCGCGGTCCTGGTCGCGGCGACCGCGGGCATCAGGGTGCCGGCGAGCAGGAGGCCGCCGGCGCCGGAGGCCAGCAGGAACGCCAGCAGCAGCGCGACGGCCTGGGTCGGGGTGACGTGGTCCCGGGGCGGACGGGCGGAGGAGGCCATGCGCGCGACGCTAAGCAGACGGCCGGCACCACCCACCGCGGTCCCACGGACCGGGTAGGTGGTGCCATGACGACCCGCGGGAGGCCCGGTGGAGGAGCCGTGCCCACCTATCCCCCGCGCGCCGACGGGCGGCGTCAGGCCCTGGCGGGCTTGTCGACCGCGCCGCCGTAGCGGCGGTCCCGGCTCGCGTACGTCTCGATCGCGCGCCACAGGTGCCGGCGGTCGACGTCCGGCCACGGCTCGTCGAGGAACACCAGCTCGGCGTACGCGGCCTGCCAGATCATGAAGTTCGACGTCCGCTGCTCCCCCGAGGAGCGCAGGAACAGGTCGACGTCCGGCAGGTCGGGCTCGTCCAGGTAGCGCTGCACCGTCTTCTCGGACACCTTGTCGGCCCGGAGCCGGCCCGCCGCCACGTCCTGGGCGATCGCCTTCGCGGCGTCGGCGATCTCCGCGCGGCCGCCGTAGTTCACGCACATGGTCAGCGTGCAGGTGCTGTTCCCGGCGGTGAGCCGCTCGGCCTCCTCCAGCTCGGAGATGACCGACCGCCACAGCCGCGGCCGGCGCCCGGCCCAGCGGACGCGTACGCCCCAGTCGTTCATGACGTCCCGGCGGCGGCGCAGCACGTCCCGGTTGAAGCCCATGAGGAACCGGACCTCCTCGGGCGACCGCGACCAGTTCTCGGTGGAGAACGCGTAGGCCGAGACGTGCTTCACCCCGACCTCGATGGCGCCGGCGACGACGTCCAGCAGCGACGCCTCGCCCGCGGCGTGCCCGGCGGTGCGCGGCAGCCCGCGGGCGTTCGCCCACCGGCCGTTGCCGTCCATGACGATCGCGACGTGCTGCGGGACGAGCTCCTTCGGCAGCACGGGCGGGCGGGCCCCGCTCGGGTGCGGGGGCGGCGGAACCGGCATCAGATCCTCTCGACCATCGGCAGCGAGCGCAGCGTGCGCTCCAGGTGGAACTGCGAGTACGCGGACACCATCCCGTTGCCCTCCCGCCGGTGCCGCTCGGCGGAGGCGTCGGCCACCGCCCAGTCGCCGACGAGCAGCGCGGACAGCAGCGCGAACGTCTCCGGCGCGGGCGCGGTGGCGCCGGGCGGGCGGCACGACACGCACACGGCGCCGCCCTGCGCGACGGCGAAGGAGTGGTGCGGCCCCGGCCTGCCGCACCGGGCGCAGTCGGTGAACGAGGGGGCCCAGCCGGCGATCGCGAGCGCGCGCAGCAGGTAGGAGTCGAGCACCAGGCCGGGTGCGTGCTCGCGGGCGGCCAGCGACCGCACCGCGCCCACCAGCAGCCAGTACTGCTGCAGCGCGGGCTCGCGCTCGGCCTCGACCAGCCGCTCGGCGGTCTCCAGCATCACCGTGCCGGCGGTGTAGAGCGCGTAGTCCTCGCAGACCGGGCGGCCGTACGCGCCGAGCGTCTCGACCTGGGTGACGACGTCGAGGTTCCGGCCGGTGTTGAGCTGCACGTCGATGTGCATGAACGGCTCGAGCCGGGAGCCGAACCGGGACGTCGTGCGCCGGACGCCCTTGCCGACGGCGCGCACCTTGCCGTGGGTGCGGGTCAGCAGGGTGACGATCCGGTCCGCCTCCCCCAGCTTGTGGGTGCGCAGCACGATCGCCTCGTCGCGGTAGAGGCTCACCCGGACATCATCCCCCGCCGGCGCCCCGGGACGCGCACCTGTTCGCCGAGCGCGTGCCGCGTCGGCTCCCTCCGCGACGGCGCGGACCCGGCTGCCCTCAGGGCGAGTTGGCCATGCGCATCGTGTTCCCCGCTCGCCGAAACTGACGTTGCGGGCGAGAAACCGGTTTCGCCACAGTGGATCAACCTCGTGCCGCGGTCGGTGGGTGGCGCGGACCCCGCCGCCCTCCGGGCCTGGCTCCACGACCACGGAGGTCCTCGTGCCACATCGTTCTCGGCTGCACCTCGCTGTGCTCTGCGCCCTGGTCGGCCTGGGGGCCGCGTGCAGCGCCGCGAGTCCGCCGCAACCGTCTGAGCCCGTGAGCCATGACGAACGGACGCAGGTGCTGCACGAGCTGCTCGCCGCAGAGGCGGAGGCCGGCGTCGGCGCGGCAGAGTGGGGGGCGGACGGAACCCTGATCGTCCGCGTTCATGATGACCGGGTCACGGAGAGCCGGACGGCACTCGCCGAACGCCTCACCGCCACGTACGGCGTCGCCGTCGACGTGCGCGGCGGGGCCCCGGTCCGCGCCGAGCCGTAGCGCGCGGGCGAACGCCGACGCCCCGCCACGTCGCGAACGGCGCGGACGCGGCGACGCCCGGCCCCGCTGCCGCGCGCGGGTGGGCGCGGCGGGCGGGACCGGGCGCTGGGGCCGGTCGGGGGTGGCGCCGGCCCCGTCCTGGGGCCCGCGCAGGGTCAGCGGGCGGCAGCCGCCTCGCGCTCGGCGCGGTTGACGGCCGAGATGATGGCCTTGAGGGAGGCGGTCGTGATGGAGGAGTCGATCCCGACGCCCCACAGCGTCCGGTCGCCGACCGCGCACTCGACGTACGCGGCGGCCGCGGCGTCGCCGCCGGCGGACAGCGCGTGCTCGGCGTAGTCCAGCACCTGCACCCGGGCGCCGACCTGGTCCAGCGCGGCGACGAACGCCGCGATCGGGCCGTTGCCGGAGGCCTCGACGGTGCGGTCCACCCCGTGGTCGACCAGGTCGACGGCGAGCGTGTCCGGGCCCTCCTCGCCGCTGGTGGTCCGGGTGCCGCGGAGCGCGAACCGGCCCCACGCCTCCAGGTCGGACGCGGCGTCGACGGGCAGGTACTCGTCGGTGAAGATCCGCCACAGCGCGTCGGCCGTGACCTCCGAGCCGTGCGCGTCGGTGTACCGCTGCACCACCTGGGAGAACTCGATCTGCAGCCGGCGCGGCAGGTCCAGGTCGCGCTCGGACTTCATCAGGTAGCTGATGCCGCCCTTCCCGGACTGCGAGTTGACCCGGATGATCGCCTCGTACGACCGGCCGACGTCCTTCGGGTCGATCGGCAGGTAAGGCACGGCCCAGACGATGTCGTCGACGCCCTTGCCCTCGGCCGCGGCCCGGGCCTCCATCGCGTCCAGGCCCTTCTTGATGGCGTCCTGGTGCGAGCCGGAGAACGCGGTGAACACCAGGTCGCCGCCGTAGGGGTGCCGCTCGGGGACGGCCATCTGGTTGCAGAACTCGACGACCCGGCGGATGTGGTCGATGCCGCCGCCCACGGAGAAGTCGATCTCGGGGTCGACGCCCTGGCTGAACAGGTTCATGCCCAGCGTGACCAGGCAGACGTTGCCGGTGCGCTCGCCGTTGCCGAACAGGCAGCCCTCGATGCGGTCGGCGCCGGCCAGGTAGCCCAGCTCGGCGGCCGCGACGGCGGTGCCGCGGTCGTTGTGCGGGTGCAGCGACAGCACGACGTGCTCGCGGTACCGCAGGTGCCGGCCCATCCACTCGATGGAGTCGGCGTACACGTTGGGGGTGGCCATCTCGACCGTCGCCGGCAGGTTGATGATGACCGGCTTCTCGGCCGTCGGCTCGAACACGTCCAGCACCGCGTTGCAGATCCGGACCGCGAACTCGAGCTCGGTGCCGGTGTACGACTCCGGGCTGTACTCGTAGAACACCTCGGTGCCCGGGACGCTCTCCTCGTACTTCTTGCACAGCCGGGCGCCGGAGACGGCGATGTCGACGATGCCGTCCTCGTCGGAGCGGAACACCACCTCGCGCTGCACCACCGACGTGGAGTTGTACAGGTGCACGATCGCCTGCTTGGCGCCGGCGATCGCCTCGTACGTCCGCTCGATCAGGTGCTCGCGGGACTGGGTCAGCACCTGGATGACGACGTCGTCGGGGATGCGACCCTCCTCGATCAGCATCCGGACGAAGTCGAAGTCGGTCTGCGAGGCGGACGGGAAGCCGACCTCGATCTCCTTGTAGCCCATCTGCACCAGCAGCTCGAACATCGCCAGCTTGCGGGCGGCGTTCATCGGCTCGATCAGCGCCTGGTTGCCGTCGCGCAGGTCGACGGCGCACCAGCGGGGCGCCTTCGTGATCTGCTTCGTCGGCCACGTGCGGTCCGGCAGCTCGACCCGGATCTGGTCGGCGAACGGGCGGTACTTGTGCACCGGCATGCCGGAGGGCTGCTGGGCGGTGCGGGTGTGGTAGCTCATCGGGGGTCCTTCGCTTCGCGGGGTGCTGGGGTCAGCCGGCGCACCGAACACCGCGACGAGGATCCGGCCTAGAGGGCCTCGTCGCGGCGGCGAAGAAGGAGGCTGCGGAGCGTGAGCACGGTTCGACTGTACTCCGCACCACCGGGCGGACCGCAACCGCTCACGATGCGGACACGTCAGGTGAGCAGGATCAGCTCGTCCCGGCTGCGCAGCACGAGGTGCCCTCCGACGGCCGTCACCGAGCGCACGTCGTCCTCCACCGGCAGCACCCACTCGAGCTCGCCGTCCGACAGCCGGCGGGCCTCCATCGTCGGCCGCCCCGTCGCCGACCGGCCCGCGGCCAGCACGGTCGTCCCGTCGGTGAGCGGGGCCCACCACATGAGCACCCGCCCGGGCGACTGCCACTCGACCAGGCCCGTGCGCGCCTCGACGACCTGGTAGCCGTCGACGCCGAGCAGCAGCAAGTGGCCGCGCGCCTGCACCCGCACCGCCCGGTACGTGTCGTGCCGCCACAGCTCCGCGCCGTCCGGCAGCGACCGGCCGACGAGCGTGCCGCCCTCGTCCATCACCAGCACCCCGGGCGGGTCGCCGTCGGTGGCCGTGATCGTCGGGAACAGCGCGCGGGAGGCGAACAGCGCGCGCCCGGTGCGGTCGTGCACGACCCCGCCGTCGCCGCTGGACCAGGTGCCGAACACCTCGGCCGACAGCGACCCGACCACGAACGAGCGCGGCGGCGTCGCGGTGAGCTCGTCCCCGTCGACCGCGTCCAGCACGGTCGCCGACCAGCCCTGCAGCAGCACGAACGCGTCGTTCGCCCGCAGCTCCGACCCGCTGACGATCCCCTCGCGCAGCCGCAGCGGGGCGGTGCCGCGGTACCACCACACCCGCCGGCCGTCCGCCCCGGCGTACCGGCCCACCCTGGCGTGCCCGTCCGCGCCCACCCGCAGCACCACCAGGTCGTCGCCGACCCGCTCCACCGCGGCGAGCCGGCCCGACACGGCCCACCGGCCCAGCAGCTCCCCGGTGGCGCCGTCGAGCGCCGAGACCTGCGCCCAGCGCTCGTCGGGCGCGGGGAACGGCACCGTCCCGTGCGACCAGCCCCCGCCCGGGGTCAGGGGCGGCTCGACGACGCACAGCACCACCGGCCGGACGTCCGACCCCGCGTGCGGGCACCCGGTCAGCGGACGGGTCCCGGCGACCGGGCCGAGGTCCCGGGTCCAGAGCTGCTCCCCGGTGCCCTCGGCGTACCCGGCGACGTGGAACCGCCGGTCGCGCACGCCGGAGACGACCAGCGCGTCGGTCGCCGCCAGGACGTCGGCGGACCGGGCGACCGGGATCCGCCACCGCGCCCACGGCGGGCCGTCCAGCGGGGCGAGCATCCCGGGCGCGACCGCCGCCGGCGGGGCCGGTGCCGCCGCGCGGCCGACGAGGACGCCCGCCGCGACCAGAGCGGCCACCACCAGCACCGCGACCCAGCGGCGCCGGCGCGGCCGCGACGAGCGGGGCGGGCGCGCGACGGGCGGGTCGTCCGGCGGGGCCGGCGGCAGCCAGGTGCGAGGGCGTCCGGGCGCGCGCGGGCGGTCAGTGACGTCGACCAGCTCGACGTCCTGCATCGTGGCAGCAGACCGCAGGCGGCCCATGCGCCATCGTAGGCCCCTAGGCGCGCAGCCCCACCGCGATCGCCAGGTCGCCGAACGCCACCAGCGAGCCGTCCGTCAGCCGGACCCGCCGGTCCGGCAGGCAGACGATCCGCTGGCCGTCTGCCAGCGTCACCAGGGTGCCGTTGGTCGAGCCGCGGTCCACCACCCACGGGCCGTGCTCGTCGACGCCGAGCAGCAGGTGGGTCTTCGACACCGACCGGCCCGGGTCGGTCACCGCGACCGTCCGGACGCCCTCCTGGGGGTCGGGGTTCCGGCCGACGAGCAGCGGGGCGTCGAGGGCCGCGACCGTGCCGTCCGGGAGCCGGACCGCCCAGCCGGTGCCGGGCGCGGCGGCGGGTGCCGGGGGCGCGGCCGGGAAC
>NZ_JAANNB010000062.1 GCF_011603975.1 Cellulomonas sp. IC4_254 | reverse complement strand
TGCCCTCGCGGCGGCCGCGGCTGCGGCGGGTGGGCCGGTCGGGGGTGCGCGGCGGGGACACGGGGCCGGTCGACGCCTGCGACTGGGACGGTGTGGTGACGGTGCTCATGTCTGCGATCCCTTCCGTCACGCCGGCGGCTTGGTCTTGAGGGCGGCGTCGAGGCTGCTGATCAGCCGGTCGACGGCGGCCTCGGGGGACGACTTGTCGAGCCAGGCGCCCTGGAGCGCCTCGCCGACCCGCGCCTGGAAGTCCGAGCCGGAGCCGGTGAACCAGGCCTGCGGGTCGAAGACGGCCTCCTCGCTCGCCGCCGCGTAGTGCGACTGCGGCACCTTGGCCTGGTACTCCGCCGACTCGGTGACCTCGCGGTTCGCGGGGATGTGCCCGCCGTCGGACCAGAGCAGCGACTTGTTCAGCATCGCCGCGACCGTCGCGTACGCCGCCTCGCGCTTCTCCGGGTCGAGGTTGACCTGGTGCGGCAGCACGAAC
This sequence comes from Cellulomonas sp. IC4_254, assembly GCF_011603975.1. Lineage (GTDB taxonomy): Bacteria > Actinomycetota > Actinomycetes > Actinomycetales > Cellulomonadaceae > Cellulomonas. The sequence goes on along the minus strand of NZ_JAANNB010000062.1, from coordinate 17,764 downwards.
ACGTGCGAGTCGCCGTAGGTGGCGGGGGTGCCGAAGATGTTCGGCATCGGCATGGCGTCCACGTCGACGCCCGCCGTCAGGAACGACTGCAGCTCCCAGTTGCCGTTGAAGCACATCCCCACGCGACCGGTGGAGAAGTTCGCGACGGCCGACGGGTAGTCGGAGTTCGCGATCGCCACCGTGTCGTCGAGCCAGGACTGCACCCAGCTGACGCACTGGACCAGCGCGTCCCGGTCGAGCTCCGCGGGCTGGCCCGGGGTCAGCACGACCTCGTTGCCGGTCTGCGCGTACAGGCCCCAGAGCATCCGGGACATCTGCGCGCCGTCGCCGGTGTACCCGTAGCCGACGCCCGCGTACCCGGTGACCTCCGCCATGGCCCGCCCGGCCTCGATGAAGCCGTCCGGCGAGTCCACGCCGACGAGCTTCCCGTCCGGACCCAGGAGCCCGGCCTGGTCGGCCAGCCCCCTGTCGAAGAACAGCAGGAACGCGTGGAAGTCGAGCGGGACCGCCCAGAGCTTCCCGTCGATGGTGGCCCGGTCCCACAGCGCCGGCGGGAACATGTCCTCGGTGACGCCGTGCTCCGCGAGCAGGTCCAGGTCCCACGGGTCGAGCACGCCGCCCGGGACCCAGCCGGCCACCCGGGTCAGGTGCATCACCGCCAGGTCGGGGGCGCGGCCGCCGACCGACGCCATGATGAGCTTGGTGTAGTACGGCGCACCCCAGGTGAGGACGACGGGGTCGATCCCGATGCTCGGGTCCTCGTCCTGCACCTCGGTCATCATCTGCTGGAAGATGCCGCCGTCACCGCCCGTGAACAGGTGCCACAGCTGGATCCGCGTCTGGCCCGCCGCCGCGGCGGCGTCCGTCCCGCACCCGCTCAGCGCCCAGGCCGTCCCGAGGGCCCCGGCCCCCGCCACGGCTCCCCGGAGCACGGACCGACGGCTGTACGCCGCACGCTCCGGACCCCCGCGAGCTCCTGAGATCATCCTCGACCTCCCGCCTCCGCCGGCGCGCACGCGCCGGAGGGTTTTCATCGTTGAAGAACCGCTCGGAAGTGAATCAGGACGGGACAAACCCCGTCAAGGGGTGACGATCCACCCCGGTGTGCCACGTGGCAACACGGCGCGCCGGTGCGCCCCGGGAAGCGGTGCCCCGGCGTGCGCCCGGGGACGACGAAGGGCCCGGCACTCGGTGCCGGGCCCTTCGTTCACGACGCCGCTCGCGCGGCGGCCGTCACTTCTTGTTGCGACGCTGGTGACGCGTCTTGCGCAGCAGCTTGCGGTGCTTCTTCTTCGCCATGCGCTTGCGGCGCTTCTTGATGACGGAGCCCATGGGGTCCTCGCTTCCTGTGGCGAGCGCGCAGGCGCCCCGCCGGGTCGTGGTCGGTCGACGCGCGGCACGACGAACGCCCACGCACGGGAAAGTCCGGCCCTACCTTACGCGATCGGCGAGGCCGTCCGCGACGCGCCGGTGGACGTCAGGAGGACAGGCGCCCCGCGCGCGGGCCGCCCTCGTCCGCCTCGCCCTCGGCCTCGAGGTCGAGCCGGGCGGTCGCCAGGTAGTGGTCCAGCGCGTCCTGGGGCACCCGGAACGAGCGCCCGACGCGGACCGCAGGCATCTCGCCCGAGTGCAGCAGCCGGTACACCGTCATCTTCGAGACGCGCATGACCTCGGCGACCTCGGCGACGGTGAGGAAGCGCACCCGCGGGGGCTGCTCGCTGGTCATGGCCGCTCTTCTCGCTCGTGCGCGCACGACCCGTGCGCGGGACTGGGTGCACACGCCGTGCCGCGACGACACCTTAGAGCCTGCTGAGGCTGGTGTGAAAGGGGAGACGGGTGGGACCACTCCCCGGGGTGCACCCAGCCTCCCGCACCACCCTCGCGGCCGCCTCCCGAGGGGCCGGCCGGTCAGTCGTGCAGCGGGTCCAGGCCCAGGAGCGGGAAGGCCGCCGCGCGGGTCGCCCGGACCGCCCGGTCGACGTCGTCCGCGGGGTCGAAGCCGTCCGCCCAGGACCGCCACGCCAGGGGCGCGCCGTCGGACATCGACCCCGGGGCCTCCCGCCCGTACAGCGCGACGACCTGGTCCAGCCACGCCTGCGGCATCCGGGTCGCGGGGTCCACGGGCGCGTGCGCGGCGATCCCCAGCAGGTGGGTCCACGCGCGCGGCACCACGTCGACGACCGCGTACCCGCCGCCGCCGAGCGCCAGCCACCGGCCGCCGGACACCTCGTGCGCCAGGTCGTGCAGCCACCCGGACACCACCCGCTGCGCGTCGACGGAGACGTCCAGGTCGGCGATCGGGTCCTCGACGTGGGTGTCGCAGCCGTGCTGGGTGACCAGCACCTGCGGCGCGAACGCCCGGAGCACCGGCGGCACCACCGCGTCGACGGCGCGCAGCCACCCGGCGTCGCCGGTGTGCGACGGCAGCGCCAGGTTCACCGCCCCGCCGGGCGCACCGGGGCCGCCGGTCTCGCCCGGGAAGCCGGTGCCGGGGAACAGGGTCGCGCCGCTCTCGTGCACCGAGACGGTGAGCACCCGGGGGTCGTCCCAGAACGCGCGCTGCACGCCGTCGCCGTGGTGCGCGTCGACGTCGACGTACGCCACCCGCTCGGCGCCCGCGGCGAGCAGCGCCCGGATCGCCACCGCCGCGTCGTTGTAGACGCAGAACCCGGACGCCGCGCCGGGCATCGCGTGGTGCATCCCGCCGGTGAGGTTCACGGCGTGGTCGGCGCGGCCCTCCCACACGGCGAGCGCGGCCTCGCGGCTCCCGGCGACGATGCGGGCGGCGGCCTCGTGCATGTGCGGGAACACCGGGTCGTCCTCGGTGCCGATCCCCCGGGCCGGGTCGCCCGCGCCGCCGTCCGAGGCCCGCCGCACGGTGGCCACGTAGGCCGCCTCGTGCACCGTCTCGAGCTGCGCGTCCGTCGCGGGCTCGGCGCCCACCACCTCGACGCCCGGCAGGTCCAGCAGCCCGAGCTCGCGCGCGAGCCGCACCGTGAGGTCCAGCCGCAGCGGCGCCATCGGGTGGCCGGGGCCGAAGTCGTAGTCGAGGAGCTCGGGCGTCCACACCACGCGCACCCGGGCCGTCATGCCCACACCGTAGCCGCTGACCCGGGCGCCACCCGCACCGGACCGGCGCAGCCGTGCCACAGTGGTGCCCCCGCGCGCTCGGTCGCACGGGCGCACGCGGCGGCGACCTGCCCCGCGGGCGGTCGCGGTGCACGGCGGGAGGGTGGATGGCACGGGGTCTCCCCGGGGTGGTCTGGTCCGGGCGCGAGCTCGTCGACCGGCTGGCCCGCCAGTCCCCCGCCCGGCTCGCGCTGGGCGTGTTCGCGGCGGTGATCGCGGTGTTCACGGCGCTGCTGTCGATGCCGTGGGCGACCGCGTCGGGCCAGCGGGCGCCGTTCGTCGACGCGTTCTTCACCGCGACGTCGGCCGTGTGCGTCACCGGCCTGGTCACGGTCGACACCGGCACGTACTGGTCGACCGCCGGGCAGGTCACGATCCTGGTCGGCATCCAGATCGGCGGCCTGGGCGTCATGACCCTGGCCTCGATCCTCGGCCTGGCGGTGTCCCGGCGGATCGGGCTGACCCAGAAGCTGCTGGTCACCTCGGAGACCAAGACCACCCGGCTCGGCGAGGTCGGCTCCCTGGTGCGCACGGTCATCGTCACGTCGGTGGTGCTCGAGGTCGCGATCGCGGTCGTGCTGATCCCGCGGCTGCGGATGCTCGGCGACTCCTGGGGCGAGGCGGTCTGGCACGGCGTGTTCTACGCCGTGTCCGCGTTCAACAACGCCGGGTTCATCCCGACGACCGAGGGCCTGGCGCCGTTCGCGGCCGACTGGTGGGTGCTGCTGCCGATCATCGTCGGGGTGTTCATCGGGTCGCTCGGCTTCCCGGTGATCCTCAACATCGCCCGCACCTGGCGCCGGCCGCGGCGCTGGAACCTGCACTCCAAGCTCACGCTGACGACCAGCGCCGCGCTGGTGGCGTTCGGCGCGCTCGTCGTCGCGGCGTTCGAGTGGACCAACCCGCGCACGCTGGGCGGCATCGGCTGGAACGAGACGCTGCTCGCCGCGCTGTTCGCGGGCGTCATGCCGCGGTCCGGCGGGTTCTCGACCGTGAACATCGGCGACATGCACGAGGGAACCTGGCTGCTCACCGACGCGCTGATGTTCGTGGGCGGCGGCTCCGCGTCGACCGCGGGCGGCATCAAGGTGACGACGCTCGCGGTGATGCTGCTCGCCATCGTCGCGGAGGCCCGCGGGGACCGGGACGTCGAGGCCTACGGCCGGCGCATCCCCCGCGAGGCGCTGCAGGTCGCGATCGCGGTCTCGCTCGTCAGTGCGACGATCGTCCTGGTGGCCTGCCTGCTGCTGCTGGCGATCACCGGGCTGACGCTGGACGTGGTGCTGTTCGAGGTGATCTCGGCGTTCGCGACCTGCGGGCTGTCGACCGGGATCACCGACGACCTGCCCGACGCCGGCAAGTACGTGCTCGCCGTCCTGATGTTCATCGGCCGGACCGGCACGATGACGCTCGCCGCGGCCCTCGCGCTGCGCAGCCGTCGTCGCGTCGTCCGGTTCCCCGAGGAGAGGCCGATCATTGGATGACCTGACCCGCACCGGCGCGACCGGACTGGGCCCGCTGGCCGGCGACACCCGCCGGGGCCGCGGCAGGCCCGAGGGCGGCCGCGCGAAGGGCCCCAAGCGCGAGGCCGGCATCCTCGTCATCGGCCTCGGCCGGTTCGGCTCGGCGATCGCCGCGACCCTGGACCGGCTCGGCCAGGACGTGCTCGCCGTCGAGCGGGACCCCGACCTGGTCGCGCAGTGGACCGGGCGCATCCCGCTGGTCGAGGCGGACGCCGCCAACCCCGAGGCGCTCGAGCAGGTCGGCGCGCGGGAGTTCTCGGTCGCCGTCGTCGGCGTCGGGTCGTACCTCGAGGCGTCGGTGCTCATCACCGGCAACCTGGTCGACATGGGCACGCCGCAGATCTGGGCGAAGGCGATCAGCACCGAGCACGCGCGCATCCTGCAGCGCATCGGCGCCCACCACGTCGTGCTGCCCGAGGCCGACGCCGGCTCCCGGGTCGCGCACCTGGTCTCCGGCAAGATGCTCGACTACATCGAGGTCGAGGACGGGTTCACGATCGTCAAGATGAAGCCGCCGCGCGAGACGCAGGGCTTCACGATCGGGCAGTCCAAGATCCGCGAGCGGTACGGGGTCACGGTCATCGGCGTGAAGAGCCCCGGGGTCGACTTCGTGTACGCCACCCCGGACACCCGGATCGCGGCGAACGACCTGCTCATCGTCTCGGGCCACGCGGAGCTGCTCGAGCGGTTCGCGGCCCGGCCGTGACGTCCGCGCCCGGCGACCGGGCCGCGGGGCGCCCGGCGCGGCCCGAGCCCGTGCCCCCGGGCCGCGACCTGCCGTCCGACTCCGCCCCCGCGCCCCGGGACAGCCGCGGGCTGCTGCTGGCCGCGCTGCGGCGCGAGGACGCCCGCACCCAGGTCGAGCTGTGCCGGGCGACCGGCCTCGCTCCGGCGACCGTCTCCGCGGCGGTGGCGGCCCTGGCCGCCGAGGGCCTGGTGCGGGTCTCGGCGACCACCCGGTCCGGGCGCCGGGCCACCCGGGTGTCGCTGGCCACCGCCGGCGCGCTCGTCGGCGTGCACTGCTACCTCGACGAGGTCCGGGTCGTGCTGGACCGCGGCGACGGCGAGCCGGTCGAGGCGGTCGTGCCGCTGCCCGCCGGGACCGGTGCGGGCCAGCAGCGCGCCGAGCACGCGGTGCGCGCCGCGCGGGCGCTGCTCGACCGGGTCCTACGGGACACCGGCACCGACCCCGCGTCGGTCGCGGCCGTCGGCGTCGGGGTGCCCGCGCCCGTCGAGGTCCGCACCGGCCGGGTGGCCGGGGCCGGCGTGCGCGCCGGCTGGGGCGGCATGGTCGCCGCGCCCGGCCTGCTCGCGCCCGCGCCCGGGGTGCCGGTGCTGTTCGACAACGACGGCAACCTCGGCGCGCTCGCGGAGGCCCGGCTCGGCGCCGGGCGCGGCCGGTGGTCGGTCGTGCACGTCGCGCTCGGCGAGGGCGTGTCCGGCGGGGTCGTCGTCGGCGGCGAGGTGGTGCACGGCCGCACCGGCACCGCGGGCGAGCTCGGCCACCTGACCATCGACCCGGACGGGCCCGTGTGCTCGTGCGGCAACCGCGGGTGCCTGCAGGTGCTCGCCGGGGCGTCGGCGGTGCTCGACCTGCTCGCCGCGAGCCACGGCCGGCTGACGGTGCCGGAGCTGCTCGCCCAGGCCGCCGCCGGGGACCCGGGCTGCCGGCGGGTGCTGTCCGACGTGGGCCGGCACCTCGGCACCGCCCTGGCCTCGGTGTGCACGGTGCTGGACCCGGACGTGCTGGTGGTCGGCGGGGCGCTCGCCGGGGCCGGCGACGTGCTGCTGGACCCGCTGCGCGAGGTGCTGGCCGAGCGCACCGCCGTGACGGCGGGCGCCGTCGTCGAGGTGGTCGCGGGCCGCCTCGGGGTGGGCGCGCCCGCCCGCGGGGCGCTGCTGCTGGCCCGGGACGCGGTGCTGGGCGGCGTCACCGGCTGACCGCGGCGCCGGCCGCCGGGGGGCGCCGCGGGCCGCCGCCTGGGGCCGCCGCGGGCCGCCGGCGTGCCGGACGTGTCCGGGAGCACGCGTGCGCGGGCTCATGGTGGCCCCGCGGATGCCGATGTATCCGGGAGAGCAGACCCGTCGCGCACACCCAGGAGGTGATCGGTGCCGACCCGGACGACCACCCCCTCGGTGCCGACCCCGCGCGAGCCCTCGGGCGACGGCGCCGAGGCCGTCGACCTCGCCCGGCCCGTGGCCGTCGCCGACCCCGCCGGGCCGACCGTCGTCGTCGCCCCGCTCGACACCGCCGCGCCCGCGCCCCGCAGCCTCCCCCAGCGCCTCGCGGCCCTGGAGCGGCTGGGCGCCGTCACGGGCAGCACCGAGCCGCGGTTCGACCGGGTCGTCCGGCTCGCCCGGCAGCTGTTCGACGTGCCCACCGCCACCGTGTCGCTGGTCGGCGCGGGCGAGCCGGCCCCGACGCCGATGGTCGTGCCGCCCGAGCTCGCCGGCGGGGCCGCCCCCGCGCCGGGCCCGGACGGCGTCGCCGTGCTGGAGGACCGCGGCCCGGACGCCCGGCTGCGGTTCTACGCCGAGCACCCGCTGGTCGGCGCCGACGGCCGGACGCTCGGCACCCTGTGCATCGCCGACACCCGGCCCCGCCGGTTCACCGCCGACCAGTCCGCGCTGCTCCGCGACCTCGCGCACTGGGTCGCGAAGGAGCTCAGCGTGGACGCCGAGCTCGAGCGCGCCCAGCAGGTGCAGATGGGCCTGCTGCCCCGGGAGTCGCCGCGGGTGGACGGGTACGAGCTCGCCGGCGCCTGCCTGCCGAGCAGCCAGGTCGGCGGCGACTTCTACGACTGGTACCCCGCCGACGACGGCGTCGTCCTCAGCCTCGCCGACGTGATGGGCAAGGGCCCAGCCGCCGCGATCCTCGCCGCGGCCGTGCGCGCCGTGCTCCGCGGCTCCGCGCAGGGCGAGTCGGTCGACCGCGCGATGCTGCAGGCGGGCGCCGTGCTGCACGCCGACCTGTCCGGCGCGGGGTTGTTCGCGACCGCGTTCCACGCGCGGCTCGAGGCGGCCACCGGCCGGGTCACCTACGCCGACGCCGGGCACGGGCTGACCCTCGTCGTGCGCGCCGACGGGTCCTGGGAGCGGCTGGACGCGCTCGGCCTGCCGCTCGGCGTCACCGACGAGGCCGCGCGTGACCTCGGCGAGACGCACCTCGGCCCCGGGGACCTGCTGCTGGCGTTCAGCGACGGGGTGCTGGACCTGTTCGACGGGTCGCTGCGCTGCGTCCCGCTGCTGGTCGGCGAGCTGCTGGACTGCCCCAGCGCCGACGAGGCGGTGCAGCGCGTGCTGCGCCTGGCCGCCGTCAGCGCGAGCCGGCCGGACGACGTCACCGTCGTCGCGCTGCGCCGCGCGGCCTGACCGCAGCGCGCGCCGGGACGGGCCCGGCGGCGGGCGTCGGGACGCGCGCGGGACCCGCCGACGCCGCGCGGGACGACCGCGCCGCGCGGACCTATCGTGAGGGCGTGACGGACGTGCAGCGCACCGGGGCCGACGCCGTGATCGGCGACTGCGGCCTCTACACCGCGGGCGAGCGGGTGCCCGGCCGGGTCCCGCTGCGCAAGGCCGCGCACGCGGCGGACGCCACCGACGGCTACGTCTGGGTCGGCCTGCGCGAGCCCACCGACGCCGACATCGCCGAGGTGGCCGAGGAGTTCGCGCTGCCGCCGCTGGCCGTCGAGGACGCCGTGCACGCCCACCAGCGGCCCAAGCTCGAGATCTACGACGACGTCGTGTTCGCCGTGCTCAAGCCGGTCCGGTACGTCGACCACGTGGAGGTGGTCGAGGTCACCGAGATCGCGATGTTCCTCCGGCCGCAGGTCGTCGTGTCGGTCCGGCACGGCGAGGGTGGCGTGCTGCGGCAGGTCCGCGCCGAGCTCGACGCCGGCGTGCCGCCCGAGGAGGACTTCGGGCCGGCGGGCGTGCTGTACCGCACCGCGGACCGCGTGGTGGACGCCTACGAGGTCGCGCTCGGCCACATCGACCTGGACGTCGACGAGATCGAGCTGCAGGTGTTCGGCCCGGGCGACGACGACCACTCCGAGCGCATCTACAAGCTCAAGCAGGAGGTCGCCGAGTTCCGCCGGGCGATGCTGCCCCTGCAGCGCCCCCTGGAGCGCCTCGCGGCCGGCGAGGTGCCGCACGTGCCCGCCGCCGCCGAGCCGTACTTCCGGGACGTGCACGACCACCTGCTGCGCGCCGTCGACCAGATCGAGGTGATCGACCGGCAGCTCACCGACGTGCTGCAGGCCAACACCGCACGGGTCACCACGGGCCAGAGCCGGGTCGCGCTGCGGCAGAACGAGGACATGCGGAAGATCTCCGCCTGGGCGGCGATCGCGCTGGTGCCGACGGCGGTCGCCGGGATCTACGGCATGAACTTCGAGCACATGCCGGAGCTCGGGACGCGGTACGGGTACTTCGTGGTGCTGGCGGTCATCGCCGGGGCGTGCGTCGCCCTGCACCGCGCGTTCCGCCGCAACCGCTGGCTCTAGCGCCCCCGCGTCGCCGGGCCCGGACGCGGCACGGGCCGGGACCCGGGGTCTCCCCCGCGTCCCGGCCCGCACCGGCCGTGCGCTGCGCCCGAGGTCAGCGGGCGGCGCCCGCGCGGCGCTTGTTGTAGATGTCGAACGCCACGGCCAGCAGGAGCACGAGGCCCTTGACGATCTGCTGCGTCGACTGCGGCACGCCCATCAGCTGCATGCCGTTGGACATCACGGCCATGATCAGACCACCGACCATGGCGCCGGTCACGCGGCCGACACCACCGGTCGTCGACGCGCCGCCGATGAAGCAGGCGGCGATGGCGTCGAGCTCGAACATGTTGCCCGCGCCGGGCTGCGCGCCGTTGGAGCGGGACGAGTAGATCGCACCCGCGACACCGGCCAGGAAGCCCATGTTGACGAAGATCCAGAAGTTGACCTGCTTGACCTTCACGCCGGACAGCTGCGCGGCGTTGAGGTTGCCACCGATCGCGTAGACGTGCCGGCCGAACACCGTGCGGGTGGTGACCGTGTTGTAGGCCAGGATCAGCACCGCGAGGATGATCAGCACGATCGGCAGGCCGCGCGAGTGCGCCAGCTGCCAGGCGAACGCCATGACGACGACCGCGATCGCGACGATCTTCAGGATGAACAGCGGCAGCGCCTCGACGGACTGCTGGTAGCGGACGCGGCCCATGCGGGAGCGCCAGGCGGAGTACGCGTAGCCGACGATGGCGATCGCGGCGATGATCAGCGTGAAGGCGTCGTAGCCGTCGCCGCCGAGCAGGCCGTTGATGAAGCCGCCGGCGACCTTCTGGTACGAGGCGGGGAACGGCGACAGCGAGATGTTGTTCAGGACCTCGTAGGTGAGGCCGCGGAACAGGAGCATGCCGGCCAGCGTCACGATGAACGCCGGGATCCCGACGTACGCGACCCAGAAGCCCTGCCACGCGCCCACCAGGAGGCCGACCACGAGGGCGGCGAGGATGCCGACCCACCACGGCTGGCCGTTCTTGATGACCAGGATCGCGGACACCGCGCCGGTCAGCGCCACCACGGAGCCCACCGACAGGTCGATGTGGCCGCCGATGATGACGATCACCATGCCGATGGCGAGGATCAGGATGTACGAGTACTGCAGGACGATGTTGGTGATGTTGCCCGGTGCGAGCAGCACGCCGTCCGTGAGGATCGCGAAGAGCACGATGATCGCGACGAACGCGATGTAGATGCCACTCGTCCGCAGGTTCTTCGTGAAGATGTCCCGCAGGCCTTCCACAGCCGTCATCGAACCGTTTCCTTTTCCTTCGTCATGAGCTCCATGAGGCTCTCCGGGGTGGCGACCGCGCGCTCCTGCACGCCGGTGATCCGGCCGAACGCGAGCGTGTAGATCCGGTCGCAGATGCCCAGGAGCTCGGGCAGCTCGGAGGAGATGACCACGACGGCCTTCCCCGCGTCCGCGAGCTTGTTGATGATCGTGTAGATCTCGTACTTGGCACCGACGTCGATGCCGCGGGTCGGCTCGTCCAGGATCAGGACCTCGGGGTCCGTGTAGATCCACTTGGACAGGACGACCTTCTGCTGGTTGCCGCCCGACAGCTTGCCGGTCAGCGCCATCACGGTCGGCGACTTGATGTTCATGGACCGCCGGTACTCCTCGGCGACCTTGATCTCCTCGTTGCCGTTGACCCAGCCGGCCTTCGACAGCTTGCCGAGGGCCGCGGACGAGATGTTCCGGCGGATGTCCTCGATCAGGTTGAGGCCGTAGGTCTTGCGGTCCTCGGTGGCGTACGCGAGGCCGTGGTCGATCGCCTCGCTCACCGAGCGGGTCTTGATCTCCTTGCCGTGCAGGAAGACCTTGCCGGTGACGTTGCGGCCGTAGGAGCGGCCGAACACGCTCATCGCGAGCTCGGTGCGACCGGCGCCCATCAGGCCCGCGATGCCGACGATCTCGCCGGCGCGGACGTTGAACGACGCGCCGTCGACGACCACGCGGCCGGGCTGCGTGGGGTGCTCGACGTGCCAGTCCTCGACGCGGAACACCTCCTCGCCGATGTGCGAGACGTGCTCGGGGTACCGGTGCTCGAGGTCGCGGCCGACCATGCCCTTGATGATCCGGTCCTGGGTGACCTTGTCCTCGACCATGTCGAGGGTCTCGATCGTCTTGCCGTCGCGGATGATCGTCGTGGAGTTCGCGATGTCGGCGATCTCGTTGAGCTTGTGCGAGATCATGATCGACGTGATGCCCTGCCCCTGCAGGTGCCGCAGCAGGTTCAGCAGGTGCTCGGAGTCCGAGTCGTTGAGCGCCGCGGTCGGCTCGTCGAGGATGAGCAGCTTCACCTTCTTGGAGAGCGCCTTGGCGATCTCCACGAGCTGCTGCTTGCCGACGCCGAGCTGGCCGATCGGGGTGGTCGGGTTCTCGTCGAGGCCGACCCGGGCCAGCAGCACGGCCGCCTCGGAGTTCGCCCGGTTCCAGTCGACGAGGCCGTGGCGCGCCCGCTCGTTGCCGAGGAAGATGTTCTCCGCGACCGAGAGGTACGGCACCAGAGCGAGCTCCTGGTGGATGATCACGATCCCCTTCTCCTCGGAGTCGTTGATCGAGCTGAACTCGACCTTCTCCCCGTCGAAGCGGATCTCCCCGTCGTAGGTGCCGTGCGGGTACACGCCCGACAGCACCTTCATGAGGGTGGACTTGCCGGCCCCGTTCTCCCCGCAGATCGCGTGGATCTCCCCGCGCTTGACGTTCAGGTTGACGTCCTGCAGCGCCTTGACCCCGGGAAAGGTCTTGGTGATGGAGTGCATTTCCAGGATGTGGTCGCTCATGCGGCCTCGACCGTCCTCAGTCGTGTCGGGCGATGGAACACGTCGCCGCGGGACCGGCCGGCACGTCTCGTGCCGGCCGGCCCGCGTCGGTCACGCGGTGGGTCGGGAGGTCAGGAGGCCTGACCCGCCGCGACCTCCTCCTCGGTCCAGTAGCCCGAGTCGATCAGGAGCGACTGGATGTTGTCGGCGTAGACGATGTCCGACTCCAGCAGGAACGACGGGACGACCTTCACGCCGTTGTCGTAGTCCTCGGTGTTGTTCGCCTCGGGCTCGTCACCCTCGAGGAACGCCTGCGCCGAGACGACGGCCTGCTCCGCGAGCTTGCGGGTGTCCTTGAAGATCGTCGAGAACTGCACGCCGTCCTTGATGAGCTTGACGGAGGCGATCTCGGCGTCCTGGCCGGTCACGATCGGCAGGCCGGCCTCGATGCTGTCGCCGTAGCCGGCGTTCTGCAGCGCGGTGATGATGCCGCGGGAGATGCCGTCGTAGGGCGAGAGCACGCCGTTGACCTTGGTGCCGTCCGAGTACGTGGAGGTCAGCAGGTCCTCCATGCGCTTCTGGGCGGTCTCCTGCAGCCAGCGGAGCGTGGCGACCTGCTCGATCTCGGTCTGGCCCGACTTCACGACCAGCGTGCCGTTGTCGATGTACGGCTGCAGCGTGTCCATCGCGCCCTTGAAGAAGAAGTGCGCGTTGTTGTCGTCCAGCGAGCCGGCGAACAGCTCGATGTTGAACGGGCCGGTCGCGCCGGCCTCGTTGCCCTCGGCGTCCAGGATGCCCAGGCCGACGAGCAGCGAGGTGGCCTGCTGGACACCGACGTTGTAGTTGTCGAACGTGACGTAGAAGTCGACGTTCTCGGTGTCGCGGATCAGGCGGTCGTACGCGATGACCGGGATGCCCTGGTCGGCCGCGGCCTGCAGCTGGTTGGCCAGCGCGGTGCCGTCGATCGAGGCGACGATCAGCAGGTCGGCGCCCTTCGTGATCATCTGGTCGATCTGCTGCGCCTGCGTCGGGATGTCGTCCGCCGCGTACTGCAGGTCGACCGTGTAGCCGGCCTCCTCGAGCTGGCTCTTCACGGCGTCGCCGTCGGCGATCCAGCGCTCCGAGGTCTCGGTCGGCATCGCGACGCCGATCGTGAGGTCGCTGGGGTCCGCGTTGGTCTCGTCGCCCGAGCTGCTGCCGGCGCCGCCGCCGGAGCACGCCGCCAGGCCGAGCGCGAGAACGCCGCCGAGCGCGACGAACCGGATGCTCTTCATGTCCTTCTCCTCCTCGAGAGGGTTGCTGACCTCGTCGTCAAAGGGCACGGAATACGCACCGTCGCCCGTCCTGCCCTGCGCCGCGTGCCGGGGTCGTTCTCCCCCGCCACCGGCGAGCACGTGCACACTCTCCCGGGCTTGACTTCAAGAAGTCAAGCCAAAGGCTCGGGGCCCAGGTTGCAGATGGATAACGGTCCGCAACCTAGTCGCGACCGGCAGTATCTGCGCAGGTCAGCGCCTCATTCTGGGTCGGTCGGGCGCAGCGCTGCAGCACGAGGATCACCCACCCGGCGGAGCCTCTTGAGTTCGCCAAGCGAACTCAGGGCGCCGAACGGGCGAACGCCAGGTGAGCGCTCACACGGCGACGGCCCGCCCCCGCAGCAGCGGGGACGGGCCGTCGGGCCGGGCGCGCGGGACGCGCGAGGGCTCAGAACCCCTGGGCGATCCGGTAGTACACCTGGTTCCAGCGCACCTGGTCGCGGAAGCCGCGCCGGGTGGTGTCCTGGTCGATCACCAGCAGCTCGGTGCCGGCGATGTCGGCGTAGATCTCGAACGCCTCCACGCCCGCCGCGGTCGACATCACCGTGTGGTGCGCGCCGCCGGCGGTCAGCCAGGCCTCCGCCGACGTGGCGAAGTCCGGACGCGGCTCCCAGACCGCGCGGGCCACCGGCAGGTTCGGCAGCTCCTGGGTCGGGGGCACCACGTCGACGACGTTCGCGGTCATCCGGAACCGGTCGCGCATGTCGGCCAGCGACACCACCACGGCCTCGCCCGGGTCGGCGTCGAACACCATGCGGACCGGGTCCTCCTTGCCGCCGATGCCGAGCGGGTGGATCTCCACCTTCGGCTTCGACGTGGTCAGGGAGGGGCAGATCTCGAGCATGTGCGCACCGAGGATCTTCTCGGCGCCCGGGGTCAGGTCGTACGTGTAGTCCTCCATCAGCGACGCGCCGCCGGGCAGGCCCTCGCCCATCACCTTGGCCGCGCGCACCAGGACGGCGGTCTTCCAGTCGCCCTCGGCGCCGAAGCCGTAGCCCTTCGACATCAGCCGCTGCACGGCCAGGCCCGGGAGCTGGCGCAGGTCGCCGAGGTCCTCGAAGTTCGTCGTGAACGCCTTGGCGCCCACCGACGTCAGGAACGTCTCGAGCGCGATCTCCTGGCGGGCGGCGTAGCGGAGCGACTCGTGGCGGTCGCCGTCGCGGCGCAGCTCGGGCACGACGTCGTAGAGGTCCTCGTACTCGGCGACCAGCGCGTCGACGTCGGCGTCCGCCACCGCGTCCACGGCGGCGACGAGCTCGTTCACGCCCCAGGTGTTCACCGAGACGCCGAACCGCAGCTCCGCCTCGGTCTTGTCGCCCTCGGTGACCGCGACGTTGCGCATGTTATCGCCGAACCGGACCAGCTTCAGCTCGTGGGTGGCGGCCCAGCCCGCGGCCGCGCGCGCCCAGGTGCCGACCCGCTTCGTCACGGCCGGGTTCGACGCGTGGCCGACGACCGTCGTGCGGGCGACGCCCAGCCGGGACGCGATGTACGCGTACTCCCGGTCGCCGTGCGCGGCCTGGTTGAGGTTCATGAAGTCCATGTCGATGCTGTCCCAGGGCAGCTCGACGTTCGCCTGCGTGTGCAGGTGCAGCAGCGGCTTGCGCAGCTGGTCCAGGCCGGCGATCCACATCTTGGCCGGGCTGAACGTGTGCATCCAGGTGATGACGCCCAGCACCCGGTCGTCCGAGTTCGCGTCGAGCATCGCCCGGCGGATCGACACGGAGTCCTTGAGCACCGGCTTCCACACGATGCGGACCGGCACGTCGGCGGCCTCGTCCAGCTGGCGCGCGACCTCCTGGGACTGCTCGGCGACCTGGCGCAGCGTCTCCTCGCCGTAGAGGTCCTGGCTGCCGGTGAAGAACCAGACCTCGCGGTCGGCGTAGGGCTTGGTCATGCGTCCTGCTCCTTCTCGTTCGTGGTCGCCGGGGCAGCACTGCCCTGGCCGTAGACGTTCTGGTACCGGGCGTACAGCGAGTCGACCTGGTCCTGCGGGATGCGGGTGGGCTCGCCGAGCTGGCGGGAGATGTGCACGGTGCGCGCGACCTCCTCGACCATGACGGCGGCCTTCACCGCGGCCTTGGCGTCCTTGCCGATCGTGAACGGGCCGTGGTTGCGCATCAGCACCGCCGGGCTCCGGGACTCGCGCAGCGTCTCGACGATGCCGCGGCCGATCGAGTCGTCGCCGATCAGGGCGAACGGGCCGATCGGGATGTCCCCGCCGAACTCGTCGGCCATCATCGTCAGCACGCACGGCACCGGCTCGGCGCGGGCGGCCCAGGCCGTCGCGTACGTCGAGTGCGTGTGCACGACGCCCCCGATCTCGGGCATGTGCGTGTAGACGTAGGCGTGCGCCGCGGTGTCCGAGGACGGGCTGCGGCTGCCGTCGACCAGGTTCCCGTCGAGGTCGCACACGACCATCGACTCGGGGGTGAGCTCGTCGTAGGTCACGCCGGACGGCTTGATGACGAGCAGGTCGGCGGCCGACGGGCCGGCCGGGTCCACCTGGACGCGCTGGGACACGTTGCCCGCCGTCCAGACGATCAGCTCCCAGCGGGGCAGCTCGGCGTGCAGCCGGGCGACGACCTCGCGGGTGCGCGCGACCGCCTCCTGCACCTCGGCCGGGTAGTCGGCGAGGGTCCGGGTCATGGGGTCTCCTCCTCGGGAGTGGGTGGTCAGAGGGCCTCGGTCGCCGCGCGCTCGACGGCCAGGCCGGCGCGGTAGCGGTCCAGGAACTGCTCGTAGCCGGCGACGTCGGCCGGGTCGGGCGCGACGGTGTCGACGTCGGCGCCGGCGAACACGCGCTCGGTCAGGTAGGTCGGCAGGTCCTGCTCGGCCGCGGCGTCGAGGTACGCGGCGAGCACCGCGATGCCCCAGGCGCCGCCCTCGGCCGCGGTCTCCCCGACCGCGACGGGCGCGTCGATCGCCGCCGCGAGCAGCCGCTGCGCGACGCCCGCGGTCCGGAACATGCCGCCGTGCGCGAGCATCGCGTCGATCGCGACGCCCTCGCCCTGCAGCACGTGCATGCCCAGGCTGAGCGTGCCGAACGCGGAGTACAGCTGCGTCCGCATGAAGTTCGCGAGCGTCAGCCGGCTGTCGGGCGTCCGCACCACCAGGGGGCGGCCCGCGTCCAGGCCGGTGATCGGCTCGCCGGACAGGTAGTTGTAGGCCAGCAGGCCGCCGCCGTCCGCGTCGCCCTCCAGCGCGGCGCGGAACAGGGCGCCGAACACGTCGTCGGCCGCGGCGGGCACGCCGAGCGCGGTGGCGAACTCCCCGAACAGGCCGGCCCAGGCGTTGAGCTCCGAGGCGCCGTTGTTGCAGTGCACCATCGCGACCAGGTCGCCGGCGGGGGTGGTCACGACGTCGAGCTCGTGGTGCACCCGGGCCAGCGGCTTCTCCAGCACGACCATCGCGAAGATCGACGTGCCGGCGCTGACGTTGCCGGTGCGCGGGGCGACCGAGTTGGTGGCGACCATGCCGGTGCCGGCGTCGCCCTCGGGCGGGCACAGCGGGATGCCGGCCCGCAGCGTCCCGGTCGGGTCGAGCAGGGCGGCGCCCTCCTCGGTCAGCCGGCCGGCGTCGGCGCCCGCGGGGAGCACCTCGGGCAGCAGCGCCTCGACCCTCAGGCCCGGGCGCCGGGTCGCGACGATCTCGTCGACCTGGGCCAGCATCGTCGCGTCGTAGCCGCGGGTGGCCGGGTCGATCGGGAACATGCCGGACGCGTCGCCGACGCCGAGCACCTTGCGCCCGGTCAGCCTCCAGTGCACGTAGCCGGCCAGCGTCGTCGTGAAGTCGATCTGCGGCACGTGCGGCTCGTGGTCGAGGATCGCCTGGTAGAGGTGCGCGATCGACCAGCGCAGCGGGATGTTGAACCCGAGCTTGTCGGTGAGCTCCGCGGCCGCGCGGCCGGTCGACGTGTTCCGCCAGGTGCGGAACGGCACCAGCAGCTCGCCGTCGGCGTCGAACGGCAGGTAGCCGTGCATCATCGCCGAGACGCCGAGCGCGCCGAACGTGGTGGGGCGGACGCCGTAGCGCTGCTCGACGTCGGCGAGCAGCGTGGCGATGGACTCCTGGAGGCCCGCCCAGACGGCGTCGAGGGAGTAGGTCCACACCCCGTCGACGTACTGGTTCTCCCACTCGTGGCTGCCGGTGGCGACCGGCGCGTGGTCCGGGCCGATCAGGCAGGCCTTGATCCGGGTCGAGCCGAGCTCGATGCCCAGCGAGGTGCGACCCTCGCGGATCGCGGCGGCGATCTCGTCGCGGCGTGCGTCGTCGTGGTCCTGCGCCATTGCGTGCTCCGTCCTCGCGCGTCGGGCAGCGCTGCCCGCGTCCCTGCGATGTTCCCGCACGCGGCGGTGCGCCGCGTCCTGCCCTCGATGTTAGCGCTCACACGCGTGCGCTCCAACCGCCCTGGTGATTCCGCCGAGCGGGCACTCGATGTCCCTTCCGCGGTGCGCGAGGGGACATCTGGTGCCCGCTCGGCGAGGGGTGCGTCAGCGGGCGG
>NZ_JAANNB010000061.1 GCF_011603975.1 Cellulomonas sp. IC4_254 | reverse complement strand
CCGGGGGGCGGGGGGGGGCGGGTCAGCAGACGAGCCAGCCGCCGTCGACGGGGACGACGGCGCCGTTCACGTAGTCCGACGCGGCGGACGCCAGGAACACGAAGGCGCCCTGCAGGTCGGCCGGCGTGCCCCAGCGCTCGGCGGGGATGCGGTCGAGGATCGAGCGCTCGCGGACCTCGTCGGCGCGGATGGCGGCGGTGTTGTCCGTGGCCATGTAGCCCGGGGCGATGGCGTTCGCGGTGACGCCGTGCCGGGCGAGCTCGTTGGCCAGGGCCTTCGTGACGCCCGCGACGGCGTGCTTGGACGCGGTGTAGCCGGGGACCAGCACGCCGCCCTGGAACGCCAGCATCGAGGCGATGTTGATGATCTTGCCGCTGCCCTGGGCGACGAACCGGCGGGCCGCCGCCCGCGACAGGTGGAACACGGCGTCGAGGTTGATGGCGAGGACGTCGTCCCAGTCCGCGGCGGAGTGCTCGAGCAGCGGGGCGCGGCGGATGATGCCGGCGTTGTTCACCAGGACGTCGACGCGACCCAGGCCGTCCACCACCGCCTGCACGTCGGCGTCCAGCTCCTCGGGGGTGGCGTGGATCAGGTCGCGCTCCAGGGTGACGCACCGCCGGCCGAGCGCCCGCACCTCGTCGGCGGTCTCGGTGGCGGCGACGTGGTCGAGGAGGGCGAGGTCGGCGCCGGCCTCGGCGAGCGCGAGCGCGGCGCCCCGGCCGAGGCCGCGCGCGCCACCGGTGACGAGGGCGGCCTTCCCGTCCAGGCGGAAGGAGTCGAGGATCACGAGGGACCTCCAGGGGTGTCGGGTCGGGACGCCGGCGGGGGACCGTCGACGAAGGTGGTGGTGAGCGAGCCGAGGCCGGTGACGGCGATCGTGACGGCGTCGCCGTGCCGCAGCGGGACGTGCGCCGCGGCGGCCTCGGGGAGTTTCGCGGGCGTGCCGGTGGCGATGACGTCGCCGGGCTCGAGGGTGAGCACCTGGCTGAGGTGGTGGACGAGGAACGCGGGGGAGAACACGAGCGCGTCGGTGCTCGACCGGACGGTGACCACCCCGTCGCGCTCGACGGTGAGCTCGCGCCCGCTGATCGGCAGCGCCTCGTCGGCGGTGACGACGGCGGGGCCGAGCTGGCCGAAGCCGTCGACGCACTTGCCGAGCGTCCATTGCGAGGTGAGCGACTGCCAGTCCCGCGCGGACACGTCGTCGAACAGCGTGAGCCCGCCGACGTACGCCTCGGCCCCGTCGAGCGGGACGCGGTGCGCGGTGCGGCCGACGACGACCGCGACCTCGCCCTCGTAGTCGACGTGCTGCGCGGCGGGCGGCAGCACGACCGGGTCGTGCGGACCGCACAGGGTGTTGGGGGTCTTGACGAACACGTCCGGGAACGCCGGGACGTCGTCCGGGGCGCGGCCCCGGCCGAGGTGCCCGGAGTAGCTGTGCCCGAGGCAGAGGATCTTGCCCGGCCGCACCGGGGGCGCGAGCCGGACGGCGGCCGCGTCGGGCAGGCCGCCGGGGTCCGCCGCGTCGACGGCCGCCTGCGCGGCGGCCCGTACGGCGGGGTCGCGCAGCACGTCCACGACCGTGCGGCCGGGCAGCGCGGGTCCGAGGTCGAGCAGCCGGTCGCCGTCGGGTCCGGCGAGCAGCGCGCCGGGACGGGCGGTGCCGCCGGCGTGGTGGGTCACGAGTCGCACGCGGTCTCCTGTGGGGGTCGGGTGGGCGCGCCGGCCGGGGCTCGCACGGGCGAGCCCCGGCCCGCGGGTCAGGAGATCGCCGCGCCGACCTCGTCGAGCCACCGCTCGGCGGCCTCGCGCGGGGTGATCCGGCCGAACAGCACGTCGGAGTTCACGCGCTGGGTGATCTGCGTCGTCTCGCCGGCGCCGACCGGGGGGACCGGCGTGCCGTCGACGATGGTGTCCTCGATGGCCGCCACGAAGTCGGCACCCACCCGGTCGGCGTCCGACAGCAGCGGCAGGATCGCCTCACGCACCTCCGTGTTGGAGGGCAGGCCCCGGTCGACCAGGATCAGCTCGCCCGCGGTCGTGGAGTTGATGAGGAAGTCCACGAACAGCGCGGCCTCCTCCGGGTGCGGGGAGGACTCGGCGACCGAGTAGTACATCGTCGGGTAGAGGTAGGCGCCCGTGCGGACGCCGTCGGCCTCGCCCGGCGGGCGCAGCAGCTGCAGGTCGCGGCCGGCGGCGCTCTGGATCGCGTCGAGCTGGTTCGACCAGAACCAGGCCATCGCGCCCTGCCCGGTGGCGGGCAGCGAGCCCTCGACGCCGGCGGCGTTGACCTCGGTGGAGACCGACGCCGACGGCTCGGCGCCTGCCTCCATCAGGTCGACCGAGCGCTGGAACCAGGCCTCGACGGTCTCGGCGGAGACGCCGAGCTCGCCGTCCTCGGTGAACACCTCCTCGCCGTTCTGGCGCGCCATGATCTTGAGCACGACCTCGAGGAAGCTGTAGTTCTGCACGCCGGCGTACGTCCCGCCGGAGCCCTCGGCGATCGCGGTGGCGACGGCCTCGTAGTCGTCCCAGCTCCACGTGGCGTCGTCCGGGAGGTCGACGCCGGCCTCGGCGAAGATCGCGGGGTCGGCCACCAGTGCGTGGCTGCTGACGCCGGTCGCGATGCCGACGAACGCGCCGTCGACCTCGCCGGACTCGATGACGGACGGGTCGATCTTGTCGGTCGCGATGTCGAGCTCGCGGAGGTCCGCGAGCAGGCCGCGGCTGGCGTACTCGGCGAGGAACCGCTCCTGCTGCGTGATGACGTCCGGCAGGCTGCCGCCGGCGGCGGCCACGTTCAGCCGCTCGAAGTAGCTGTCCCAGCTGGTGAAGTCCGGCTCCACCGTGATGTGCGGGTACTCGGCCTCGAACGCCGCGATGACCTCCTCGGTGATCTGCTGGCGGGTGTCGGAGCCCCACCAGGCGAAGGTGATCGTCACCTGGTCCCCGTCGTCGGAGCCGGTGGGGCTGCCGCCCGGGCTGTCCGCGCTGCCGCACGCGGCCAGCGTCACGGCCATGGCCGTCGCGGCGACCGCCGCACCCCACCGGCGCGTGCGTGTCGTCCCTCGTCGTCCTCGCATGGGTGTCCCTCTCGTCGTCGAGTCGTGGTCCTGCGTGCGGCCGATCACTTCATCCCCGTCGTCGCGATGCCCTGGACCAGGTACCGCTGGCCGAAGAGGAAGACCAGGAAGATGGGGACGAGCGTCACGATGGACATCGCGAACATGGGTCCCCAGTTGGAGCCCGTCGCGGGGTCGAGGAACAGACGCAGCGCGAGCGGCGCCGTCCTCACCTCGTCCCGCGTCAGGAAGATGAGCTGGCTGAAGAAGTCGTTCCACGTCCAGATGAAGGTGAAGATCGCCGTCGTCGCGAGGGCGGGCACGGCGTTGGGCAGCATCACCGACAGGAAGATGCGCGGGTGGCCGCAGCCGTCGATCCGCGCGGCCTCCTCCAGCTCGTTCGGGATGCCGCGGAAGAACTGCACCATCAGGAAGATGAAGAACGCGTCGGTGGCCAGCAGCTTCGGGACGATCAACGGCCAGAACGTGTTGATCCAGTCCATCTGCTGGAACATGATGTAGCGCGGCACGATGATCACGTGGATCGGCAGCATGATGCTGATGAGCATCATCGCGAACCACAGGTTCCGGCCGCGGAACTGCAGCCGGGCGAACGCGTAGCCGGCCATCGAGCAGGTCACCAGGTTGCCGAGCAGGCACCCGGCGACGATGACCGCGGAGTTGAGCATGTACCGGCCGAACGGCTGGGACAGGGCCTCCCACCCGGTCGCGTAGTTGGAGAAGTCCCACTCGGTCGGCAGCACCGACAGGTCGCGGAAGATCAGCTCCGTCGGCTTGAACGAGCTGCCGACCATCCAGATCAGCGGGTAGATCATCAGCACCGCGGCGACGATCATCGCGGCGTGCCGCAGGCTGGTCCGCAGGACGGAGCGCCAGCGCTCGCGCCCTGGGCGGACCGGGCTGTCGTCGGCGAGCCGGCTGATGCGCGTCGGCAGGTCGGGGGTGGTGGTCGTGGTCATGGCGGACTCCTCTCAGTCCTCGTAGAAGACCCAGAACTTCGAGGCCCAGAAGTTGATGGCGGTCAGCACGAGGACGATGAGGACGAGGACCCACGCCATGGCGGCCGCGTAGCCCATGCGCAGGTTCGTGAACCCCTCCTGGTAGAGGTAGAGGGTGTAGAAGAGCGTCGAGTCCGACGGCCCGCCCGTCCCGTTCGACACCACGAAGGCCTGCGTGAAGGCCTGGAACGCGATGATCACCTGCATCACGAGGTTGAAGAAGACGATCGGGCTCAGCAGGGGGAGGGTCACCGAGCGGAACTGGCGCCAGGGGGAGGCGCCGTCGAGGGACGCCGCCTCGTAGTACATCTCCGGGATCTGCCGCAGGCCGGCGAGGAAGATGATCATCGGGGAGCCGAACGTCCACACGTGCAGCAGGACGAGGGTCCACAGCGCGGTGTCGGGGTGCGAGACCCAGCCCATGCCCTGGATGCCGAACAGGCCCAGGAACGCGTTGAACAGCCCCTCCTCGCCGAACACCTGGCGCCACAGGATGGCGATGGCGACCGAGCTGCCGAGCAGCGAGGGCAGGTAGAACACGGAGCGGTAGAACGTCATCCCGCGCAGGCCGCGGTTGAGCAGCACCGCCAGGCCGAGAGCGACCACCAGCTGCAGCGGCACGCCTGTCACGACGTACAGGAACGTCACCCGGAGCGACTCGTGCAGCCGGGTGTCCGTGAGCATGGCCGTGAAGTTGTCGAGCCCGATGAACGTCGGCGACGTCAGCAGGTCGTAGTCCGTCGTCGACAGGGCGAGCGACGCGACGAGCGGGATCAGCGTGATCCCGAACAGCCCCAGGAACCAGGGGGCCAGGAACGCCAGCGCCGCACGCTGATCGGACTTGCGCAGGTCGGAGACGGCGGCGATCTTCGGCTCGCCCCGCTTCCTGCGCATGGTGCGGAGCTCGTTGAGTGCTGTCATGGACACACTTCCTCGTGGTCTGGCTGCGGCGGTTCTCAGGAACCGGTTCCGGACGTTACCCGAACGGGTGACGTCGCTGTCCACCCCCATCGTGCGGATCGGCCCGCCGAGGTGGTCGTGGGCGGCGATTGAGCGGTTCCACCAGGACGGAGGTCCCGGTTCAGAGGCTCGTCGGCAGAGTGTCACCGGGCGTGGATAGGGTGGTTGCGAGAAACCCGTTTCTGACAGGAAGGGCCCGCGATGACGCACCCCGCCCCGCTCGACCAGAACCCCACGGCCCCCCGGCGGGCCGCCTCCGCGTCCGTCCGCGCGGACGCCGCCGTCACGCCGCGGTTCGCGCCCGTCCCGGCCGGCCGGCCGCGGCGCCGGTACGCGGTGCTGGGCACCGGGCACCGCGCCGGGATGTACGTCGGCGCGATCACCGGCCCGCACCGGGACGTCGCCGAGCTCGTCGCCTGGTGCGACCCGAACCCCGCGCGCGCCGGCTTCTACGACGCCGAGGTCGGCGCCGCGCTGGGGCTCGACGGCCCGGCCGGGCTGCCGCGGTACGCGCCCGAGGACCTCGAGCGGATGATCGCGGAGCAGGCGGTCGACGTCGTGGTGGTCACGACGCCCGACCACCGGCACGCCGAGCACGTGGCCCGGGTGCAGGCCGCGGGCGCGGACGTCGTGCTGGAGAAGCCGGCGGCGACCACGGCCGACGGCTGCCGGGCGATCGCGGAGTCGGTGGCCGCCACGGGCCGCGACCTCGTCATGACGTTCAACTACCGGTACGCGCCGCGGAACTCCGCGCTGCGCGAGGTCATCGCGTCCGGGGCGATCGGGCGGCCCACGAGCGTGCACTTCGAGTGGCTGCTCGACACGGTGCACGGTGCGGACTACTTCCGGCGCTGGCACCGGGACCGCACCTGCTCCGGCAGCCTGCTCGTGCACAAGTCGTCGCACCACTTCGACCTGGTCGGCTGGTGGCTGGACGACGTGCCCGAGCGGGTGTTCGCCTCCGGCGGGCTGCGGTTCTACGGGGACGTGAACGCGGCCGCCCGGGGGATGGGCCCGCGTCCCGCGCGCGGCACCGGCGCGGTCGGCGACCCGTGGGCGCTCGACCTGCGTTCGGACCGCCGGCTCACGGGCCTCTACCTCGAGGCCGAGCAGCACGACGGCTACCTGCGGGACCGCGACGTGTTCACCGAGGGCATCTCGATCGAGGACAACCTGTCCCTGGTCGTGGACTACCGGTCGGGGGTCTCGATGACCTACGCGCTCAACGCGCACTGCCCGTGGGAGGGGTACGGCGTCGCCGTCAACGGCACCGAGGGGCGGGTCGAGCTCACCGTCGTCGAGCGCGGTGCCGTGTCGGTGGACGCCGAGGGACGCGTCGTCCTCGACCCGTCGGCCAACCCGGACGCCGTGCCGGTCGCGGCCTCCCGGCCCGAGGGCGAGCACCTCGTGGTGCAGCGGCACTGGGAGGGGGCCCGCGAGGTGCCGATCCCGCGCGGCGAGGGCGGGCACGGCGGCGGCGACGCGCTGCTCCTCATGGACGTGTTCCGACGGGACCTGCGCCTCGACGAGGATCCGCTCGGCCGCGCGGCGGGCTACCGCGACGGGCTGCGCGCCGCGGCCGTCGGCATCGCCGCCGGCCAGTCCCTGCGGACCGGGCGCGCTGTTAGCATCGGCGCACTCGACCTGGGCTCCGCGCTCTGAACGGCAGCGCGCCGCGACCGGCACCGCGACCTCGGCGGCACCGCGCTCCGAGCGGGGGCGAGCCGGGGGTCGGAAGGGAGCGGGGCCATGCGCACGGGCGCGACGATCAGCGATGTCGCGGCGGCCGCCGGCGTCTCCCGCGCCACCGTGTCCCGCGTGATGAACGGCAGCACCGTCGACGCCGAGCTCACCCGCCGGGTGCGGGCCGCCGCGTCGGCGCTGCAGTACCGGCCGTCGGTCACCGCGCGCTCGCTGTCGCTCGGGCGGACCCTCGCCGTCGGCATCGTGGTGCCCGACCTGGCCAACCCGATGTTCCAGGCGGTGCTGCGGGCCGTCGCCGACGGGGCCCACGAGCGCGGCTACAGCGTCGTGGTCGCCGAGACGCGGGGCCCCGGCCGCGACGAGGTCGACGTGGTCCGCAGCACCCGCGCCCGGTGCGACGCGCTGGTCCTCGTCGCGCCGCGGACCCCGGACGACCTGCTCGTCGGCCTGCTCGAGGACGTCGACCCGGTGGTGCTCGTCAACCGCGCGGTGCCGGGCTCGGAGATCCCCGCCGTGAGCGTCGACTACTCCGCGGCGATGTCCGGCGTGGTCGACCACCTGGCCGACCTCGGCCACCGGGTGATCGCGTACCTCACCGGGCCGGGCTCCAGCCCGTCCAACGTGGCGCGGCTCGACGGCCTCGGCCGCGCCCGGCTGGCGCACGGCGACCTCCGGTTCCGCACGCTCGACTGCGGCGCCACCGTCACGGAGGGCTACGCGCTGGCGCACGCGGTGCTGGCCACGGAGGCGACCGCGGTGGTCGCGTACAACGACCAGGTGGCCTTCGGGCTGCTCGGGCACCTGAACGAGCTCGGCGTCGACGTGCCGGGCGCGCTGTCGGTCGTGGGGTTCGACGACATCGAGCTCGCCCGGTACGCCACCCCCTCGCTCACCACGGTGCAGGTGCCGTACGAGCGGATCGGGGCCCGGGCGTGGGAGCGGCTGCACGCCCGCATCGCCGGGGTGGCCGAGGCACCCGCGGACGAGGGCGTGGTCGTCGACGGCCCGCTCGAGGTGCTGCCCACCCGGCTGCAGCCGCGCGCGTCGACGGCGGCCCCGGCGGGCTGACGAGCGCGGCGGGTTGTCGGCGCGGCGGGTTGTCGGGCGCGGCCGGCTGATGGCCCCACGCGGCGGTCCACTCTCGGCTGCGTACCGTCCTGAGTAACCGGTTTCTCGGCTACGGTGGAGGCGACCCCGTCGCCCAGGAGCCGCCATGCCACCGTCGCCCACGCCGCCTCCGTCGCCCCCGCTCCCGCACGCCGCCCTCGCGGCCGCGCCCGGCCCGAGGCCCGGCCCGAGGCCCGGACCCGGGCCCGGCGCCGCGTCCCGGCCGCCGGCCCCCGACGTCGTCGCGCTCGGCGAGGTGATGCTCCGCCTCGACCCTGGTGGGTCCCGGATCCGCACGGCCCGGGAGTTCGCCGTGCACGAGGGCGGTGGCGAGTACAACGTCGCGCGGGCCGCGGCCGGTCTCGGGCTGCGCGCGGCGGTGGTGACGGCGCTGGTCGACGACGAGGTCGGCCGGCTGGTCGAGGACCTGGTGCTGGCGTCCGGCGTGGACACCCGCTGGGTCCGCTGGGTGCCGGCCGGGGGACCGGTTCCCCTGCGCAACGGCCTCAACTTCACGGAGCGCGGGCACGGTCCACGCGGCGCGGTCGGCGTCTCGGACCGCGCGCGCACCGCGACCGCCGCGCTCGGGCCCGACGACGTGCCGTGGGACGCGGTGCTCGCCGGCGCCCGCTGGTTCCACACCGGCGGGGTGCTCGCCGCCCTCTCGCCGCGGACGACGGCCACCGCGCTGCGGGCGATGCGGGCCGCCCGGGAGGCCGGGGTCCCCGTCTCGTTCGACACGAACTACCGGCCGTCGCTCTGGCGCGCGCGGGGCGGGCGCGAGTCCGCCTGCGCCACCGCCCGGACGCTCGCCGCCGAGTGCGACCTGCTGCTCGGGTCCGACTGGGACCTGTTCCCCGGGACGCCGGACCCGCCCGACCCCGCGGTGGACCCGGCGGGCGCCCGCGCCGCCTTCGAGCGCGGCGTGGCCCGGATCCGGGAGGTCGCCCCGCGGGTGCGGGTGGTGGCCGGGACCCGGCGCGCCGTCCGCTCCGCCTCGCGGAACGACTGGGGCGCGCTCGCCTGGTCGGCCGAGGACGGCGTGCACGAGGCGCGCGGCCACGCCGACCTCGAGATCCTCGACCGCGTCGGCGGCGGGGACGCGTTCGCCGCCGACCTGCTGCGAGGGCACACCGACACGATCGTGCTGGGCGTGCTGCGCCGCACCGACCGGTACGGCTTCGAGGTCTACAAGGCGATCCGCGACGCCACGGGCGGCGACCACGAGATCAAGGAGGCGACGCTGTACGCCTCGTTCCGGCGCCTCGCCCGCGACGGCCTCGTGGAGGCCTACTGGGGCGACGAGTCGCAGGGCGGCCGCCGCAAGTACTACCGGATCACCGACGCCGGCCGCGCCGTGTACCGCCGCAACGTGGCGGACTGGCGCGCCACGCAGCAGATCATCAACACGCTCCTGGACCTTGAGGAGGACCCGCGATGAGCACCACCGTCGACACGAGCATCCACCGCGCCCTGGACAGCGCGTTCGCCGGGGCGCCCGCCTCGGCCGAGGCGCAGGACCTCAAGGAGGAGGTGCGCGCCAGCCTCATGGCGCGCGCGGCCGACCTCGAGGCCGCGGGCGCCGCCCCGGCGGACGCGGCCCGCACCGCGCTCGCCGAGATCGGCGACCTGCGCGACGTCGTGGCCGCGGTGGCCGACGCCCCGCAGGACGACGCGGGGTACGCCGCACTGCTGTCCGCGCACCGGGTGCGGCCGCAGCCGGCGTTCGTCGTGCGGGTCACCCTCGCCGCTGCGCTGCTCGCGGGCACCGCGGCGCTCGTCGCCACCGGCGTGCTGGCGTGGTCGGTCGCGGCGGGCGCGGCGCTCGCCGTCGTCGCCGCGCTCGCGACGGGCGCGGTCGTCGCCGACGCGCTGCGCCAGGAGACGACGCAGAACTACCCGCTGCCCACCGGCCGCGCGGTCGGCTTCGGCGCGGCGAGCGCGGCGGTCGTCACCGCCCTCGGCCTCGGCGGGCTGTACGCAGCGGACCTGGGCCGGATCTGGCTCGCGGTCGTGGCCGGGGTGCTGCTGGTCGCCGGCGTGCTCGGCTTCGTCGTGCTGGGCGTCACCCAGACCAACCGGCACAAGCCGTGGACCGTCGAGCTCGGCCGGCAGGCCGCCGGCCAGGACCGGTTCTCCCGGGAGCCCGAGGCGGCCGCACGGTTCGGCATCTACTCCGCGGCGCTCGGGCTGGTCGCCGTGCTGGCGTTCGTCGTGCTGACCATGACCGTCGGCCTGGCGTGGTCGTGGCTCGCGCTCGCCGCAGCCGTCCCGCTGTACTTCCTGCTCCTGGCCCGGATGCTCTTCCCGGCGGCGGCCCACGGCCCGGCCCGCGAGCCGGCGCGCCCGACGGGCCACCCCGCCGCCTGACGGACGACCCGCCGCGAGACCGAGCGCACCCCCTGACCCGCACCCGCGCCGCGCTCATCCGCCGAGATAGGGCCTCCCGTTCGAGATAGGACCGTCCGCGGACCTATCTCGGGCCGGCGGTCCTATCTCGGCGCTGCACGGGGTGGCGCGGGAGCGGGCGGTGCCCGCTCGGGCGGCGGGGCAGCCGCCGGTGCCCGGCGTCAGGTCAGGGGCTCGGCGGCGTCCGCCTCCGTGACCGCGTGCACGTGGGCGTGCGCGTGGCCGTCGGCCGCCGCGTGCCGTGCGGGGGCCGCGCCGGACCGCGTGACCACCAGGGCGGCGATGCCGGTCGTGAGCGGGATGGCGAGGACCAGGCCGATCGACGACACCATGGTCCGCACGATCTCCTCGGCGAACTCCCCGGACGTCAGCGTGGGCCCGAGCGGCAGGCCGTACAGCTCGAGCAGCAGCAGCACGGGCAGCGCCGCACCGGTGTACGCGAACGCGATCGTG
Source organism: Cellulomonas sp. IC4_254 (assembly GCF_011603975.1). Taxonomy (GTDB): domain Bacteria; phylum Actinomycetota; class Actinomycetes; order Actinomycetales; family Cellulomonadaceae; genus Cellulomonas. The sequence continues at coordinate 7,726 of NZ_JAANNB010000061.1, read as the reverse complement.
TAGACGGTGGACGCGATGTGGTCCCGCCCGATCCGCATGCCGCCGCGGAACAGCTCGCGCCGGGACGCCCCGGGCGACACCGCGCGCAGCTCCCACACCGCGGACGCCTGCGTGATCGTCACGTCGTTCAGCACGCCGAGCCCGGCCAGCACCAGCCCGCACAGGAACAGCCCCCGCAGCGACGTGGCCCCGTTCTCGCCGAGCAGCTGCGCGAGCCGGTACGAGTCCTCGCTGCTCACGCCGGACAGCCGCGCCCACTCGGCCCCGAGCACGCCGAGCACCGTCGTCGCCGCGAGGCCGGCCAGCGTGCCGAGCAGCGCCGCCGACGTCCGCAGCGACAGCCCGTGCGCCAGGTAGAGCACGACCGCCATGATCAGCGTCGACGCGCTCAGCGCCACGACCACCGGGTTCTCGCCGCGGACCAGCGCGGGCAGCACGTAGACGCCGATCACCGCGAACGCGATGAGCAGCCCGACCAGGGCCCGCAGGCCGCGGCTCCGCGCGACCAGGATGATCGCGAGCGCGAACACCAGGGCGATCGACACCAGCGGCAGCGTGCGGTCGTAGTCGTGCCAGGCCCAGACCTCGTCGTCGGTGCCGGTGGCCGGGTAGTGCTCGACGAGGATGCGGGTGCCCGCGGGCACCTGGTCGGCGGTCGTGGCGGCCGTGGCCCACACCTCGACGTCCCGCCCGCGCTCCGGCCCGCTGGTGACGGTCGCGTGCACCCGGAGGCACGCCACCTCGTCGGGGATCGTGCCGTCGGGCAGCCGGTCCTCGACCGTGCCCTGGCACTGCTCGACGGAGGTGCCGGTCACGGTCGCCGTCGGGTAGTCGATCGCGACGTCGCTGATCTGCCGGGCGGTGGACGGCTCGCCGTGCGGCCAGGTCAGGGCCATGCCGACGGCGGCGGCCAGCACGAGCGGCAGCAGGATCGCGGCGATGACACGGCGGGTGCGCAGGGCGGCGGGGGAGGGCACGGGGGCGATTCTGCCCGGTGCGCGGCGTTCACGCCCCGGCCCGCGCACGGGGTCCGGGCCCTGAGTGGGGGACAATCGAGGCATGACCGCTCCCTCCACCGTCGACCCGGCCGCCCCCGCTGCCGAGGGGCACGTGCTCCCGCCGCTGCGCATCGGACCGCTGACGATCGACACGCCCGTGGTGCTCGCCCCGATGGCCGGCGTGACGAACGCGGCGTTCCGGCGGCTGTGCCGCGAGTCCGGCGCGGGGCTGTACGTGGCGGAGATGGTGACCTCGCGGGCGCTGGTCGAGCGCGGCGAGGAGTCGATGCGGATCATCTCGCACGCGCCGGACGAGAAGCCGCGCTCCGTGCAGGTCTACGGCGTCGACCCGGCGACCGTCGGCGCGGCCGTGCACCTCATCGCGTCGGAGGACCGCGCGGACCACGTCGACCTCAACTTCGGCTGCCCGGTGCCCAAGGTCACCCGGCGCGGCGGCGGCTCCGCGCTGCCGTGGAAGCGCGAGCTGTTCGAGTCGATCCTCCGGGCGGCCGTCGACGCGGCCCGGCCCTACGGCGTGCCGGTGACGGTCAAGATGCGCAAGGGCATCGACGACGACCACCTGACGTACCTCGAGGCCGGCCTGATCGCGCAGGACCTCGGCGTCGCCGCCGTCGCGCTGCACGCCCGCACCGCCGAGCAGTACTACTCCGGCACCGCGGACTGGTCGGCGATCGCGCGGCTCAAGGAGACGGTCACCGACATCCCGGTGCTCGGCAACGGCGACATCTGGTCCGCCGAGGACGCCGTGCGCATGGTCCGGGAGACCGGCTGCGACGGCGTCGTCGTCGGGCGCGGCTGCCAGGGGCGGCCGTGGCTGTTCGCGGACCTGGCGGCCGCGTTCGCCGGGTCGCCCGAGCGCATCACGCCGGGTGCCCGGTACGTCGCGCAGGTGATCCGCCGGCACGCCGAGCTGATGGTCGAGGCGTTCGGCGACGAGGGCAAGGCGCTCCGCGAGCTCCGCAAGCACATGGCCTGGTACTGGAAGGGCTACGTGGTCGGCGGCGAGCAGCGCGCGGCCCTCGGCCTGGTGTCGAGCCTCGCCGAGCTGGACGACCGGCTCGCGGCGCTCGACCTGGATCAGCCGTACCCGGGCGAGGCGGCGGAGGGCCAGCGCGGCCGCGCGGGCACTCCGAAGCGCCCGCACCTCCCCGACGGCTGGCTGGACAGCCGCGAGCTCTCGGACGACTTCCGCCGCGGCCTGGCTGAGGCCGAGCTGAGCGTCAGCGGGGGCTGACCCGCCCGCTCTCGCGCACTCGCCACTCGCCCGCACACCCCTCGCCGAGTGGGCAGTGGATGTCCCCTCGCGGCGCTCGGAGGGGACATCTCCTGCCCGCTCGGCGTGCGCGGAGCGTGCACGGAGCGAGCGTGCGGCGCGCGCGGAGCGGGTTCGTGCTCGAGCGAGCGCGGGGGTCCGGGGTTCCGGGGTCAGGCGCGGGTGACCGCGACGCGAGCCGCGAGGGCGCGGACGGACTCCGCGGTGGCGTGCGGGGCGCCCAGCGCCTCCGTCCCCACCGCGAGGGCGCCCGCCGCGGACGCCCAGGCGAGCGCCTCCGCGGTGGGCAGGCCGGCCAGGGTCGCCGCCAGCAGCCCCGACAGGAACGCGTCGCCCGCGCCGTTGGTGTCGACGACGGCTCCGGCCGGCGCGGCGCCGACCTCCCAGAACCCGTCCGCGTCCAGCGCCAGCGCCCCGCGCGCGCCCCGGGTGCAGACCGCCAGCCGCGCCCCGCCGGCGACGCGTGCCCGCAGGTACGCCGCGGGGTCCGCCAGCCGCGCCTCGGAGACCAGCAGCACATCCGCCCCGTCGGCGAACGGCCGCTGGAACGACGCGACCCCGTCGTCGTCGTGCACGTCGCACCAGACCGGGACCCCGGCCGCCCGCGCGGCCGCGAGCACCGGGACGGAGAGCTCCGCCAGGTCGACCACGGCCGCCCGCGCCCCGGCCAGGCCCGGGGTCGCGTCGACGGCTCCGCCGGCCGGGGACGGCAGCGTCAGGTACACCGACACCCGCCCGCCGTCGGCCGCCATGAGGTTCACGTGCCGCTCGGTCCGCCCGTCGGCCGCAGGCACCGCGTCCAGCGCGATCCGCGGGTGTGCCAGCGCGCCCCGCACCAGGTCCCCGAGCCCGTCGGACCCCAGGATGGTCCGCAGCCGGACGTCGACCCCGAGCGCCGCGAGCGTGACGGCCTTGCCCGCGGACGTCCCGCCGAGCCCGTCGTGGTGCCCGGCCGCGAACAGCGTCTGCGACCGCGCGTCCGGCAGTTCTTCCACCCGGACCAGCGTGTTCCAGGAGGCGGGCCCCACGACGACGACGGGGCCGCCCCCGTGCGTGGGGACGGCCCCGTCGGGGTGCGTCACGGCGTCAGCGCGCCCGGAGCCAGACGGTGGTGTCGCCCGGCAGCTCCGCGCCGACCGGGGCGTCGCCCGGCAGGCCGGAGGCCAGCAGCACCTCGGCGTCGGCGGACAGCGCGACCGGGGCCGAGCCCAGGTTCGCGACGACGACCACCGAGCCGTTCCGCACGGCGATGACGTCCTCGTCGTCCTGGAACGCCGGCTCCCACGACGCCCCGCCGAGGCCGAGCTTCTCGGCCCGGCGCAGGCGCAGCGCGGCGCGGTACAGCTCGAGGGTCGAGCCCTCGACGCCGTCCTGCGCGTCGGCGGCGAACGCGGCCCACTCCGCGGGCTGCGGCAGCCAGGTCTTCCCGTTCGGCGAGTAGCCGAAGCCCGGGGCGCCGGCCTCCCACGGCAGCGGCACCCGGCAGCCGTCGCGGCCGCGCTCGGCGCCGTTCGTGCGGAAGAACGCCGGGTCCTCGCGGACCTCGTCGGCCAGCGCGGTGTGCTCGGGCAGGCCGAGCTCCTCGCCCTGGTAGACGTACGCCGAGCCGGGCAGGCCGAGCATGAGCAGCGTGGCGGCGCGGGCGCGGCGCAGCCCGAGCTCGGCGTCGGGCTGCTCGTCCTCGGCGCCGATGCCGTTCGGCCGCGACGACGGGTCGGCCAGGCCGAGGCGGGACGCGTGCCGGACGACGTCGTGGTTCGACATCACCCAGGTGGTCGGGGCGCCGACGGTGTCGTTGACCTGGTACGAGGCGGCGATGACCTTCTTCAGCGCCGGCGCGTCCCAGCCGGTGGCCAGGAACGCGAAGTTGAACGCCTGGTGCATCTCGTCCGGGCGGACGTACCGGGCCAGCCGGCTCAGCGGCTCGACCCAGGCCTCGGCGACGAGCATCCGGTCGCCGTCGTACTCGTCGAGGACCTTGCGCCAGGCGCGGTAGATCTCGTGCACGCCGTCCTGGTCGAACATCGGGCCCTGGTTGCCCGACCCCGAGACGGCGTCGCTGTCGTCGGCCCCCTCGATCATGGACACGTGGCCGTCCCAGTCGGGCAGCCCCTCGGCCTTGACCATGCCGTGCGCGACGTCGACCCGGAAGCCGTCGACCCCGCGGTCCAGCCAGAACCGGAGCACGTCCTCGAACTCGGCGCGCACCTCGGGGTTCGACCAGTCGAGGTCGGGCTGCTTGGAGTCGAACAGGTGCAGGTACCACTGGCCGTCGTCGACGCCGTGCTGCTCCCGGGTGAGCCGGGTCCAGGCCGGGCCGCCGAAGATCGAGCCCCAGTTGTTCGGCGGCTCGGTGCCGTCGACCCCGCGGCCCTCGCGGAACAGGTACCGGGCGCGCTCAGGGGAGCCGGGGGGCGTCTTCAGCGCCTCCTGGAACCACACGTGCTCGTCCGAGGAGTGGTTCGGGACCAGGTCGACGACGACCTTGAGGCCGAGGCCGTGCGCGCGCTCGAGCAGCGCGTCGAAGTCGGCCAGCGTGCCGAACAGCGGGTCCACGTCGCGGTAGTCGGCGACGTCGTAGCCGGCGTCGGCCTGCGGGGAGCGGTAGAACGGCGACAGCCACACGGCGTCCACACCCAGCGCGGCCAGGTGGTCCAGCCGCGCGGTGATGCCCGGCAGGTCGCCGATGCCGTCGCCGTTCGCGTCCGCGAACGACCGCGGGTACACCTGGTAGATCACCGCGTCCCGCCACCACGGGCCGTCGACGGGGCCGGGCTCGTGCACCACCTCCGGGGCGGGGCGGGAGATCGGCTGCTGGTCGAGCTGGGTCACGCTGGTCCTCCGGGAGAAGCGGGTGCTGAGCTGGTGGAGCCGCGCACGATGAGCTCCGGGTGGAACAGGAGCTCGGTGCGCGACGTGGGGGTGCCGTTGATCTCCGCCATGAGGGCGGAGACGGCGGCCTGGCCCATCGCCTGGACGGGCTGGCGCACCGTCGTGAGCGGCGGGTCGGCGAAGCCGATCAGCGGCGAGTCGTCGAAGCCGACGACCGACACGTCCTCGGGGACCCGCAGGCCGCGGGACCGGGTGGCGCGGATGGCGCCGAGGGCCATCAGGTCCGACCCGCAGATGATCGCGGTGTGGCCCGAGTCGAGGAGCTCGTGCGCCGCGGTGGCGCCGCCCTCGACCGTGAACAGGGTCGTGTTGACGTGCGGCGCGGCGTCCTCGACGCCGAGCTGGGCGCGGAGCTGGTCCGCGAACGCCCGGCGCTTGCGGGCCGCCGGGACGAACCGCTCCGGGCCGATCGCCAGGCCGATGCGCCGGTGGCCGAGCGCCACGAGGTGCCGCACGGACAGCTCGATCGCGACGGAGTCGTCGGTGGCGATGCTCGGGGCGTCCACCGCCTCCGCGCGGCCGTTGACGAGCACGATCGGCAGCCCGCGCCCGCGCAGGGCGTGGTAGCGCTCCACCGACGCCTGGGTGTCCGCGTGCAGACCCGAGACGAACAGGATCCCGGCCACGTCGTGCTCGAGCAGGATCTCGACGTACTGGTCCTCCGTGGTGCCGCCCGGCTGCTGCGCGCACAGCAGCGGCGTGTAGCCGCGCTGGGTCAGCATCGACTCGATGACCTGAGCCATCGCGGGGAACACCGGGTTCGACAGCTCCGGCACCACCAGGCCGACGAGGCCGGCGTGCCGGGTGCGGAGCTTCTCGGGGCGCTCGTAGCCGAGCACGTCGAGGGCCGCCAGCACGGCCTGCCTGGCCTGCGAGGACACCCCCGGCTTGCCGTTGAGGACCCGCGAGACGGTCGCGGTGGAGACGTTGGCCTGCTCGGCGAGGTCGGTGAGGCGTGTGCGCACGGTCGCGAGCGTAGAGGGCACCGTCGCCTCCTCGTCGTCGTTGTCGTCATCCGATCGGGGCCGCTTCGTCCCCTCGGGTCGGAGAGCACTGTAACCGATGCCTGAAAGTTACCGTAACGGCTTGCAACGAGGCCCGGACGTTGATTACCGTCCGGGTCATCGAGCCAGCGCCGGCGGTGCCGGGGTCTGCTCGCACCGCCCCTTCTGACGCTGGGAGACACCCTGATGCGACGGAGCATCCCCGCCCTCGCCACGACGGCCGTCCTCGCGCTCGCCCTCGCGGCGTGCTCGAGCTCGGACTCGCCGTCCGACGCCACCTCCGACAGCCCTGCGGCCGACTCCGCCGAGGGCACCCTGACGATGTGGGTCGACGACACCCGCATCGACTCCATGCGCCCGGTCGTCGAGGCCTTCACCGAGCAGTCGGGGGTCCAGGTCGACCTGGTCCAGAAGGCCACCGGCGACATCGGCCCCGACTTCGTCACCCAGGTCCCGACCGGCGAGGGCCCGGACATCATCGTCTCGGCCCACGACGGCCTGGGCGAGTGGGTCAACAACGGCGTGGTCGCGCCGATCGAGCTCGGCGACAAGGCCGACGAGTTCGCCGACTCCGCGGTCGCCGCGATGGCCTACGACGGCCAGACCTACGGCGTGCCGATCTCGATCGAGAACATCGCCCTGGTGCGCAACAACGCGCTGCTCGCCGACACCCCGGCCACCACGTTCGACGAGCTCGTCGCGCAGGCCCAGGGCGCCGGCACCGACTTCTCCGTGCTGATCCAGCAGGGCGAGGAGTCCGACCCGTACCACCTGTACCCTCTGCAGACCTCGTTCGGCGCCCCGGTGTTCGAGCAGGCCGAGGACGGCTCCTACTCCGACACGCTGACGCTCGGCGGCGACGCCGGCCACGCGTACGCCCAGTACCTGGCCAAGCTCGGCCAGGAGAAGGTCCTCGACCTGTCGATCGACGGCGACAAGGCCAAGCAGGCGTTCCTCGACGGCCAGGCGCCGTACATCGTGACCGGCCCGTGGAACACCTCCGCGTTCGAGGAGGCCGGCATGGACATCTCCGTCCTCCCGGTCCCGTCGGCCGGCGGCCAGCCCGCGCAGCCGTTCGTGGGCGTGCAGGGCGTGTTCATCTCGGCGAAGTCCGCCAACCCGGTGCTCGCCAACGAGTTCGTGGTCAACTACCTGACCACCGAGGAGGCGCAGGACGCGCTGTACGAGGCCGGCGGCCGCCTGCCGGCGCTGACCGCGTCCGCCGACAAGGTCGACGACCCGGTCCTGCAGGGCTTCAACGCCGCCGGTGCCACCGGTGCGCCGATGCCCGCCATCCCCGCGATGAGCTCGGTGTGGTCCTTCTGGGGCGCGACCGAGGCGCAGATCGTCGGCGGCCAGACGGCCGACCCGGCCGGCGCGTGGGACGCGATGGTCCAGAACATCCAGGACGCCATCGACGGCTGACCCGTCACCGCGACCGCCGGGGTGCCCACGAGGCGCCCCGGCGGTCGCGCCGCCCGTCCCACCCCCCATCCGCAGCACCAGCACCGCCGCGCCCGGAGGCACCCGCATGACCG
>NZ_JAANNB010000060.1 GCF_011603975.1 Cellulomonas sp. IC4_254 | reverse complement strand
GGCCCCGAGGACCCGCGCACCACCCTGCGGCTCGGGCACCCCCGCGAGCTGCTCGCGATCGTCCCGCACCTGCTCGGCTTCGCACCACGGGACTCCGCCGTGCTCGTCGCGCTGCGGCCGCCCGGGCGGCGGCTCGGGCTCGTCGCGCGCGTCGACCTCCGGGACCTGACCGCGCCGGGCGGTCCCCGGTTCGCGGACACGCTCGCCGCCCGGCTGCGAGAGGACGGGGCGGCCGAGGTCGTCGTGGTCCTCTACACGGGGGAGGGCGACCCCCGCGACCCCGAGCGCGGCCTGCGGGCGGGGGGCTCCTCGGCGGCGCGCGCCGCCGACGTGCTGCGCTGCGCGGTCGCCGGGCTGGGACCGGTGACCGTCTGGTCGGTCGACGGCGGTTCCTACGTCGGCCTCGACTGCCGGGACCGCGCCTGCTGCCCGGTCGGGGGCCGGCCGCTCGCCGACCTGTCCGGCGGCGAGCTCGCCGGCCGCCTCGTGGCCCGGCGCGGCGGCGTCGCCGGGTCCCGGGAGGAGCTCGGGCTGGTGCGGTCCGCGGCGCCCGGGCCGCGCCGCTCCGCCGCCGCCGCACGCTCGCGCTGGCTGGACGTGCTGCTGCGCGTCGACGGCCCCGACGCCCTGCTCCGGTGGCGGCGGCGGTCGCTCGCCGCGTGGGGGAGCGCGCTCGGCGACGTCCGCGGTCCCGACGGTCCGCCGGTGCCGCCGGCCGCGCTCGGGCGGCTCGAGGCGGCGCTGCTCGACCCGGTGGTGCGCGACGCGGTCGTGCTGACGCTCGTCGCACCCGACGACACCGCGCTGCCCGACGCGCTGCTGCGCACGGGCTCGGCGGGCGCGGACGGACCCGGGTGGGTCGGGGCCGACGGCGCCGAGGCCTGCCCGGGTGGCGAGGGCTGCACATGCGGCGACGACCGGTCGCGGGACGGGGACCGGCCGCTCGGCGAGGACCGGCCGCGCGGCGGGGACTGCGTGGACGGCGAGGACTGCGGGGGCGGCGAGGACTGCGCCGACGATGGGGACCGCCCCGGCGACGACCGCACCTGCGCCCGGGGGGCGTGCGTCTGCGCTCCCGGGCCGGACGTCCCCGCGCCCGACGTCCCGGACCCCGACGCCGCGGCCGTGTCCGGACGGGTGCGGGCCGCGCTGGACCTGCTCGTGGACCCGGTGCGGGGCCGCGAGCCGCGCGAGGACGTCGTGGCGGCGGGGCGCGCGGTGCTGGAGGCCGTCGTCGCGCACGGCCGCCGTGAGCGGCAGGCCCCCGCGCTCACGGTGCTGGCCCTGCTGGCCTGGTGGGACGGCGACGCGGTACGGGCGTCGGTCCTGGTCGAGCGGGCGCTGGACCAGGACCCGGGCCACCGGCTCGCCGAGCTGCTCGACCGCGCCCTCGGCGCCGGCCTGCCGCCGGGGTGGGTGCGTCGTCGCTGCTGAGCGCTCCGCGGCCGGTCGTGCGCCCCGACCCCTTCCGGTACGGTCGGACCACGGTCCACGGCCCGCACCCGCGCGACGGCGCACCGGTGCGCGCCCGAGGACGCACAGCGCACGTGCGAGGAGCACACATGAGCATCGTGGTCGGGTACCTGGCGACGGTCGAGGGGCGTGCCGCCCTCGCCGCGGCGACGGGCGAGGCGGTCCGCCGGTCGGAGCCGCTGGTCGTGGTCGTGAGCGAGCGCGGCGACGAGACCGACGAGCAGAAGGCCGAGCTCGCCTCGGCGCTCGACGAGGTCCGCGCGTCGCTCGAGTCGCGGGACGTCCCGCACGACGTCCGCGTCATCAGCGGTGGCCGCGACGTCGCGGAGTCGCTGATCGGCACCGCGGAGGAGACGGACGCCACCCTCATCGTCATCGGCCTGCGCCGCCGCAGCCCGGTGGGCAAGCTGATCCTCGGCGCCAACGCCCAGCGGATCCTGCTCGACTCCCCGTGCCCGGTCCTGGCGGTCAAGCCCGACCCGAGCTGAGCCCGGCCACGCGGTCCACCGCCGCACCGCCGGACCCGCCCGGCGCCGACACGCCCGGGCGACCGGGACACGCCGGCACCGGCGGCCCGCGCACCTCCGACGCCCGCCCGCGGGAATCCGCGGCGGGCGTCGTGCGTTGAGCACCTACGACAGGTCATCCGGCCTGCCGGACCGAGGCCTCGCCGCCCGTCCGGGGGCATCCCGCGGTGGATGCGGGCCGGTACAATATCGAGGTACCCGATGCGCCGAACCGGGTCCCTTGCTGCCGAAAGGTCATTCGTGACGCCCCAGACTCCCACCCCCACACTCCCGCGTGAGTTCGAGCACCCCGCCCTGCAGGACCTCGTGCGCGCCGGGCGCACCAACGGCAGCGTCGACGCCGCTGCGCTGCGTCACGCGTGCGAGGCCGCTCAGGTGGAGGACGCCCGTCGGCTCAAGGCCGTCGTGCGCGGTCTGGCCAACGCCGGCATCACCATCGAGGAGCCGGCCGCCGCGCCCGCTCGCGCCGTCGCGGCCACCACCGCGAAGGCGCGCCCGTCGGCCAAGGCCGTCGTCGCGGCCGAGGACGGCGACGAGGCGGAGAAGCCCGCCCGCAAGACGCGTGCCGCCGCCAAGCCGGCCGCCAAGAAGGCGACCACCGGCAAGGCCGCCACCGCCAAGCCCGTGAAGGCGACGAAGGCCACCAAGGCCAAGTCGGACGAGGACGGCGACGAGGAGGACGTCGAGCTCGAGGACGTCGAGATCGACGACGCCGAGCTCGAGGCCGGTGACGACGTCGCCGAGGAGGAGACCGCCGAGGACGGCGACGCGGAGACCCCCGCGGCCGCCGCCACGAAGGCCCCCGCGGCGGAGGAGACCACGGACACCGGCTTCGTCGTGTCCGACCGGGACGAGGACGACGCACCGGCCCAGCAGGTCGTGACCGCGGGCGCCACCGCCGACCCGGTCAAGGACTACCTCAAGCAGATCGGCAAGGTCGCGCTGCTGAACGCCGAGCAGGAGGTCGAGCTCGCCAAGCGGATCGAGGCCGGCCTGTTCGCCGAGGAGCGCCTCGCCGCGATCGGTGACGAGCTGGAGCCGAAGGCCCGGCGCGAGCTGCAGTGGATCGCGCAGGACGGCCGCCGTGCCAAGAACCACCTGCTCGAGGCCAACCTCCGCCTGGTCGTCTCGCTCGCCAAGCGCTACACCGGCCGCGGCATGCTGTTCCTGGACCTGATCCAGGAGGGCAACCTCGGTCTGATCCGCGCGGTCGAGAAGTTCGACTACACCAAGGGCTACAAGTTCTCGACGTACGCCACCTGGTGGATCCGGCAGGCGATCACCCGCGCCATGGCCGACCAGGCCCGCACCATCCGCATCCCGGTGCACATGGTCGAGGTCATCAACAAGCTGGCGCGCGTGCAGCGGCAGATGCTCCAGGACCTCGGTCGGGAGCCCACGCCGGAGGAGCTCGCCAAGGAGCTCGACATGACCCCTGAGAAGGTCGTCGAGGTCCAGAAGTACGGCCGCGAGCCGATCTCGCTGCACACCCCGCTCGGCGAGGACGGCGACAGCGAGTTCGGTGACCTCATCGAGGACTCCGAGGCCGTCGTGCCCGCGGACGCGGTGAGCTTCACGCTCCTCCAGGAGCAGCTGCACCAGGTGCTCGACACCCTGTCCGAGCGCGAGGCCGGCGTCGTGTCGATGCGGTTCGGCCTCACGGACGGCCAGCCGAAGACGCTGGACGAGATCGGCAAGGTCTACGGCGTGACCCGCGAGCGGATCCGCCAGATCGAGTCGAAGACGATGTCCAAGCTGCGGCACCCGAGCCGCTCCCAGGTGCTGCGCGACTACCTGGACTGAGCCGGTACGCCGAAGGGCCCGCCTCCCGTGAGGGAGGCGGGCCCTTCGTCGTCCCCGGCAGCGGGCGGACGCACGGAAGGGGCCCACCCGGCTCGCGCCGGGTGGGCCCCTTCCGTGTCGTCGTGGCGACCGGCACCGGTGTTCGGTGCGCCGCCGTGCCGGCTGGCGCTGCTCAGCGAGCGGCGCCGGCCCCGGCTCCGTGCTCGGCGAGCAGCTTGTCCGTCTCGTCCTGCACGTGGGTGGCGACCTGCGAGTACTTCGGCGCGTGCTCGCGCGCGTGGTGCGCGCAGAACAGGAGCTCGCCCACGGGCAGCTGCACGCGGACGTAGGCCTGAGCGCCGCAGCGGTCGCAGCGGTCGGCTGCGGTCAGCGGGTTCGTGGTCTCGATCGTCTCCGTCACGTTGTCATACAACCATCTCCGGCCGGGATCCTTCCCGTCGGGAGCGGGTGGTTCGCTCACCGCGTACGCCGGATCACCCGACGTGATCGACCCGTCACGCGACCGACACCGGATCGTGACGGCGCGGGCACGGGCCGCTGAGGATCGGCGCGGGGGGCGCGGCATGGTGCCGCGGAAGTGTCGGTCCGAGCGATTACCCTCGGGACTCGTGTCGACCGCTTCCGCCGAGTCCAGCTACACCGCCCGTCACCTCTCCGTGCTGGAGGGGCTCGAGGCGGTCCGCAAGCGCCCGGGCATGTACATCGGCTCCACCGACTCCCGGGGCCTCATGCACTGCCTGTGGGAGATCATCGACAACTCGGTCGACGAGGCCCTGGCGGGGCACGGCGACCGCATCGACATCGTGCTGCACGCCGACTCCTCGGTGGAGGTCTGCGACAGCGGCCGCGGCATCCCCGTCGACGTCGAGCCCAAGACCGGTCTGACCGGCGTCGAGGTCGTGCTCACCAAGCTGCACGCGGGCGGCAAGTTCGGCGGCGGCTCGTACGGCGCGTCCGGCGGTCTGCACGGCGTCGGCGCCTCGGTGGTCAACGCGCTGTCCGAGCGCCTCGACGTCGAGGTGGACCGCGGCGGCAAGACGCACCGGATGACGTTCCACCGGGGCGAGCCCGGCGTGTTCGACGACGCGGCGGGCCGCAGCCCCGAGTCGCCCTTCGAGCCGTTCGTGGCCCGGTCGCAGCTCGACGTCGTCGGCAAGGTCGCGAAGGGCCGCACCGGCACCCGCATCCGGTACTGGGCGGACCGGAACATCTTCCCGACGTCCGCGGTGTTCTCCTACGACGAGCTCGTGACCCGCGCCCGGCAGACCAGCTTCCTGGTGCCCGGCCTGACGATCACCGTCCGGGACGAGCGCGGCCTCGCGGGCACCCCGGGCGCTGAAGGCCCGCACGAGGAGGTGTTCCGGCACGACGGTGGCACCGTCGACTTCGCGGACTTCCTCGCGCCCGACGCCCCGGTCACGGACACCTGGCAGCTCACCGGCTCCGGCACGTTCTCCGAGACGGTGCCGGTGCTCGACGCGCGCGGGCACATGACGCCGCAGGAGGTGCAGCGGGACTGCGAGGTCGACGTGGCGCTCCGCTGGGGCACGGGCTACGAGACCGAGGTCCGCACCTTCGTCAACATCATCGCGACGCCCAAGGGCGGCTCGCACCTCGCGGGCTTCGAGACCGCGGTGCTCCGCACGCTGCGCAAGCAGGTCGAGGCCAACGCCCGCCGGCTGAAGATCTCGGCCAAGGACGGCGGGGAGAAGATCGAGAAGGACGACGTCCTCGCCGGCCTCACCGCGGTCGTCACGGTCCGGCTGGCCGAGCCGCAGTTCGAGGGCCAGACCAAGGAGGTGCTCGGCACCGCCCCGGTGCGGAACATCGTCGCCAAGGTCGTCGACACCGAGCTGACGGCGCTGATGACGTCCGCGAAGCGCGAGCACAAGGCGCAGTCCGCCGCCCTGCTCGACAAGGTCGTGGGGGAGATGCGCGCCCGCGTCTCGGCGCGCAAGCAGAAGGAGATCTCCCGCCGGAAGACGGCGCTGGAGTCCTCGTCGCTGCCCGCGAAGCTCGCGGACTGCCGCAGCGACGACGTGTCGCGCAGCGAGCTGTTCATCGTCGAGGGCGACAGCGCGCTCGGCACCGCGAAGCTCGCGCGGTCCTCGGACTTCCAGGCGCTGCTGCCGATCCGCGGCAAGATCCTCAACGTCCAGAAGGCCTCGATCTCGGACATGCTCCGGAACGCCGAGTGCGCCGCGATCATCCAGGTGATCGGCGCGGGCTCGGGCCGGACCTTCGACCTGGACGCCGCGAGGTACGGGAAGATCGTGCTGATGACCGACGCCGACGTCGACGGCGCGCACATCCGCACCCTGCTGCTCACGCTGTTCTTCCGGTACATGCGGCCGCTGGTCGAGGCCGGGCGGGTGTACGCCGCGGTCCCGCCGTTGCACCGCATCGAGGTCATCGGCGCCGGCAGCCGGAAGAACGAGTACATCTACACGTACTCGGAGGCCGAGCTCGCCGCGACGCTGAAGAAGCTCGACCGGGCCGGCAAGCGCTACAAGGACGACATCCAGCGCTACAAGGGCCTCGGCGAGATGGACGCGGACCAGCTGTCGGAGACGACGATGGACCCGCGGCACCGCACGCTGCGCCGGGTGACGCTGCCGGCGGCCGAGTCGGCCGACGCGCTGGTCCGCAGCGCGGAGGAGACCTTCGAGCTGCTGATGGGCTCGGACGTCGCCCCCCGCAAGGACTTCATCGTGGCCGGTGCCTCGACGCTGGACGCCTCGCAGATCGACGCCTGACCCGCGCCTTCCGGGGCGCCGGCTCCGCGCCGTCCACCCTCGTCACCTGCCGCTCGACGGGGCCGGCGGCGAATCCGCGTGACACGGCGGGCCGTCGTCGGGCACCGTGTCCCGCATGCCCGAGACGACCGAGACGCCCGCCGCCGTCCCGCCGCTGGCGGTGCGGGCCGCCGCGCCCCCGACCCTGCCCGAGCCCGACCCCGCCGCGACGGGCCTGACCTGGCGCGCGCTCACCCGCGACGACGTCCCCGTGCTTGCCGCGCTGGTGGCGCGCATCGAGGCCGCCGACGCCCAGCCGTTCCGCACGAGCGAGACCGAGGTCGGCGAGGGCTTCGACGGCGCCTGGAAGGACCCGGCGCGGGACTCGCGGGTCGGCCTGGACCCGGACGGGGTGCCGCGCGCCTGGATCACGATCGACGCCCCGCCCGGGGACGTGCGGGTCATCCGGGTCTGGGTGTCGGGCGGCGTCGACCCGGCGTGGCGCGGCCGGGGCGTCGGGCGCGCGATCCTCGCCTGGGCCACCGCCCGCGCGCGGCAGAAGCTCGCCGAGTCCGGCAAGGACGCGCCCGGCCGGATCGCCGCGTTCCTGGAGGACCACCGGGCCGACGCCCTCGCCCTGCACGCCGCGGCCGGCTACGCGCCGATCCGCTACTTCACCGACATGCGCCGCGACCTGTCGCTCCCGCTGCCGGAGCCGCGCCCGACCGACGGCGTCCGGATCGTGCCGTGGTCGGCGGAGCTGGACGACGCCGTGCGGCTCGCGCACAACGAGGCGTTCGCCGACCACTGGGGGAGCGAGCCCCGCACCGCCGAGCACTGGCAGCAGGGGCGCGCGATGTTCGCCCCGCAGTGGAGCCACGTCGCCCTGGACGAGGCGACCGGCGAGGTCGCGGGGTACACGATCTCCGGCCGGTACGAGCACGACTGGGAGATCGCCGGGTTCACGTCCGGGTACACCGAGCTGCTCGGCGTGCGGCGCGGGTGGCGCGGGCGCGGCCTCGCACCGGCCCTCCTGACCGCCGCCATGGCGTCGTTCCGGGCGGACGGCATGCAGTACGCCGAGCTCGACGTCGACACCGAGAACCCGTCGGGGGCGCACGGCCTGTACGCCAGCCTCGGGTACGAGGTGACGCACGGCGCGATCATGTACACCATCGAGGTCTGACGGAACGGCCCCGCCGCGCGACGGCGGGGCCCTACGCTGTGCCCATGGCTCCAGAGGACGGGCGCGTGCAGGTCGAGGAGGACGCGACCTGGCGCATGTACCTGGGACTCTCCCGGGAGATGTTCACGGCGCTCGAGCGAGGGCTCGGCGCCGACGCCGGCGTGTCCGTCGCCGACCTCGAGCTGCTGGAGCCGCTGCTCGCGGCCGGGCGCCCCGGCCTGCGCGCGAAGGACCTCGCCGCGGCCGCCGAGTGGCAGGACAGCCGGGTGTCGCACCAGCTGCGCCGCATGGAGACCCGCGGGCTGGTGACGCGCAGCCGCGACCGGCAGGACGGCCGCGGCACGGTCGTGTGCCTGACCGACGCGGGCGAGGTCGCCGCGCGCGCCGCGCAGCAGACCCGCCGGGTGCTCGTCCGGGAGCTGCTGCTGTCACCGCTGGACGAGGCGCAGGTCGCGTCGCTCGTCGAGGTCTCGGGCCTGGTCCGCGCCCGCATCGCCGCCTCGGGCCAGGCCCGCTGACCCCGCGCGCCGCCCCGCCGCCGGCCCGCCGCCGCGCGGACGGCCCGCGAGTGGGTAGAAGACGCGCCGAGTGAGTAACCGCCGGGTACTCGCTCGACGCGTTTCCTGCTCACTCGGGGCGCAGCCGGGCCCCGAGGCCGAGCCGGGGCCGCCGCAGGCGTCAGCCGATGGCCAGCGGCGGGGCCGTCAGCGGCTGACCCGAGCCGTCCCGGCGGTCGTCCGGCTCCGGCAGGTCGACCGGCTGCCCCGCCGAGCCCGTGGCCCGCGCCGGCGCGGGGCCGACCCAGGCGAGGAACAGCGCGTCCTCGCCCTTGAGGAACCGGTGCGCGCGGACGCCGCCGGTGGCCCGGCCCTTGCCCGGGTACCGGGAGAACGGCGTGACCTTGGCCGAGCCGGTCTGGGTGCCGGGCAGGGCGCTCGACGACCCGGCGACGGTCACGACGACCGGCCCCTCGTCGTCGTCGGCCGCGTCGGAGCCGGCGGGCAGCGCGCCGAAGTGCACGACCCGCTGGCCGGGCGCGAGCTTGATGCCCGCCATCCCGCCGGCGGGGCGGCCCTGGGGCCGCACGGAGGCCGCCGAGAAGTGCAGCAGGGCCGCGTCCGAGGCGACGAACACGAGCTCGTCGTCGTCGGTCACGGTCGCGCAGCCGACCACCTCGTCGCCGTCCTTGAGGCCGATGACCTCCCAGGAGTCGCGGTTCGCGGGGGCCTCGCCGGAGGTCACCCGCTTGACGACGCCCTGGGCGGTGCCGATCGCGAGCGTCGGGGCGTCGGCCGCGACGGACACCAGCCCGACGACCTTCTCGCCCTTGTCCAGCGCGAGCAGCTCGGTGAGCGGCAGCCCGCCGGACAGGTGCGGCGGGCCGTCGGTCGGCGGCAGCCCGGGCAGGTCGAGCACGGACACCCGGCGGACGACGCCGCGGGACGTCAGCACGCCGACCTCGCCGCGGACGGACGTCGTGACGACGCCGGACAGCACGTCGTGCTTGGCGCGTGCCGCACCCGGCGCGGGCCGCAGCTCGACGTCGGTGCTGCCGGTGCGCGCGACGAGGCCGGTCGCGGACAGCAGGGCGTAGCAGGGGGTGTCCTCGATCTCGAGCGACAGCGCGGGGGCGGCGGCCCGGCCGGACCGGGGAGCCGGGGCGCCCTCGGCGGCCGTGGCCACACCACCGGCGGACTCGAGCAGGATCGTGCGGCGCGGGGTGCCGTAGGTCGCGGCGACCTCGGCCATCTCGTCGCTCACCGTGGTGCGGAGCAGCGCCTCGTCGCCGAGGATCGCCTGCAGCGCCTCGATCTCGCCGAGCAGCTCGTCGCGCTCCTTCTCGAGCTCGATGCGGGAGAACTTCGTGAGCCGGCGCAGCCGCAGCTCGAGGATGTACTCGGCCTGCGGCTCGGACAGGTCGAACACCTGGCGCAGCCGGGTGCGCGCGGCGTCCGCGTCGTCGGAGGAGCGGATGACCTGGATGACCTCGTCGATGTCGACGATCGCGATGAGCAGACCCTCGACCAGGTGCAGCCGCTCCTGCTTCTTGCGCAGCCGGAACTGGCTCCGGCGCCGCACGACGGAGATCCGGTGGTCCACCCAGACCTGGAGCAGGTCGCGCAGGCCGAGGGTCCGCGGCTGGCCGTCGACCAGGGCCACGTTGTTGATCGAGAACGAGTCCTCGAGCGGCGTGTACCGGTAGAGCTGCTCGAGCACGGCCTCGGGGTTGAACCCGGTCTTCACCTCGATGACCAGGCGCAGCCCGTGCTGGCGGTCGGTGAGGTCGAGCGCGTCCGAGATGCCGGAGAGCTTCTTGGACTGCACGCCCTCCTTGATCTTCTCGATGACCTTCTCCGGGCCGACCGTGTACGGCAGCTCGGTGACGACGATGCCCTTGCGGCGCGGGGTGACGTTCTCGATCCGCGCGGTGGCCCGGGTCCGGAACGCGCCGCGGCCGGTGCGGTACGCGTCCCGCACGCCCTCCAGGCCGACGATCTTGCCGCCGCTGGGCAGGTCGGGCCCGGGGACGAACCGCATGAGCTCGTCCAGCGTGGCCTCGGGGTGCAGCACCAGGTGCCGCGCGGCGGCGACGACCTCGACGAGGTTGTGCGGCGCCATGTTGGTCGCCATGCCGACCGCGATGCCGGACGCACCGTTGACCAGCAGGTTCGGGATCGCGGCGGGCAGCACGCCGGGCTGGGTCAGCTTGTTGTCGTAGTTCGGGACGAAGTCGACGACGTCCTCGTCCAGGCTCTGCGTCATCGCGAGCGCGGACGGCGCCATGCGCGCCTCGGTGTACCGCGGGGCGGCGGGGCCGTCGTCGAGCGAGCCGAAGTTGCCGTGCCCGTCGACCAGCGGCAGCCGCAGCGAGAACGGCTGGGCCATGCGGACCATCGCGTCGTAGATCGCGGTGTCGCCGTGCGGGTGCAGCTTGCCCATCACCTCGCCGACCACGCGGGCCGACTTCACGAACGGCCGGTCGGGGCGCAGGCCCATGTCGGACATCTGGAACAGGATCCGGCGCTGCACGGGCTTGAGGCCGTCGCGGGCGTCGGGCAGGGCGCGCGAGTAGATGACCGAGTAGGCGTACTCGAGGAACGAGCCCTCCATCTCGGTCGCGACGTCGATGTCGACGATGCGCTCGACGACGTCCTCGGGCGGGACGTCGGGGGTGCTGCTGCGGCGCGCCATGCTGGGGGCTGCTCCCGGGATCGAGGGTCTGTGCGGGTGGTCGGCGCCCATTGTCGCCGCTCCGCGACCCCGCGGACCACCACGACGCGCGGCGCGCCGGTTGGTTAGGCTCGTGGGCATGGCCGAGAGCACCGGGGGCGCGCCCGACGAGGCGGCGGACTACCCGGAGAGCTGGGAGGCCGACGTCGTGCTCCGCGACGGCAGCACCACGCACGTGCGGCCGATCCGCCCCGAGGACGCCGACGCGCTGCAGGCGTTCCACGTCGGGCAGTCCGAGGCCTCGATCGTGTTCCGGTTCTTCGCGCCGCTGGAGCGGCTGGGGGACCGGGACCTCGCGCGGTTCACCCGCGTCGACCACCGGGACCGGGTCGCGCTCGTCGCGGTGACGGCGGACGACGCGATCATCGGCGTCGCCCGGTACGACAAGGTCGGGCCCGACGAGGCGGAGGTCGCGTTCAACATCGCCGACGCGCACCACGGCCGCGGGCTCGGCTCCGTGCTGCTGGAGCACCTGGCCGCGGCGGCGCGCGAGCGCGGGATCCGCCGGTTCACCGCCGACGTGCTGCCGCAGAACGGGCGGATGATCGCGGTGTTCCGCGAGGCCGGGTACTCCCTGCAGCAGCGGCTGGAGGACGGCGTGGTGACGGTGGGCTTCGACATCGACCCGACCGACCGGTCGCTCGCGGTGATGATGGCCCGCGAGCACGCCGCCGAGGCGCGCAGCGTCCAGGCGCTGCTCACCGCCCGGTCGGTGCTGGTGCTGTCGTCGCCGAGCGCGGAACCGGGGTCGCTGGACGCCCGGCGCGCGGAGCGGGTGCTCGCCGACCTGGTCGGCGGGGTGCCGGCCGCGGACGACCCGGCGCACCGCACCGGCGCGGTCACGGCCGCCGGTGGCGACGAGCGGGCGGTCGAGGTGCACGTCGTCGGCCGCCCGGCGCCCGCGGCCCCCGGCGACGCCGCGCCGGCCGGGGGAGCGCCGGCCCCGGCGGTGCACCACTGGGACCGCCTGGACGACGTCCCCGGCCCCGTCGACCTGGCCGTGCTGGCCCTGCCCGCCGCCGAGGCGGTCGTCGCCGTGCGCGCGCTCGGTCGGCTCGGGGTCAAGGGCGTGGTCGTGCTCTCCGGCGGCTACGCCGAGCAGGGCCCGACCGGCCTGGCCCTCCAGCGGGCCCTGCTGCGCGCCGCGCACGCCGCCGGGCTCCGGGTGGTCGGCCCGCGGTCGTACGGCGTCCTGGCGCACGCGGCCGGCGGCCTGCTCAACGCCTCGCTCACGGAGGACCCGCCGCCGCCGGGGCGGATCGGCCTGTTCTGCCAGTCGGCGTCCACCGCGGTGTCGATCCTCGGCTCGGTGCGCCGGCGGCACCTCGGGCTGGCGCACCTCGTGTCCGCGGGCAACCGGGCGGACGTCTCCGGCAACGACCTCATGCAGTTCTGGCAGGACGACGACGCGACCGACGTCGTCGCGCTGTACCTGGAGTCGATCGGCAACCCCCGGAAGTTCTCCCGCGTCGCCCGGCGGCTGGCGGCCGCCAAGCCCGTCGTGGTGGTCACAGCCGGCCGGTCCGGCCACGTGGTGCCGCCCGGGCACGCGGTGCGGCCGACGCAGGCGTCCCGGCAGACGCTGCAGGAGGTCATGCGCCGCTCGGGCGTCGTGCTGGTGGACAACGTGCACCAGATGCTCGAGGTGTCCCAGCTGTTCGCGCTCCAGCCGCTGCCGCCCGGTCGCAGGGCCGCCGTGGTCGCGTCGTCGTCCGCCGCCGCGTCGCTCGTGTCCGAGGCGCTGGCCGCCGCGGGGTTCACCGTGTCCCGGGCGCCGGCGATCCTGCACGAGGACGCCGACGACGCGAAGGTCGAGCGCACGTTCGCCGCGGTGTACGCCGACCCGGACGTCGAGGTCGTCGTCACCATGCACGTGCCCACCGTCGGGCCGCGCGACGACCGGGTGGCGCAGGCGCTCGCCCGGCACGCCGCGGGGTCGGGGCGGACGTCGGTCGCGTGCTTGCTGGGCCTGCACGGCGCGACGCCCGCGCTGACCGCCCCGGACGCCGACGGCGTGCTGCGCACGGTCCCGGCCTACACGACGCCGGAGGACGCGGTCCTCGCGCTGGACCAGGCCGCCCGGTACGCCGCGTGGCGCGCCGCCGACCGCGGCCGGCTGGTCGCGCCCGAGGGCATCCACGCGCGCACCGCGCGCCGGCGGATCGCGGGCTGGCTCGACGAGGCCGGCACCCGTGCCTCGCTGGACCTCACGCACGAGCAGGTGGCCGAGCTCCTCGGCCTCGCCGGCGTGCACGTGTTCCCGACGGTGGGCGTGCACGACGCCGACGAGGCCGTCGCCGCGGCGGACCGGCTGGGCTGGCCGGTCGCGCTGAAGTCCACCGTGCCCGCCCTGCGGCACCGGTCCGACCTCGGCGGGGTGCGGCTGGACGTGCACGACGAGGCCGAGCTCCGCGCGGACGTCGACCAGGTGCTCTCGCTGGCCGCCGGCCGCGAGCCGGAGCCGGGTCGCGCGCCGCTCGAGGTGCAGGCGATGGCCCCGCACGGCGTCGCCTGCGTCATCCGGTCCGCCGAGGACCCGCTGTTCGGCCCGGTGCTCGGGTTCGGGCTGGGCGGCGACACCACCGACCTGCTCGGCGACGTGGCCTGGGCGGTCCCGCCGCTCACCGACGTCGACGTCTCCGGCATGGTGCGCGCGCCGCGGTCCTCGCCCCGGCTGTTCGGCTACCGCGGTGTCCCGCCCCTCGACGTCGCGGCGCTGGAGGACGTGCTGGCCCGGGTGGCGGTCCTGGCCGACCAGCTGCCCGAGCTGCTGCACCTCGAGCTGAACCCGGTCGTGGTGGCCGAGCGCGGTGCGTACGTGCTGGGTGCGACGGCCCGCGTCGGGGTCGCGGCGACCCGCGCCGACGGCCCGCGCCGCGCCCTGCCCGCCTGACGCCGGGGCGGGGGTGTGACGGCGCGGCCCCGCGGGTGGGAGGATGTGCCGGTGCCTGCACCCTCCACCGACCTGCTCCGTGACCTGCACCGCGCCGGGTACTACCCCGACCTGGTCGCCGACGTCCTCGACGTCGCGCTCGCGGACGAGCCCGTCGAGGCCTACCTCGTGCACCCGGAGACCACGTTCGACGCGCAGGAGGTGCGCCGGCACGTCACGGTCCTGGCGCTGACCCCGACGCGGCTCGTGGTCGCGCACGTGGACGACCACCCGGCCGACAGCGAGCACCCGTCCGCCAGCGCGGCTGCCACCACCGAGGCCGTCCCGCTGTCCGAGCTGCGCTCGGTCGCGCTCACCCACGTCATCGCCAGCCCGGAGCAGCACCGCCCGGGCACGCTCGCCGCCGAGCTCACGCTCGCGGTCGGCTGGGGTGCCGTGTCCCGGGTGGACCTGGAGCCCGCCGGCTGCGCCGACCCGAGCTGCGACGCGGACCACGGCCTCACCGGCACGCTCACCCCCGACGACGTGGTCGTCCGGGTGTCCGCCGTCGCCGAGGGCGAGGGCGCCGTGCGCGACGCCGTGGCGTTCGCGAAGCGGCTGTCCGCGGCGAGCGCGCGCTGACGATGACCGCCGCCGCGTCGTCCACCGTGCCGGCCCGGCTCGCGGACGCGGGCCTCGTGCCGCCCGACTACGAGGGCCCGTCGCTCTCGGGCCTGCTGCCCGCCGTCGCCGACGCCCTCGGCGCCCCGGTGCCCGACGGGCCGGCCCGGCGCGCGCAGCTCGGGCTGCCGGCGGCGCACCGGGTGTGCGTCGTCCTGGTCGACGGCCTGGGCTACGAGAACCTGACCGAGCGCGCCGGGCACGCCCCGTTCCTGCGGTCGCTGCTGAACGGGGCCGCGCCGCTGTCCGCCGGCTACCCGTCGACCACCGCCGCCTCGATGGGGTCGTTCGGCACCGGGACCGGCCCCGGGCGCACCGGCCTGGTCGGCTACACGGTCCGCAACCCGAGCAGCGGCGGCCTCGCGAACATGGTCTCGTGGGACGGCCTCGGGCCGGCGCGCGAGTGGCAGCGCGAGCCCACGGTGTTCGAGCGTCTCGTCGCGCACGGCGTCACCGTCACCACCGTCGGGCCCGCGAAGTTCATGGGCTCCGGGCTCACCGAGGCCGCCCTGCGCGGCGGCGGGTACCGGGCCGCCGAGTCGCTGGCGCAGCGGGTCGACGCGGCGCTGCGCCTGCTCCGGGAGCCGGGCCTCGTCTACCTGTACTGGGGCGACGTCGACAAGACGGGCCACCACGAGGGCGCCGGCTCCTGGCAGTGGGGCGACCAGCTCGAGGCGCTCGACGGCGAGCTGCGCCGGCTGGTCCGCTCGCTGCCGAAGGACGCCACCGTCGTCGTCACCGCCGACCACGGCATGGTTGACGTCGACCCGTCCCGGCGCCGGGACGTGGCGACCACGCCGGGCCTCGCCGAGGGCGTGGCGCTGGTGGCGGGGGAGCCGCGCGCGCTGCACGTGCACCTCGACCCGGGCGTCGACCCGCGCGCGGCGGAGGCCCGGTGGGCGGACGTGCTCGGCGACGACGCCGTCGTGCTCACCGGGGACGACGCCGTCGCGGCCGGGCTGTTCGGCCCCGTGTCCGGGCACGTGCGGCCGCTGATCGGCGACCTGGTGGTCGCGGCGACGGGGCGGGCCACCGTGGTGGACTCCCGCACCCAGACGGCGGCGTCCTTGCAGCTCGTCGGCGTGCACGGCTCGCTGACCCCGGCCGAGCTGCGGGTGCCGCTGCTCGCCGTGCACACCTGAGCCGCGGCACCGCCCCGCACGACGACCCGCGCCCGGCGCGCGACCGACGACCGAGCACGACGAGGAACGAGGAGCACGTGGCCGAGCTGGTCTTCTTCTGCGGCACCATGGACTGCGGCAAGTCCACCCTGGCGCTGCAGATGCACCACAACCACACGGCCCGCGGCCGGGGCGGGGTGCTGTTCACCCAGAACGACCGCGCGGGCGAGCACGTGCTGTCCTCGCGGCTCGGGCTGTCGGTGCCCGCGCACGAGGTGGCGCCCGCCACCGACTTCTGGGACGAGGTCGTGCAGCGGCGCAGCCGCGGCGCGCGGGTGGACTTCCTCATCTGCGACGAGGCGCAGTTCTACTCCGCCGAGCAGGTCGAGCAGCTCGGCCGGGTGGTCGACGACCTGGACGTCGACGTGTTCGCGTTCGGGATCACCACCGACTTCCGCACCCGGCTGTTCGCCGGGTCCGCGCGGCTGCTCGAGCTGGCCGACCGCGTCGAGACGCTGCAGGTCCAGGCGCTGTGCTGGTGCGGCGCGCGCGCGACGCAGAACGCCCGCACCGAGCACGGCGGGATGGTCGTCGAGGGCGCGCAGGTCGTCGTCGGGGACGTCGCGGTGCCGTCGGACGGCGACGCCGTGGGCTACGAGGTGCTGTGCCGCAAGCACCACCGGCTGCGGATGACCGCCCGCACGTCGGGCGCGCCGGCGCTGTCGCCGCAGACGCTCGGGCTGCTCGCGGGGGACTGAGCCCCGGGCGACGCGGGCGGGGGCGGCGTCACCGCCCCCGCCCGCGCGTCACTCCGGCTTGGCGCCGAACACGATCTCGTCCCAGCTCGGCACCTTCGGCCGGCCGCGCCGTCCGCCGGAGCGCGGCCGGGGCTGCTCCTCGGGGCGCGTCGGCGTGGTGTCCTCGTCCGGAGCGGCCGCGGCGACGGGCTGCGGCTCGCCGGGCTCGAGCGCGACCGGGGTCTCCGGCTCGTCCTCGTCGGCGCGCGCGCGGGCGGGCGCCGGGTAGATCCGGGCCTCGGCGGCGGGCTCGGCGTCGACCGGGTGGGCGCCCGGGGCGGCGGGCTCGTCGAGCTGGCCGAAGTCGAACGCGTGCTGCGGCCCGAAGCCGCCGAACGCGTCGCCGTCGTCGTCGTCCTCGAGGTCGAGCGTCTGCCGCACGCCGCGGCGGGCGCGCAGGTCGTCCAGGAGCTCGTGCGTCGCCCGCAGGTCGTCCGCCGGATCCTCCTCCTCGCGGTGCTGCGCGCGCCCGGGGGCGTCCACCGCGGCGAGCACCGGGCGCACGTCGGCGTCCACGTCGTACACGAGGTCGCGCACCGCGGACAGGTGCCGGCGGGGGACCGGGCCGTCGGCGATCTCCGTCTCGGAGAGCCAGCGGGCCTCGTCCTCCTCCGCGTGCACCGCGCGCGCCTGCGCGTCGTAGGACCAGCGTGCCTCGCGGGCGTCGTCCTCCACGCGGAACCGCGCGACGACGAGCCAGCCTCCGCCGGCCTCGCGGTACGCGTCCCACGTCACCGCCGCCGTGTCGACGCCGCGCGCCGCCAGCCGGTCGACCACCAGCTCGCCCAGGACCGGGGCGCCGACGTCGCGGCCCACCCGGGTAGCGCGCGCCTGCCCGGCCACGAACTCGCGCTCGGCGAGCACGGGGCCCTCGAACCGCCGCACGTGCTCGACGGCCAGCCCCGACTCCTCGGCGATCTGCTCCGCGGACTGCCCGGCGCGCACGCGCGCCTGGATCTCCCGCGGGCTCGGCACGCCCGACTGCTCGGCGCGGATCTGCTCCAGCTGCGGGCGGTCGCGCCGCACCGCGGCACGCAGCGGCTCGTCGATGCGCAGGCGGTAGCGCTGCCCGTCGGCCGCGGCGAGGACCAGGTGCTCCCCGTCCTCGTGCAGCCCGATCAGCTCCAGCTCGGCCATCACCTCTCCCATCGTTCCGCGGACGAGCCTGCCATCGCCGGGGCCCGATCCCGGGGAGGCTCGGCGGTGCGCCGCCGGAACTCCCGGCTGCCATGATCTCCCCTGTGCACGTCGACCTCCCCCTGCAGCCCGTGCTCGAGCTCCTGGGCGTGTTCGTCGGCGCGCTGTCCGGCGGCCTCGCCGCGGTGCGCAAGGGCTTCGACATCTTCGGCATCGTCGTCCTGGCCTGGGTCGCGGGCCTCGGCGGCGGCATCCTGCGCGACGTGCTGATCGGCGCGATCCCGCCCGTCGGCATCGCGCGGTGGCAGTTCGTGGCGACGGCGTGCGCCGCGGGGCTGCTCACCTGGGCCGCGCACCCCGCGCTGCACCGGCTGCGCCGGCTGGTGCTGGTCCTGGACGCCGGGGCGCTGGCGCTGTTCACGGTCGTCGGCACCATCAAGGCCCTGGAGTACGGCGTCGGGGCCACCGCCGCGGTGTTCGCCGGCATCATCACCGGGGTCGGGGGCGGCGTGCTGCGCGACCTGCTGACCGGCGAGCTGCCCGCCGTGCTGCACCAGCGGCAGCTCTACGCGATCCCGTCGCTGCTCGGGGCGCTCGTGCTCGCCGTGCTCTGGCGCGAGGACGCGCTGTCGGAGGGCACGGTCGTGGCCGCCGTCGTGGCGGTGCTCGGCATCCGGCTGGTCGCGCTGCGGTTCGGCTGGCAGGCACCGGGGCCGTGGGACCGCCAGGCCGCCCGGGCCCGCCTCGGCCGCGTCGGCGGCGTCGGACGGGCCCCGCGCGCTACCCGCGAGCAACCGGCGCCGCTGCTGCGCTGGGTGGCCCGCGTCCGGCGCTCGCGTGCGGCCGGGCGGGGCGACGCCGCCACCGGGCCGGGGTCGGGCGGGGCACCGGGCGCGG
>NZ_JAANNB010000005.1 GCF_011603975.1 Cellulomonas sp. IC4_254 | reverse complement strand
CGGCGGGGTCGCGGGTGCCGGTGCGCGGGCCGCGGCCGGCGCCGGGCGGGCGCTGCGCGGCCTCGGGGTGCCCGGCGTGCTGGCCGCGCTCGCGGTGCTCTGGATGGCCGTCGCCGTGCTGCGGCCCGACCTGCTGGCCCCGGGTGACCCGAACGCCATCGACACGCGCGCGGCGTTCACCGCGCCGGAGCCCGGGCACTGGTTCGGCACCGACGAGTCGGGGCGCGACGTCTACACCCGCGTGGTGCACGGCGCGGCGGCGTCGCTCGGGATCGGGGCGGCGGCGACCGCGATCGGCGTCGGCGCGGGCCTCGTGCTCGGCTTCGCCGCCGGGCTCGGGCCCCGGTGGCTCGACGCGGCGATCGGGCGGGTGCTCGAGGTGCTGTTCGCCCTGCCGACGCTGGTGCTGGCGCTGCTGCTGGTCGCGGTGCTCGACGCGGGCGTCGAGGCGTCGGTGCTGGCCGTCGGCGCGGCCACCGCCCCCGGGTACGCCCGGATGCTGCGCGCCCGGGTGCGCTCGGTCGCGACCAGCGGCTACGTCGAGTCCGCGCGGCTCGAGGGGCACCCGCCGCTGACGGTGCTGCGCCGGCACGTCGTGCCGAACACGCTGTGGCCGCTGGTGTCGGTCGCGACGCTCGGGATCGGGCAGGCCGTGGTGTGGGTGTGCGCGCTGAGCTTCCTCGGCCTGGGGACGCTGCCGCCGTCGCCGGAGTGGGGGGCGATGCTCAACGCCGGGCGGGTCTACATCGACACGGCGTGGTGGCTGACGGTGTTCCCGGGCCTGGCGATCACGGTGACCGCGGCGGCGCTGACGGTGCTCGGCCGGCGGGTCGGGACGGTGGCGTCGTGACCGGACGGGAGCCGGGTGTGGCCGGCGGCGCCGCCGGTGGGCGTCCGTCCGACGGCGGGGGCGCGGCCGGTGAGCGCACGGTCGACGGCGCGGGCGCGGCCGGTGCGCCGGATGGCGGCGCGGCGGTGCTCGACGTCGTCGGACTGCGGGTCGCGTTCCCGGGCGGCGGCGAGGTGCTGCACGGCGTGGACCTGCGGGTGGCCGCGGGGGAGTGCGTCGCGGTCGTCGGCGGCTCGGGCGCGGGCAAGTCGGTGCTGGCGCGGACGCTCGTCGGGCTGGCGGGCGAGGGGGCGCGCGCCGACGTGCGGGCGGACCGGCTCGTCCTGCTCGGCCGGGACGCGCTGCGGTTCTCGGAGCGGGACTGGCGCGCGGCGCGCGGGCGGGACGTCGGCCTCGTGCTGCAGGACGCGCTGGGGTCGCTGGACCCGCTGCGCACCGTCGGGGCCGAGGTGGGCGAGGCGCTCGCGGTGCGCCGTCCGCGCGGGTCCGGCGACGCGGGCGCGGGTCGAGCGCGCCGAGCGGGTGCTCGCGGCGCTCGACGAGGCCGGCCTGCCCGACCCCGCCGTCCGCGCGCGGCAGCGACCCGGCGAGCTGTCGGGCGGCATGCGGCAGCGCGCGCTGATCGCGTCCGCCGTGGTCGCGCGGCCGCCGCTGCTGGTCGCTGACGAGCCGACGACGGCGCTGGACGCCACGGTCGCGGCGCGGGTGCTCGGCCTGCTCGGCAACCTGCGCGACGCGGGGACCGCGGTCGTCCTGGTCACCCACGACCTCGGCGCGGTCGCCCGGGTGGCGGACCGGGTGGTCGTCCTCCGGGACGGCCGGGTCGTGGAGGAGGGTCCGACGGCCCGGGTGCTCGGCGCGCCCCGCGAGGAGTACACCCGCGAGCTCGTCGCCGCGGCGCGGCTCGGCGAGGGTCCGGGCGCCGTGCCGGAGCCCGGTGTGCCGGTGCTGGAGGGCCGCGGGCTGCGCCGGGTGTTCGCGCTGCCCGGCGGCGAGTCGGTGACGGCGGTCGACGGGCTCGACGTCACGGTGCGCGCGGGCGAGGCCGTCGGGCTGGTGGGGGAGTCGGGGTCCGGCAAGACCACGCTGGCCCGGCTGCTGCTCGCCGCCGACACGCCCGACGCGGGCGAGGTGCTGCTCGACGGCATGCCCTGGTCGGCGCTGCCGGAACGCGACCGCCGCGCGCTGCGGTCCGGGATCCGGCTCGTGCCGCAGGACCCGCTGGGCACCGTCGACCCCCGGCTGACCGTGCGCGCGGTCCTGCGCGCGGCGCTGGCCACCGGGCCGCGCCCGCCTGCCCGGGCCGACCGGGACGCCGCGGCCGCCGCGCTGCTCGCGCGGGTGCACCTGCCGACGGAGGTGCTCGACCGGCGGCCCCGCACGCTGTCCGGCGGTCAGCGGCAGCGGGTCGCGATCGCCCGGGCGCTCGCCTCGGACCCCCGGGTGCTGCTGCTCGACGAGCCGGTGTCCGCGCTCGACGTGCAGGTGCAGGCGGCGATCCTCGACCTGCTCGTGGAGCTGCGGCGGGACACCGGCGTCGCGATGGTGCTCGTCTCGCACGACCTCGGGGTGGTCCGGCGGGTGTGCGACCGGGTGCTCGTCATGAGCGGCGGCCGCGTGGTGGAGCAGGGCACGGTCCCGGACGTCTTCGGCGCCCCGGCCCACCCGGTGACCCGCGACCTCCTGGCCGCCCGAGCGGTTTGACCCCCGCGCGCCCGACCCTGCCGGTCGCCGAGATAGGACCGTCGGGCCGAGATAGGGCCGTAGACGGTCCTATCTCGCGCCGCGGGTCCTATCTCGGCGAGAGGGGCGGGGCGGCGAGGGGAGAGAGGGTCAGACCGTGACGACGATCTTGCCGCGGGTGTGGCCGGTCTCCAGGGCGCGGTACGCCTCGGCGGCCTCCTCGAGCGGGTACGTCCCGGCGATCTCGACCTTGACGACGCCGCGGGCGGCGAGCTCGGCCAGCTCCGCGAGGTCGGCGCTGTCGGGGCGGACCCACACGTACTGGCCGCCGAGCTCGTCACGGGCGCGGGCGTCGGTGATCGACGCGATCGTGCCGCCCGGGCGCAGCAGCGCGGGCGCGGTCTCGATCGCCTGGCCGCCGACGTAGTCCAGGATCACGTCGAAGCCGTCCGGGACCAGGCCCCGGGCCGCCTCGACGAGGCCGTCGCCGTACGCGACCGGCTCCGCGCCCAGCGAGCGCAGGTAGTCGTGGTTGCCGGCCGAGGCGGTGCCGACGACGCGGGCGCCGGCGTGCACGGCCAGCTGCACCGCGATCGACCCGACGCCGCCGGCCGCGGCGTGCACCAGGACGGTGGAGCCCTCGGTCAGCCCGGCGCGGCGGATGCTCTGCAGGGCGGTGAGCCCGGCCAGCGGCAGCGCGGCGGCCTCCTCGAAGGACAGCCCGGCCGGCTTCTTGGCGGCGGTGCGCACCGGCACGGCGACGTACTCGGCGAGGGTGCCGTCCTGCACCACGTCCTTGCGGACGTACGCCAGCACCTCGTCGCCGACCTGCAGCTCCGGGGTGTCGAGCCCGGCCTTGACGACGGTGCCGGACACGTCCCACCCGGGGACGGCCGGGAAGAGCACGTCCATCAGGCCGCGCAGGTACCCCTCGCGGATCTTGTAGTCGACCGGGTTCAGCGACGCGGCGGCGACCTTCACGACCGCGGCGTCCGCCCCGATGTGCGGCTCCGGACGGTCCACGACCCGGAGCACGTCGGCCCCGCCGAACTCCTCGTACACGACAGCTCTCATACCGGTGCGAACCGGCCCGCGTGCCGTCGCATTCCATGCCTCCGCGGACGGGCGCTCATCCCGACCGGGTGGTCCGGGCCGGCGCGGGCCCGCCTAGCGTCCGGAGGGCGGGGCGACCCACGAGCGCCCGGTGCCCGGGCGGGAGGCGCCCGCCGGGCGGGGGAGGAGCGTGGTCGCCGTGGAGTTCTGGACCGACTTCTGGGACATCATCTGGTGGTTCGTCTGGGCTTTCGTGTTCATCGCCTACCTGTTCGCGCTGTTCTCGATCATCACGGACCTGTTCCGCGACCGGGACCTCAGCGGCTGGTGGAAGGCGGTGTGGCTGATCTTCCTGCTCGTGCTGCCGTTCGTCACCGCCCTGGTCTACCTGATCGCCCGCGGGCGGGGGATGGCCGAGCGCAGCACCCGCGCGGCGGTGTCGGCGCGCCGGGCGGGGGACGCGTACATCCGGGAGGTCGCCGGGTCCGGGTCGCCGGGCCAGCAGATCGCGCAGGCCAAGGCGCTGCTCGACGAGGGTGCGATCACCGCGGAGGAGTTCACCGCCCTCAAGGACCACGCGCTGGGGCAGGCCCGCGCTGTCGCGCCGGAGCCGGACGGGACGGGCGCGCACCGGGCCCCGGCCTGAGTCACCGGCCGGCGGTCGCGCCGTCGCCCTGGTCCCCGTCCTGGGCCCGGCGCACCGCCGCGAGGAACTCCCGCCCGACGAGCGCCGCGAACGCGAAGCCGCACACCATCTGCACCGTCACGACGACGCGCGCCGGGCCGGTGACGGGCGTGATGTCGCCGAACCCGACCGTGGCCAGCACGGTCATCGTGAAGTAGAGGGCGTCGAGCCGGTCGACGGGCTCGCTGAACGCGTCCGGGTCCGCCTCGGACAGCGAGGTGTACCCGGCGGCGAACAGCACGATGAACAGCACGGTCGCGGTGACGAACGCCTCGATGGCGCGCAGCACCGGGTAGGGGGACCGCACGACGCTGCGGATCTGCCAGCCCAGCAGCAGCACGAGCAGCACCAGCCCCGCCACCAGCAGCGCGAGCGTGGCCGGGGTGGGGCGGTCGAGCGGCCGTCCCAGGTACAGCCCGACGAGCAGGACCGTGCTGCCGACCGTGCGGACGGCGGTGCGCAGCCGCGTCCGGCGCCCGGACGGCCGCGTGCTGTCTCGCGGCCCGGTGGGCGGTACGGGGTCGGCCGGCTGCGCCTCCATCCGGCCATCGTGGCGGGACGAGGGGTCGACGGCATCGCCCGCTGCGGGCGGTGCGGGCCGGCCGGCACCGGCGCCGGGGGTGGTCAGGCCGTCAGGTGGTGGCCGTGCGCGCTCGCCCGGGTCTCGAACCAGACCGTCTTGCCGTGGCCGGGGTGCAGCTCGATGCCCCACGCGGTGGCGAGCGCGTCGACCAGCCGCATGCCGTGTCCGCCGATCCTGCGGGAGTTCCCCGGCTTCACCAGCGGCAGCGTCGGGTCGGGGTCGGTGACCTCGACGCGCACGCAGTCGTCGTGGCACTCGGCGGTGAGGGCGATGTGCCGGTGCGCGCGGGTGTGCACCACCGCGTTGGTGAGGATCTCGCTGGTCAGCAGCTCGACGGTGCGCGCGGCCTCGGCGCTGGCGTGGCCCAGCTCGGCCTCGTGCGCGGCCCAGCGGCGGCCGGTCGCGACGGAGCCGGGCTCGGGGTCGAGGACGAGGCGGTGCGGTCGGCGGCCCACGCGTGCTCCCTCCCGTCGGTGCTGCTCCCGGCTGACTGGGGACCAGGGTGCGGCAGGCGACGCGCGTCCGCATCCCGAACGGCCGGCCGCCGTCGGCAGGACCGCCCGAGCGCGCGTCAGCCCCGCCCGTCCCCGGGCTCGCCCCCACCGGGCTCGCCCGCGCCCGCGTCGCCCGGGTCCGCCGTCGCCGGCTCCTCCGGCGGCGGCACCACCCGCACCCGGGCGATGCGCCGCCCGTCGACGGCGGTCACCTCCACCCGGTGCCCGTCGACCTCGACCGCGTCGCCGACCTCGCCGAGCCGCCCGAGCTGCGCGATCACGAAGCCCGCGACGGTCTCGTACGGCCCGTCGGCGAGCGGCACCCCGGTGAGCTCGGTGAACTCCTCGATGGTGATGCCGGCGTCGTAGGACCCGGGCGCGCCCTCGCGGGCCTCCGCGCCGGAGGACCCGGGCATGTCGTACTCGTCGCGGATGTCGCCGACGAGCTCCTCGACCAGGTCCTCGAGCGTGACGATGCCGTCGGTGCCGCCGTACTCGTCCACGACGACCGCGATGTGCACGCCCTCGCGGCGCATCGAGGACAGCGACGGCAGCAGCTTGTTGGTCCCGGGCAGCACGACGATCTCGCGCATGACGTCCCGGACCCGGACGCGGGTGCGGTCGGTGGCCTCCAGCAGCTCGCGGATGTGCAGGAACCCGAGCACGTCGTCGAAGTCCTCGCCGATCACGGGGTACCGGGACCAGGGCTGCTCGCGCACCCGGCCGAGGGCGTCCTCGAGGGTCAGGTCGGCCTCGAGGAAGTGCACCTCGGGCCGCGGGCG
The DNA here is from genome assembly GCF_011603975.1 of Cellulomonas sp. IC4_254. Taxonomy (GTDB): domain Bacteria; phylum Actinomycetota; class Actinomycetes; order Actinomycetales; family Cellulomonadaceae; genus Cellulomonas. The sequence goes on along the minus strand of NZ_JAANNB010000005.1, from coordinate 42,873 downwards.
CATCACCTCGGCGACGGAGCGGTCGGTCGCCGCGAACACGTCGCCGAGGATGCGGCGCTCGTCCTCGGGCAGCCCCTGGTGCGCGATGACGAGGTCGCGGAGCTCCGCCTCGGACATCTCCTCGCTGGTCGCGTGCGGGTCGCCGCCGAACAGCCGCACGAGCAGGTTCGTCGACGCGGACAGCAGCCAGATCACCGGGCGCATCAGGGTGGCGAACCGGTCCAGCGGCGGCGCGACGGCGAGCGCGACCCGGGCGGACTGCTGGAGGGCGATGCGCTTGGGGACGAGCTCGCCGAGGACCAGCGACAGGTACGCGATCACGAGGGTCAGCACGACGAGCGCGATGGTGCGCGCCAGGGCCTCCGAGGCGCCGAGCGCCTCGATGACGGGGGCGAAGTCGGGGGCGATCGTCGAGGCGCCGTAGGCCGCGGAGAAGAACCCGGCGACGGTGACGCCGATCTGCACGGCGGCGAGGAACCGGTTCGGGTCGCGGGCCACGGAGGCCACCCGGGCGCCGCGGGCGCTCTGCCGCTCGAGCCGGTTGATCTGGCTCTCCCGCAGCGAGACGAGCGCGATCTCGGTCCCGGCGAACACGCCGCCGATCAGGATGAAGAGCAGGACGAGGCCGATGCTGCCCCAGGTCTCGGAGTCCATCAGCGGCGAGCCCCCGTGCGGTCGGCGCGGGCCGTCGGGCCGCCCGGGGTGGTGCGGGCTCGCCGCACGGGACTGCAGGGCTGGTCAGGAGGCGACATCGCACCATTCCAGAGGCGAGGCGGGCGATCGTCAACCGCTGGCGGGGACGCCGGCCCGCGACCCGGCGCCGTGCGCACAGGACGCGCACAGCACGTCCTCGGATCCGTGCCCGGAACGGCCCGTGGGTGCAGGTCGCGGTCCCTAGGCTGACCGTGCCGGCGGCGCGTCGCCCCGGGAGGCAGCGGAGGGGTGAGGCGTGTGAGGCCGGTGCGGGTCGCAGGGGGTCGGGTCGCCGGACGGCGCGGGGTCGCCGTCGGGGTGGTGCTCGCGCTGGTCGGCGCGCTCGCGGCGTGCTCGGGCGGGCCGGACGACCGGCAGCGGACCGCCGACGCCCTCGCGGACGCGCTCGCGTCCGGCGACTTCGCGGACGTCCCGCTGGACGGCGCGACCGCCGCCGAGGCGGTCGAGGCGCGCACCGCCGCCTACGAGGGCCTCGACCCGTGGCAGCCGGAGGTCGTCGCGGGCGATGTCGTGGCCGCGGCGGACGACGACGCGGCCGCCTCGGTCGAGCTGACCTTCACCTGGGACGTCGGCAGCAGCACCACGGCCTGGACGTACAGCACGCACGCCAACCTGGCCGAGGTCGACGGCGAGTGGCGCGCCCGGTGGTCGACGATGCTGCTGGCGCCGGACCTCGCGGCCGGCGAGGGCCTGCAGGTGCACCGGGTGCAGGCCGAGCGCGCGGACGTGCTCGGCGCGGGCGACGCGGTGCTGGTGGAGTCCCGGCCGGTGTTCCGCATCGGCATCGACAAGACGCGGGTCGCCGGGGCGGACGCGGACGCGGCGGCCCGGGGGCTCGCCGCGGCGCTCGGCCTGGACCCGGAGGCCTACGCGGCGCAGGTCGCGGCGGCGGGGGAGAAGGCGTTCGTCGAGGCGATCGTGGTGCGCGCGGACGACGCGGGCTACGACCGGGGGGCGCTGGGGCTGCTGCCGGGCGTCAACATGATCGCGACCGAGCTGCCGCTGGCGCCGAACCGTGCGTTCGCGCGCCCGGTGCTCGGCACGGTCGGGCCGGCCACGGCGGAGGTGGTCGAGGACTCGGACGGCGCGGTGGTCGCGGGCGACCTGGCCGGCCTGAGCGGCCTGCAGGCCCAGTTCGACGAGCAGCTGCGCGGCGAGCCCGGGCTCACGGTCGTCGCGAGCGCGGGCGGCGCGCAGGAGCGCGAGCTGTTCCACGTGGAACCCCAGGTCGGCGAGCCGCTGCGCACGACGCTCGACCCCGGCGTGCAGCAGGCCGCCGAGGACCTGGTGGCGACGGTGACGGACAGCGCGAGCGCGATCGTGGCGATCCGGCCGTCGACCGGCGAGGTCCTCGCCGCCGCCAGCGGTCCGGGCGGTGGGGGCATGTCGACCGCGACGCTGGGCCTGTACGCGCCCGGGTCGACGTTCAAGGTCGCGTCGTCGCTCGCGCTGCTCCGGGCCGGCCTGACCCCGGACAGCACGGTCACCTGCCCGGAGACCGCCTCCGTCGACGGCCGGACGTTCCAGAACTACCCCGGGTACCCGGCGGACGCCCTGGGCGACATCACCCTGCGCACCGCGGTCGCCGAGTCGTGCAACACCGCGTTCCTCACCGCGGCGGACACCGCGCCGCAGGAGGCGCTCGCCGCCGCGGCGGCGTCCCTGGGGCTGGTCGCGGACGCCGACCTGGGGTTCGCGGCGACGCTGGGCGAGGTGCCGGCCGAGGCCACCGGGGGCACCGACCACGCCGCGTCGATGATCGGCCAGGCGCGGGTGCAGGCCACGCCGCTCGGCATGGCGACGGTCGCGGCGTCGGTCGCGGCGGGCGCCCGGGTCACGCCGCGGCTCCTGCTCGGCGGCGCGGAGACCGCGACGGCCGCCCCGGAGCCGGAGCAGCCGCTCACGGCGGCCGAGGCGGACGCGCTGCGGTCGATGATGCGCGCCGTGGTCACCGAGGGCGGCGGCGAGCTCCTGCAGGACGTGCCCGGTCCCGAGGTGATCGCCAAGTCCGGCACCGCGCAGTACGGGTCGGGCGCCGACCTGCAGAACCACGCGTGGATGATCGCGGCGCAGGGTGACCTGGCGGTCGCGGTGTTCGTCGAGACCGGCGACTTCGGCTCGACGACCTCGGGGCCGCTGCTCGAGTCGTTCCTCCGGGCGGTGGCGGTGCCGGCGGCCTGAAAAGCGGGTGTGACCTGCGCATTCATCGGAAAGCGCCGTCCGTCGTGGCGGGGACGCGCTCTCCGTGCGATTTGTCCGCTTTGGCCCGAGTGGGTGAAATGCGTGTTCTGGGCGGACGTTTCGCGTCCGCCCCCTTCCGCTCGGCCGCGCGCCGGGCCTACAGTCGCCGTGTCAGCGACAAGGGCAAACCCTCCGCGAGGAGGGGACGCAAAGCCACGGGACCCCCGCAGGTCAGCCGGGCTGCCGAACGAAGGATCTGCCATGGAACAGCGCGGCTTCTACGAGCCGGCCGAGCGTGAGGGCTCCGACCTCCGCTCCGACGTGACCGGGCGCACCGCGACCCGGCTCTCCTCCTGGTCCCGCATCGCGGCGACCCTCGCCACGCACGGGGACCGGGTCCCCGCGCAGCGCGAGTGCACCGCCGCCTCCTGACCGCACGCCCCCCGGGCGCCCGCGTACCGCGCCGGGCGCCCGTCGGCGTGCCCGCAGGGCGTGGATCGGCCCGGGTCAGAGCTCGCCGACGCGCTGCATGTACCGCATCGACGCCCAGCCGACCGGGATGCGCAGCCAGTAGGTGAGCACCCGGAACAGCACCGCCACGGAGGTCGCCACGCCGGGGTTCACGCCGATGACCGTCAGCGCGCCCGCCAGCGCGATCTCGGTGGTGCCGATGCCGCCCGGCGTCGGGGCGATCGACCCGGCGGTGTTGCCGGCCAGGTAGACGATCGCGACCTGCACCAGCGAGAGGTGCTGGTTGAACGCGAGCAGGCACACCTCGAAGGCGAGGATGTAGCCGAACGTCGTGATGAGGTTGCCGGCGAGGCCGACCGCGAGCCGGAACGGGTGCCCGACCACCTCGATCAGCCGGGGCCAGGTCTGCTGCACCGTCGGGAGGGTCTTGGCGGCCACCCACTGGCGCACCTTCGGCACGAGCAGCGCGGCGCCGATCATCGCGGCGAGGACGCCGATCACGACGACCACGGTGGGCGAGACCGTGAACCGCTCGAGCTGGTTCGTCCCGGACGCCACCGACAGCACGAGCAGCATCGGCAGCGTCACCACGAAGTGCGACACCTGCACGAGCGCGACCGTCGCCGTCGCCAGCGACGTCGACGTGCCCCGCCGCGTGAGCAGCCGCAGGTTGATCGCCGCCGGCCCGATGCCGGCCGGCGCGGCGAGCGCCACGAACGTCGACGCCGACTGGGCGACGGACGCCCGCCACAGCGACAGCTTCACGGGCGAGAACGCCACCAGCGACAGCGCGGCCCCGAACAGCGTCGCCATGCCGAGCAGAAAGGCCAGGACGCTCAGCCGCCAGTCCGTCGTCGACAGCGCGTCGAGGATGGTCTGCAGGTTGATCGAGGTCAGCAGGATGATGACGGCGGCCGTGGTGAGCAGGATCGTCAGCACGGCGCGCGCGCCGAACCGGACCAGCTGCACCGGCTCGACGTCGGCCTCGGGCAGCCGCGCCACCAGGGCGGACCGCAGCTCGGCCAGCACCTCCTTGTGCGCGCGCAGCTCCTCGCGGGTGCGGCGGGGCAGGGTGATGGTCTGCAGCAGCGGGCCGATCGCCGCGATGTCGCCCTCGGGCAGCACGGCGACCGCCGACTCCAGGGCCCGGGCGGGCCCGACGCGGAGCGCGAGCAGCGCGACCATCTGCGTGCGGTCCATCCGCTGGGCGAGCTCCGAGGACGCGACGTCGCCCTGGTCCCAGCCGACCAGCCAGACGGTCGGGTCGTCCGGGCCGTCCGCCACGAGGATCACGTCGCTCGTGAGGGCCCGGTGCGCGAGCCCGGCCTCGTGCGCCGTGCCGAGCTGGGCCCAGATCGCGCGCAGCACGTCGTCGGTGATGACCTCGGGGTCGAGGTCCGCCAGCGAGGTGGCCGCCGGCACCGGGTCCTGCACGAGCAGCATCGAGGAGTCCGCCTCGGCGATGCCGCGCAGCGCCGGGGTGCGGACGCCCGCGGCGGTGGCGGTGTACGACAGCAGGGCGGCGCGCTCGGCGGCCTGCCGGAGCGAGACCACGGACCGGCCGTCGAGGCCGCGCAGCCGCAGGGACCGCCACAGCCGGCTCAGGAAGCCGATGACCTGGCGGTCGCCGTCGAGCACGAGGACGTCGAGCTCGCGGCCGTCCTCGGTCACCATCTCGTACGCGCGGTGGTCGGCGTACCGGACGGCCGCGCGGGCGCCGGCGCTGGCGGGGACGGCCGGGGTGCCCGGCGTGCCCTGGAGGTCCGGCCGGCGGTGGTCCGCGTCGTCGGCGGCGTCGTCGTCCTCGTCGGGCACCCGGACCAGGACCCGCGGCTCCCAGCCGGCGCGGCGCACGCCCGCGACCAGGCTCGCGCCGTAGGCACGCTCCGACCGGACGCCGGAGACGTACCGGACGGCGAGCCCGGACGCGCGGCCGATCAGCAGCGCGACCGCGACGCCCGGCAGGGACGCGCCCGCGGTGATGACCATGACGCCGACGGCTACCCAGACCAGGTTCCAGGACCAGGAGACGGTGCGCCGGCGGGTGCGGGGGCCGGTGGCGGTCAGCAGCCCCGCGATCAGCGCGATGTACTCGGGGATCGAGAGCGTGAGCCGGCCGTTCAGCCGCACCGACAGGCCCGCGACCAGCTGCTCGGAGCCGAGGTGCTGGACCAGCCAGGCGACCCCCGCCGCGGCCAGCACGGCGACGATCGCGGCGATCGAGGCCTCGACCATCTGCCGCCCCAGCCGCCGCAGCGCCAGCTCGGTCAGCACGGCGATCGGCACGAGGTACGTGACGACGGTCTCCAGCAGGGCGACCGGCACGACGAGGATCTGCCGGAGCAGCGACGCGAAGCCCTGCACGTCCTCGGCGACGCCCGACGTCGTGTTGTGCGCGTAGGTGGCCAGCGCCATGACGGCGACGGCCCCGACCAGGCTGAGCACGACGCCGAGCAGGTCGCTCGGGTGGTGCACCCGGACCGCGGGCGTGTCGAGGACCTGCGGCCGGCCCAGGCCGTCGAGCGGCACCTGGTTGCGCTCGGCCGCGGCGGGCCCGTCGGGTCGACCGGGCGCCGCCGGCGCGCTGGTCGAGGCGTCGGGCATGGTCGCGAGTCTAGGCAGCGCGGGTCGTCCCGGGTGGCCGGTGCGTGCGTGCCGTGCGTATTTCCGTCCTCGAGGATGACGCCCGTCGGGACGGCTCTCCGTCGCGAGGATGACTCCCGGGGGCTAGCGTGACCGGCGAGGACGCCGCCGGACGGGCGGCGGACGGACGGCTCGACCACCGGGAGGCGCACGTGGCTCAGGACGTGGAGGGCCGGGTCGCGGCGGTGCTGCGGTCGGTCTGGTGGCTGCCGGTGCTCCGGGGCGTGCTCATGATCGTGCTGGGCCTGCTGCTGCTGGTCGAGCCGCTCGGGACGCTGGTGGCGCTCGTCTGGGTGTTCGGCGTGTTCGCGGTCGTCGACGGCGCCGTCGTGCTGATGCAGGCGCTGCTCGCGCGCGGGCGGCCCGGGTTCGGCTGGCTCGTCGCCGAGGGCCTGGTCAGCATCGCGTTCGGCGCGCTCATCATGCTGTGGCCCGACGTCACCGCGCTGGTGCTGTTCTACCTGCTCGCGCTCTGGGTGCTGGTGCTCGGCGTCACGGCGGTGGTCGTGGCCGTGACGCAGTACCGGGCGCGGGACCTCGCCTGGTCCGGGACGCTGGTGTTCGGGCTGATCGGGTTCCTGTTCGGGCTGCTGCTCGCCATCAAGCCGCAGGGCACCGTCGACGTCATCCTCACCGTGTACGGCCTGTTCGCGTTCGTCGCGGGCGTCGTGATGCTGGTCTCGGGGTTCGCGACCCGGTCGCTGAGCCGGCAGCTCGCGGCGGGCTCGCGCGCGTCGGCCGGACCGGCGGCGGGGCCGTCGGCCGGCTGACCGGTCGCCCGCGTCAGCGGATGCCCAGCGCCTCGCGCCACGCCACGGGGATCAGCGCGTAGCCGACGAACGCCACCACGTCGAGGACGGTGTGCGCCACCACGAGCGGCATGGTGCGCCGCCTGCGCCGGTAGTACTCGGCGAACACCAGGCCCATCACGACGTTGCCGACGAACGGCCCGATGCCCTGGTAGAGGTGGTACGACCCGCGCAGCACCGCCGACGTGACCAGGATCGCCGGCGTCCGCCAGCGCAGCTCGCGCAGCCGCTCCATCAGGTAGCCGACGACGACCACCTCCTCTAGCAGCGCGTTCTGCACGGCCGACAGGATCAGCACCGGCACCGTCCACCAGGCGGCGTTCAGCGCGGCCGCCTGCACCTCGACGGTGATCCCGACCGCGCGCCCGACGACGTACAGGGCGAGGCCCGGCAGCCCGATCAGCGCCGCGAGCCCGAACCCCACGCCGACGTCCCGCCCGGGCCGGGAGCCGTCGAGGCCGATCCGGCGGGCGGCGCTCCGGCCGTTGGCGGACAGCAGGTACAGCGCCAGCGCGACCGGGACCAGGGCGAACCCGATCGACAGCAGCTGGTAGGTCAGGTCCAGGTACGGCCGGGCGGACCGGCTGGCGTTGAGCGTCGCGCTCTGCGACGCCAGCGGGGTGCCGGCGGTGAGCCGGGCGGCGATGTTGACCACGGCGTACACGGCGGACTGGCCGAGCGACAGGCCGAGGACGATCCAGATCTCGGCCGTCAGGCGGCGCCGCCGGGCACGCTCCGACACGGGCGGGGTGCCGGACGGGGCCGGCGCGGGCGCGGGTGCGCCGGACGCGGCCGGGGCGGCGTCGTCGGCGGCGGGGGGCGCCTGCGTGCTCGGATCGGGAGCGGTCACGCCCGGCAGCGTAGAACCCGTGGCTGGACGGCGCCTGCACGCCGCCTGTGCCCGGTCAGGCGCGCGCGAGCGCCGCGGCCGCCTGGGCCACCAGCTCCGGGTCGGTGACGGTGTGGCCGCCGGCCGATCCGCCGCCGCCCGGGCCGCCGTCACCGGCGACCGCGCGGCTCGCGGACAGGTGCACCGCGTCCACGCCGGCGGCGATCAGCGCCCCGATGTCGACGGGCCGCACGCCGCCACCGGCCATCACCTGCACCGCGCCCGCGGTGTGCTCGACCATCGCGGCCAGCCGGCGCACGCCGTCGATGCTGCGGGCCTCGCCGCCCGACGACAGCACCCGGGTCACGCCGGCCGCGGCCAGTGCGTCCAGCACCGCGAGCGGGTCGGGCACGGAGTCGACCGCCCGGTGGAAGGTGACCTCGCGGCCGTCCGCGGCGGCGACCAGAGCGGCGAGCGCCGGCTCGTCCACCCGGCCGTCGGCGGTCAGCGGGCCGACCACGACGCCGTCCACCCCGAGGTCCACGGCGGCGCGGACCTCCCGGACCTGGACGTCGAGCTCGTCGGCGTCGTACACGAACGACCCCGGCCGCGGCCGGACCAGGACGTGCACGCCGGTGGGTGCCGCGCCCCCGGCGGCCCGGGCCTCGCGCTCGGCCACGAGCGCCGCGAGCAGGCCGGCGCCCGGGGTCAGCCCGCCGGTCGCGGCGAGCGCGGCGCACACCTCGACGCGCGCGGCCCCGGCGTCGGCGGCCACGCGGTAGCCCGCCAGGTCCTGGACGGCGATCTCGAGGACGGGACGGGTCGGCACGGGCTGCTCCTCCTGGGCGGGGCGGCGGTCGGTGCTGACGGTAGCGCCTCCGCGCGCGCCGGCCCCGGGACGTCCACAGGACGCCCGGGGCCGGTCGCGGTGCCGGGAGCGGGTGCGCTCGCGGCGGCGGTCAGGCGAACCGGCGCAGGCGCAGCGAGTTCGCCACCACCAGAACCGACGAGAACGCCATCGCCGCGCCCGCGATCATCGGGTTGAGCAGGCCGAGCGCCGCCAGCGGGATCGCCGCGACGTTGTACGCGAAGGCCCAGAACAGGTTCTGCTTGATGACCCGCAGCGTGCGCCGCGCGAGCCGGACCGCCTGCGGGGCGGAGCGGAGGTCGCCGCGGACGAGCGTCACGTCGGCTGCCTCGATGGCCACGTCCGTGCCGGTGCCCATCGCCAGACCCAGGTCCGCGGTGGCGAGCGCCGCGGCGTCGTTCACGCCGTCGCCGACCATCGCGACCCGCCGGCCCTCGCCCTGCAGCCGTCGGACGACGTCCACCTTGTCGGCGGGCAGCACCTCGGCCACCACGTCCGCCTCGGGGATGCCGACGGACCGGGCCACCGCGCGGGCCGCGCCCGCGTTGTCACCGGTCAGCAGGACCGGTCGCAGCCCGAGGGCCCGCAGGTCCTCGACCGCGCGCCGCGAGCCGTCCTTCACCGGGTCGCGCAGCACCAGCACGCCGCGTGCGGCGCCGTCCCAGGCGACCAGGACGGCCGTCGCGCCGTCGGCCTCGGCGGCGGCGAACCGCGCGCCCAGGTCGTCGTCCGCGGGGACGCCCTGCTCGGCGAGCCACGCGGGCCGGCCGACCAGCACGCGCCGGGACAGCCCGACGCCGGAGTGCGCCGCGCGGACCACACCGCTCACGCCGCGGCCGGCCTCGGCCCGGAACTCGTGCACCTGGTCGGTGCCGATCCCGACGCCGTCGCCGCCCACGCCGGACGCCTCGGGCCCCAGCCCGGCCGCGGCCTCGGCGACCGCGCGGGCGATCGGGTGCTCGGCCAGCGCCTCGACCGCGCCGGCGTACCGGAGCACCTCGCGCTGGGCGGCGGTGCGGACCGGGCCGGCCGCGTGCGCCGACCCGGCGCCCGGGTCCTCGGCGGCGTCCCCGGCGGCGAGCACCGCCACGAGCGCCATGCGGCCCTCGGTGACCGTGCCGGTCTTGTCCAGCACCACGGTGTCGACGGCGCGGGTCTGCTCGAGGATCTCCGGGCCCTTGATGAGCACGCCGAGCTGCGCGCCGCGCCCGGTCCCGACCAGCAGGGCCGTCGGCGTGGCGAGCCCCAGCGCGCAGGGGCAGGCGATGATCAGCACCGCGACGGCCGCCGTGAACGCCGTCTGCGCGGGGGCGCCCGACAGCAGCCACACCGCGAGGGTGCCGACCGCGAGCACCAGCACGATCGGCACGAACACCGCCGAGATCCGGTCCGCCAGCCGCTGCACCGGAGCCTTGCCGGTCTGCGCCGCCGCCACCAGCCGGCCGATCTGCGCCAGCCGGGTGTCCTCGCCCACGCGGGTCGCCCGCACGACGAGGTGGCCGCCGGTGTTGATCGTCGCGCCGACCACCTCGTCGCCCGGGCCGACGTCGACGGGCACGGGCTCACCGGTCAGCAGGCTCGTGTCGACGGCGCTGGTGCCGGAGACGACGACGCCGTCCGTGGCGACCTTCTCGCCCGGGCGCACGGCGAACTCGTCGCCGACGCCCAGCCGGTCCACCGGGACGCGCTGCTCGGTGCGCCGCCCGTCCGGGCCGGTCACCAGCAGCGCGACGTCCTTGGCGCCGAGGTCCAGCAGCGACCGCAGGGCGTCCCCGGCGCGGCGGCGCGAGCGGTGCTCGGCGTACCGGCCGGCCAGCAGGAACGTCGTGACGACGGCCGCGACCTCGAAGTACAGCTCCGGCATGTGCCCGCCCATGCCGTCGTCCGCGGCGGGCCACAGCGTCGGCGACATGGTCATCCCGAGCTCGCCCGCCCCGCCGAGGAGCAGCGCCCACAGCGACCAGCCGGTCGCCGCGACGATGCCGATCGACACGAGCGTGTCCATCGTGGAGGCGCCGTGCCGGGCCGCCCGGACCGCGGCGCGGTGGAACGGCCAGGCCGCCCAGGTCGCGACCGGCAGCGCCAGCACGGTGACCAGCCACTGCCAGCCGGTGAACTGCCACGCGGGCACCATCGACAGCAGGAGCACCGGGACGGTCAGGACCGCCGCGACCCGGAGCCGGCGGCGCAGGTCGGTGCCGCGCGCGTCCGTCGGGGCGGAGGTGTCCTCGTCCGGGTCCATGTCGTGGCCGGGGGCCATGCTGTGCCCGGACAGGGCGTGCTCGGTCGGATCCATGCCGCCCATGTCGTGGCCGGCGTGCTCGTCCGTCACGGTCGTGGTCGTGGCGGACGTCGGGGGCGTCCCGGCGGGCGCCGTGGCGGCGGCGAGGTCGCGCCGCCCGGTCACCGTGGCGTCGTACCCGGCGGCCCGCACGGCGGCGACGAGGGCGTCGACGTCCGGCGTGCTGCCGTCCTCGGCGGTGGTCACCTCGACGTGCGCGCTCTCCAGCGCGAGGTTCACGGTCGCGCGGGCCCCCGGGACGCGGTTGAGCCGCTTCTCGACGCGGGCCACGCAGGACGCGCAGGTCATGCCCTCGACGGCGAGGTCGACGGTGCCGACGGGCGCGACCGGCAGGTCGGTGGTGGTGCGCGGGTCGTCGGCTGTCACAGCAGCGACTTCCGCGGCGTGACGGCGTAGCCGGCCTCGTCGACGGCGGCGGCGATCGCCTCGTCGGTGAGCGGCGCGTCCGAGGTGACGGTGACCGGCGACGACCCGCCGGCGACCAGGTCGACCTGCACGTCGGTGACGCCCGGCAGCGCGGTGAGCTCCTCGGTCACGTGGCGGACGCAGTTGCCGCAGGTCATGCCGTCGACGGAGAAGCTGGTGGTCTGGCTCATGGGGTTTCCTCTCGCGGTGCGGGTCGGGGTCAGGAGCGGACGAGCCGGGCGATCGCCTCGGAGGCCTCGCGGACCTTCTCGGCGCCGGCCTCCTCGGACTGCCGGGCCGCGTCGACGACGCAGTGGCCCAGGTGGTCCTCGACGAGGCCGATGCTCACGGCCTGCAGCGCCTTGGTCACGGCGGCGACCTGGGTCAGGACGTCGATGCAGTACACGTCCTCGTCAACCATGCGCGCGATGCCGCGCACCTGCCCCTCGATGCGCTTGAGGCGCTTGAGGTAGTCGTCCTTGTCGCCGCTGTAGCCGTGCATGTCCGCTCCTCCCGGGCGGGGTGCGACCGCACCCCGTCAGTGCCGCAACGCTATACCCCCTGGGGGTATTCCACGGGGACCGAGGTCCCGGTCATCCGAGGCCGAGGAAGTCCCCGAGGTAGACCGCGACCTCCGTGAGCGTGGCGGCGTCCGCGTAGCCCGCCCGGCCCGTGATCCGCGCCCGGTCGATCGTCCGCACCTGCTCGGTCATCGCCCAGGACGGCGACGGCAGCCGGTGCGCGCCCCGGACCCGCACGTGGTTCGGCCACCCGCGGTCGACGGACGTCAGGGGGACGACCACCGCGAGCGAGGTGACCGTGCGCAGGTACGGGTCCGACGCGACGACGAGCGCCGGCCGGTGGCCGTCCTGCTCGCGCCCCACGGCGGGCGACAGGTGGGCCCACACGAGCTCCCCGTGCGCCAGCGGGTCCGCCTCGGGCAGCGCCGTCACGCGGGGTCCGAGCCGTACGGCGCGTCGCCCGCGAGCCCGTCCGTAGCCACGGCCTCCCACGCCGCGGTCTCCCGACGGTAGGACTCGGCGAGGTCGTCGGGCGTCCGCGCCATCGCCTCGCGCATCGCCGCGAACCGCTGCTCCCGCAGCCACCGTTCGAACAGCAGCTCGACGAACGACCCCGCCGTGACGCCCTGCTCGCGCGCGGCGCCGTTGAGCCGGTCGCGCAGGTCCGAGTCGATCTTGATCGTCGTCATGGTCATGCGGCGAGGATACGATCGGTATACCGGGGCGCGGAAGGGCCACCTCCCGGCCGCGCCGCGGGGCGGGCTAGCGGCCGCTGCGGCGGGCGTACGCGCGGGCGTCGACGCCGCGCAGGTCGCAGAACTCGCGGACCGGCCCGGTGAGCAGCAGGTCCACGTGCCGCAGGTCGCCGACCGTGCGGGCGCCGAGCAGCGTCATGATGTCGCCGACCTGGGTCAGCCAGGACTCGATGCGGGCGACGAGGGCCGTCTCGCCGTCGGTGAGCAGGGTGCGCAGGAAGCCGCCCGCGACGCCGACCGCCGTCGCGCCGAGCGCGAGGGCACGGACGACGTCGAGCGGGTGCCGGACGCCGCCGGACGCCAGCAGGTCCACGCCGTCGACCGAGGAGGCGTCGAGCAGGCCCTCGACGGCCGACTGGCCCCAGGACGCCAGGTAGTCCATGCCGCCGTCGGTGCGGCGGGCGGACTCGATGGCGGTGAAGTCGGTGCCGCCCCGGCCGGAGACGTCGACGGCCGCGACGCCGAGGTCGCGCAGGACCTCGACGGTGCCGCGGCTCATGCCGGCGCCGACCTCCTTGACGACGACCGGGACGTCCACGCCGTCGACGATCGCCGCGATGTTGTCCGCCCAGCGCGTGAAGTCGCGGTCGCCCTCCGGCATGACGATCTCCTGCGCCGGGTTCACGTGCACCTGCAGGCCGTCGGCGCCGAGGATCTCGACCGAGCGCCGGGCCTGGGCGGGCGTGAGGTTCGGGTTCACGTTCGCCAGCACGAACCCGTCGGGGTTGAGGTCGCGCAGCACCCGGAACGACGGGATCGCGGCGGGCTCGCGGTGCAGGATCCCCGTCGAGCCGGACGCGATCGGGACGCCCGTCTCGCGGGCGGCGATCGCCAGCGCCCGGTTGATCGTCGCGGTGTGCGCCGTGCCGCCCGTCATGCCGTTGATGTAGAGCGGCACGGGCCAGTCGAGGACCCGGCCGGTGGCGCGCAGCGAGACCTGCGCGCGGTCGCCCGCCGCGAGCGGGTGGTTCATCGGGCGGACGTGGTCGAAGTCGCTCGGGCCCGGCTCGGCGTGCTGGGCGACGGCCAGGCGGACGTGGTCGTCCTTGCGGCGTGCGTCCTGCTCGGCCGCCGTCGCGTCGGTCGTCGGCTGGTCCTGCCCTGACAGGGGCGCGTCGTCGGCGGTCATCGCGCGTCCTCGGCGTCGCACGGCTGCTGGACCCGCAGCGACAGGTGCCGCACGTCGGACAGCGCCCAGTCCCGCAGCATGGGCTCCAGGTCGGTGTCGGCGTCGACCAGCACGATGCCGCAGTCGCCCCCGCCCGCGCCGGACGACTTGGCCGCCGCGCCGACGCTCTCGGCCGTCTCGCACAGCGTGCGCAGCGCCGGGGTCTCGATGTCGACGCCGGCGGCGCGGGCCAGCGAGGTGAGCAGGCCGCGCGCCCGGTGGATCTGGGCCTTGGCGGCGGGGGCGTCGTCGCGCTCGATGGCCTCGGCCAGCGCGTCCACGCACTCCCGGGAGGCGGCGAGGAAGTCCGGGTAGTGCGCCTCGGCGGCGCCCTTGCGGGACTGCATCCGCTCGACCAGGCGGGTGGTCGAGGCGGGGACGCCGGTCCAGCCGACGACCAGCCGCATCGTGCGCGGGGTCGGCAGCCGCCGGACGGACAGGCCGGGCCAGTCGGCGTCGAGCAGCGCGGAGAGCGGCCGGACGGCGCCCGACGACTCGGCGGCGGCCTGGGCGGCGCGCAGCCAGTCGCGGTCGAGCGCCGCGTACCGGATCCACCCGCCGTACAGGCTGGCCGCGACGTCGCCGCCGGAGCCCATCGGGTTCACCGCGACGGTGGCGAGGAGCGCGAGCCGCAGCAGGCGCTCGGTCGGCAGGTCGAGGGCGTAGAACCGGTCGAGCGCCCGCACGGTGGCGGCGGTGACGGCGGCGGACGAGCCGAGGCCGAACTTCCGGCCGGACTGGTCGTCGAGCTCGGAGGTGATCGTGATGTCGTAGAAGCCGAGCTCGCGCCCCTGCTCCGCGGCGAACCGCTCGACGACGTCGATGGCCGCGAGCACGTAGTCGAACGGGCGGCTGTCGTGGTCCAGCACCACCCGGCCGCCGTCGCGGCGCCACACCACGGGCAGCCGGCCGTACTGGTCGGACGCGATGGACCCGGCGCCCTCGGCGCGCGCGAGGCGCACCGTGACGTGCCGGTCGACGGCGACGAGCACGGCGGGGTAGCCGGCCTCGACCACGGCGTACTCGCCGGCGACGAACAGCTTGCCGGGCGCGCTGACCTCGATGGCCGCCTCGGCGGGCGCGGGGGTCCCGGCGGCGGGCGCGGTCACGCGGCACCCCCCGCGGTCACGCGCAGGTCCGGCCCGGGGCGGGCGGTGACCACGCGGCGGGTGCGGCCCTCGGACAGCGCCTCGGCGACGGCGGGCAGGTCCCGGCCGGCGCACAGCACCTTGACGTTGGGCCCGGCGTCGATGGTCGCCCAGCACGGCAGGCCGTCGGCGCGCAGCGCCTGCACCTGGTCCAGCACGCCCACGGTGTGCGCGGTCCAGTACCGGACCGGGGGCCGGGCGCCGAGCATCGTGGCGTGCATCCGCAGGGCGTTGGACTCGGCGAGCGCGCCGAGCGTGGGCAGGTCTCCGGCGCGCACGGCGTCGAGCATGAGCGCGACGTCCGCCTCGGTCGACTCGGTCCAGGCCGGGAAGAACGGGGAAGTCTCGACGGTGCGGCGCATGGCCTCGCGGGACGAGATCGACTTGGGTCCGGCGTCGAGCACGACCACGGCCATCGCCGGGTCGAGCGGACCGCCGGCCTCGCCGCCGGGCACCGGCTCGGCGAACGACGTGGCGTCGTCGGTGCCCGCGTGCCAGACGACCAGGCCGCCGAACACGGAGCGCGCCGCCGACCCGGAGCCGCGCCGCGCCAGCCGGGACAGCGCCCGCGGGTCGAGGTCGAGGCCGTACGCGGCGGCCGCGGCACCGGCGAGCGCGGCGAACCCGCTCGCCGACGACGCGAGGCCCGCGCCGGTCGGCACCGTGGACACGGAGGTGACCGCGGCGTGCACCGACGAGCCGGCCAGCGACCGGACGAGGTCGAGGAACCGCCGGACCCGGGTCACCTCGGCGTCGGACATCGGCCGGCCGTCCAGCGTGCCGGAGTCGTCGGTCGCCGCCGGGTCGAGCTTGACGGTCGTCGTCGCGTGGAACGCGTCGAGCGTGAGCGACAGGCTGGACGTCGCGGGCAGCGCCAGGGCCTCGTCGCGCTTGCCCCAGTACTTGGCGAGCGCGATGTTCGCGTGCGCGACGGCGGTCGCGGAGTCAGTCATCCGAGGGGCACCTGGGCGGAGGGGGCGGCGGGTCGCCGCGCGTCGGTCCGGTGCAGCCACGTGCGCGCCGCTCCCGCGCGGCGCAGGGCAGCGGCGATCGTACCAGCGGACGCCGCGTCGTCCGCGAGCGCCAGCAGGCATCCGCCCTGGCCACCG
Source organism: Cellulomonas sp. IC4_254 (assembly GCF_011603975.1). Lineage (GTDB taxonomy): Bacteria > Actinomycetota > Actinomycetes > Actinomycetales > Cellulomonadaceae > Cellulomonas. Next base: position 26,950 of record NZ_JAANNB010000005.1, on the reverse strand, counting down.
CCGGTGAGCTTGGCGCCGAGGGCGCCGGCGGCGAGCGCCGCGCCGACCAGCCGGTCGAGCTCCGGGGAGGAGACGCCGAGCTCGGCGAGGGCGCCGTGCGCGCGGGTCATCCGCGCGCCCAGCTCCGCGGGCCGGTCCAGGGCCAGGTCGTCGACCACGTCCCGCGTGATGGCCCCGAGCTCCGCGATCAGCTCGGCCCCGCGTGCGGGGTGCCGGTCCCGGAACGAGCGGACGTCCGCGACCGCGACCCGGGTCCGCCCGTGCACGCCGGTGTCGGCGACGACGAGGTGCGCGCGCAGCGCGAGGTCGAGCGGCCGGATCTCCCCGGCCTGGAACCACACCGGCTCGGTCGAGGCGGTCGTCCGGGCGTCGAGCCCGCTGGGGTTGCCGTGCGCGACCCGCTCGCCGACCTGCACGAGGTCGAAGTGCTCCTGGGCGGTCAGGGTCCGGCCGGCGAGGTCGGCCAGCGCGAGCGCGAGCGCCCCGGCGGTGGCGGCGCTGGAGCCGAGGCCGCGCGCGGCGGGGATCGTCGACTCGGTCGCCAGCACGATGTCGCGGTGCGGCAGGCCGAGGTGGTCGAGCGTGGCCTCGACGGCGGCGACCGGGGCGGCCAGCTGCTCCGGGGCGTCGGCCAGCCGGCCGGAGTACAGGACCGACTCGAGCGACAGCGGGCCCTCCTCCCGCCGCGCGACGGCGCGCATCGGGAGGCTGGCGAGGGGCAGCGCGATCGCGGGCTCGCCGTACACGACGGCGTGCTCGCCGACCAGGATCGCCTTCGCGCGGGTGTGCCCCGTCCCGGTGGCGCGCGGCGCGCCCGGGCCGGTGCTGCGCGGGTTCGTGCTCGAGATGGTCCGACTCCTCACATCAGGTGCGCCACGAACCACGGGGCCGCGTACAGCGACATGAACTGCACCCCGAAGTTGACGCCCAACCGGTTCAGCGTGCCGCAGGTCAGCCCGACCAGCAGCACGGCGAAGACGTTGACGAGCCCTGCGTCCAGGTACGCGAGGAGCAGGACGAACACGATGAACAGCGCGAGCACGGCCTCGTGCGGCACGTAGCGGGTCACCAGCGCGGTGAGCCGGAACGAGTACCGGACCGCGAGCACGTAGGACAGCACCAGCGCGAGCGCCCCGCCGACGACGACGGCGAGCACGAACTGCGACGTCGTCAGCAGCTGGTGCAGGTTGTTGTCGAGGGTGAGCACCGGCGGCGCGTTGAACAGCGCGTTCGCGGGCCCGACGGCGACCGGCGACAGCGGCAGCCCGACGGCGAGCAGCGGGATGATCACGCCGGCCAGGTAGGTCGAGTGCGCGAGCGCCGCCATCGACGTGATCGCCCGGGACGACCGCTCGACGGGCTGCTGGGCGCGGGCGCCGGACGCCTCGCCCATGAGCAGCGTCAGCGCGACGGGGCTGAGGAAGAACAGCGGCGTGGAGGCGGCGGACACCGTGGCCGAGGCGCCGAGCTCCGCACGGGTCAGCAGCCGGCGCGGGCTGAGCGGCGCACCCTTCAGCTCGGACCGCGTGATGACCACGGGCGTGCGGCCGGCGCGGGGGAGCGCGGCGCGCAGCGTGGGGTTGAGCAGCGTCGCCAGGCTGAGCAGGAGCGGGCCGGCGGTGATCGACAGGAAGAACGACACCGTGATCGTGCCGTCCTCGGGCAGCACGCCCGTCTGCCGGTACAGCGCCTGCACGCCCTGGAACAGCAGGCCGAGCGGGATGATCGCCAGCAGCGACAGCACCTTGTTCTTCCCGATCAGCGCCAGGACCACCGCGCCGCCGACGAACAGCAGCGACCCGTACTCCCGCAGCTGGTCCGCGAACGGCGTGATGGCGCTCGCGATGAGCAGCGCGAGCGGCACCGAGATCAGCGTGCCGACCACGGACCCGGCGGCCATCTTGCGGATCGTCTCCGCGGCCCGGCCCTCCCGCTTGAGCAGCAGCGCGTGGTCGATCATCGGCGCGGACAGCACCCCGCCGGGCAGGCCGACGAGGGCGGTCGGGATCGAGTTGGTCAGGTTCAGCGTCACGACGGCGGCGATGAAGAACGCCAGCACCACCTGCGGGTCGGTGCCCGCCAGCACGAGCGCGAGCGTCACGGGCAGCAGCACCGACGTCTCGTCGGTGCCCGGGATGAACCCGATCAGCGTGTACAGCGCGACGGCCGCGAGAGCGGCGGCGACCATCGGCAGCAGCAGGGAGAGGTCCACGGAGGTCTTTCGGTGCGGGGCGCCCGCCCGGATGGGTGGCGGCGGGTGCGGCGGCTGGCGCGGGGGGTGCGCGCCACGGAGGACGGGCGGCGTCAGGCCGGTGGCGGCCCCGCGTCCACGTCCTCGTCGGCCACGACCCGCACGTCCCGCTTCGGCCGGATCAGCGCGACCGCGGCGACGAACCCGACGACGGAGCCGCCGAGGCCCCAGAAGAACTCGGACGAGCCGAGCGCCCGGCCGATCACGACGGCGCCGACCGTCGCGGCGGCGGTGACCGCGAGCGCCAGGAGCAGGTCGCGCATCGACACGCGGTCGCCCCAGATCTCGACGTACTGCTCGTCGGCTTGGCTCACGTTCCTCCTCAGGTCCGGACCGCCACCCTAGGACGTCCCCTGCGGGGAGGCTGTGCGGCGGTTGTGCGCGCGACGTGGACGTGCGGGTCGGAGCGCGGTGGCCGACCGCCACTGTGGGGTGACCTGGCCCGACGGGGCAACTCGGGGCGACGCGCCGGGAGCCGACACGCCGACGGTTCACCCGCTCCGGTGGCGGCTCGCCGACGGGCGCGGACGATGGGTGAGCATGAGCGACCAGACCACGCCCCAGGACCCCCAGACCCAGCACCCGGAGCCCGAGCAGCCGGCGCAGAGGATCCCGCACCCCGGCCTCACGGACGACATGCGGCAGCAGCCCGACCACGGCGAGGAGTCGTACGTCGGCTCCGGCCGGCTCGAGGGCAAGCGCACCCTCATCACCGGCGGCGACTCCGGCATCGGCCGCGCCGTCGCCCTGGCGTTCGCCCGGGAGGGCGCGGACGTCGCGATCGTGTACCTCCCCGACGAGGAGGAGGACGCCCAGGAGACGGTGCGGCTCGTCGAGGCCGCCGGCCGCCGCGCGCTGACCCTGCCCGGCGACATCCGCGACGAGGCGTTCTGCTCCGAGATCGTCGAGCGCACGGTGTCCGAGCTCGGCGGGCTGGACGTGCTCGTCAACAACGCGGCGTTCCAGATGTCCCAGGAGAACGGGCTGCTGGACCTGACCACCGAGCAGCTCGACCGCACGTTCAAGACCAACCTGTACGCGATGTTCTGGATCACCAAGGCCGCGCTCCCGCACCTGCAGCCGGGGTCGAGCATCATCAACACCACGTCGGTCCAGGCCTACGAGCCGAGCCCGCAGCTCATCGACTACGCCACCACCAAGGCCGGGATCCTCAACTTCACGAAGGCGCTCGCGCAGCAGGTCGCCGAGCAGGGCATCCGGGTCAACGCGGTGGCGCCGGGGCCGATCTGGACCCCGCTCATCCCCGCGACGATGCCGGCCGAGAAGGTCAAGGAGTTCGGCGCCGACACCCCGCTGGGCCGCGCGGGCCAGCCGGCGGAGCTCGCCCCGGCGTACGTGTTCTTCGCGAGCCAGGAGAGCAGCTACATCACGGGCGAGCGCATCGGCGTCACGGGCGGCCGCCCGCTGGCCTGAGCCCCCGCCGAGTTCGGCACTCCCGCGCCGAGTTCGGCACCTCCAGCTGCCGACCTCGGCAGCGGAGTGCCGAACTCGGGGTCAGCCCGCGAGGGCGCGGGCGCGGAGCAGGACCGCGTCGAGCATCTCCGGCGTCAGACGGCCGGTGAAGGTGTTCTGCTGGCTGACGTGGAAGCAGCCCAGCAGGGTCAGGCGCTCGCCGGTGCCGGGGTGGTCCAGCACCACCTCGGCGCCGTGCCCGAACCGGGGGCGCGGACGCGGCACCGCCCAGCCCTGCTCGCCGAGCGTGCGCAGCAGCGCGTCCCAGCCGAACGCCCCCAGCACGAGCGCGACCCGCGGCCGCACGATGTTGAGCTCCCGCGCCAGCCACGGCCCGCAGCGGTGCCGCTCCTCGGGCAGCGGCTTGTTGTCCGGCGGCGCGCAGTGCACCGGCGCCGTGATCCGGACGCCGGTGAGCGTCAGCCCGTCGCCGGCGTGCGTGGACGTCGGCTGGGACGCCATCCCCACCCGGTGCATGGCCGCGAACAGGAAGTCGCCCGACCGGTCGCCGGTGAACATCCGGCCCGTGCGGTTGGCGCCGTGCGCGGCGGGGGCGAGGCCGACCACGAGGACGGACGCGTCCGGGTCGCCGAACCCCGGCGCCGGGCGGGCCCAGTACTCCTGGTCCCGGTAGGCGGCGCGCTTCACGGTCGCGACGTGCTCGCGCCACGCGACGAGCCGCGGGCAGGCGCGGCACTCGACCACGGCGCCGTCGAGCTCGGCGAGGTCGCGCGCGCCGGGCGCGGTCGCCGCGGGGAACCCGGGGTCGTCGGGCAGGGCGGGCACCGTCATGCCACCGGGTCCTCGACGTCGAGCCCGAGGTGTCCGGCGACCGCGGCCATGCCGGCGTCGTGGGTCACGACGACCACCGGGTCGCCGATGACCAGCGCCGTGGCGAGGTGCAGGGCGTCGAGCGTCTTGACGTGGCGCTCGATGGACTCCGCGACGGACGCGACCTCGTCCGAGAGCGAGATCAGTCCCACCCGGGACAGCAGCGCAGCCGCCGCCGAGACCGGGAGCTGCTCGCGACGCAGGACCCGCACGATCTCGGTGCGGAGCAGGCGGGACGAGACGAGCTGGCCGGCGCGGTCGTCGAGCCACCGCAGGACCCGCGGCCGCTCGGGCACCTCCAGGACGGCGCGCAGCGCGACCGACGAGTCCAGGTAGTACGTCATGGTCAGTGCTCGCCCCGGGCTTCGGCGAGCAGCTCGTCCACGCGGTCGCTGGAGATCGGGTCACCCGCGCCGTGCTGCGGCCAGGCGACGGCCGCGCCGGCCGGAGGCGTGTACCGCCCCTCGCGGTGCAGCCGGTCGAGCCCCCCGGACGGCTCGGTGTAGCCGGACACCCGCCACCGCGGGAGCCCGCGCTCGGTGACGACGACCTCCACGCCACCGTCGACCCGCGCGAGGACGGTGGCGGTGTGCTGGTTCAGCTCGCGCTTGGTGACCGTCTCCATGCTGCCAACGTACTACGTGTGTCTGACATCCGTCCCGACGGACTCAGGCGAACCGGTCCGGGTCGCCCGCGCCGACGCGGACCACCTCCGGGAAGCCCTCGGACCAGTCCACGACCGTCGTCGGCTCCGCGGACACCTCGCCCGCCTCGAGCACGGCGTCGACCACGTGGTCGAGCTCCTCCTTGACCGTCCAGCCGTCGGTCTGCGGCTCGGTGTCGCCCGGGAGGATCAGCGTCGAGGACAGCAGCGGCTCGCCGAGCTCGCGCAGGATCGCCTGCACCACCCGCGAGTCCGGGATCCGCACGCCGACGGTCTTCTTCTTGGGGTGCGCCAGCCGCCGGGGGACCTCCTTGGTCGCCGGCAGGATGAACGTGTACGGCCCCGGGGTGGCGGCCTTGATCGCCCGGAACGGCGCGTTGTCCAGCCGCACGAGCTGCCCGAGCTGGGCGAAGTCCGTGCACATGAGCGTGAAGTGGTGCTTGTCGGTCAGGTGCCGGATCGCGCGGATGCGGTCGGCGCCGGTGTGGCTCTCCATGCGGCAGCCGAGCGCGTACCCGGAGTCGGTGGGGTAGGCGATCAGGGCGTCGTCGCGCAGCAGCTGAACGACCTGGCCGATCGACCGGGCCTGCGGGTCGTGGGGGTGGACGTCGAAGAACCGGGCCATGCGGTCGAGGGTGGCACGGCCCGCGCGGCCGGACCAGCCCGGGACCACCGGCCGGGGCTCAGCCCAGGACCGCGACCAGGAAGTCCGCGTCCGGCCCGAACGGCCGCAGGTCCCAGGTCGCGAAGCGGTGCTGCACGACGAACCCGGCGGCCGCGGCGTCGGCGTCGAGCGCGTCGAACGCGTACCCGCGCCCGGCCCCGAACCCGACGACCAGCCGGCCGTCCGGGACCAGGTGCGCCCGGATGCGGCGCAGCACCTCGGCCTCGGTGCCCGGCGCGACGAACGTCAGCACGTTGCCCGCCATCACGGCGAGGTCGAACGGCTCGGCGACCCCCGCCGCCGGCAGGTCCAGCTCCGCCAGGTCGCCGACGTGCCAGTCGCCGGCCGGGTGGTCGGCGCGCGCCGCCTCGACCAGCAGCGGGTCGACGTCGACCCCGACGACCGTGTGCCCGCGTCGCGCGAGCTCGCCGCCGACCCGGCCCGGGCCGCAGCCGGCGTCCAGGACCCGCGACCCGCGCGGCAGCATGGCGTCGACCAGCCGGGCCTCGCCGGCCAGGTCGGCGCCCTCCGCCGCCATGCTGCGGAACCGCTCGACGTACCAGGCGGACCGGTCGGGGTTCTGCTGGCCGATCTGCTCCCAGCGGGTGGGCCGGCGCATGACGCTCCTCGGGACGGCGGCTGACGACGGCCCGAGCCTAGGGCCCGGGCCGCCCCGCCGTCCGGGACCGGCGGGCGTCAGCGGTGGACGGCCTTCGCGGCCTTCTTCGCCGCCTTCGTGCCCGCCTTCTTGGCCGACGACGTCAGGGTGTCGATCAGGTACGACGCGGCGGCGCCCAGGATGACGACGTCCTTCGCGATGCCGACGCCGTCCGGGTTGGGCCGCGGGTCGCCCTCGCCGCGGTGCAGCGCCGGGGTGCGCAGGTACAGGCCGACGAGCGCGGCGGAGAACGCGGTGAACCCGGTGGCGACCGCGACCCGGGGGAGCACGGGCACGAGCAGGGCCGTGCCGAGGCTCACCTCGGTGGCGCCGAGCGCCGTGGTGAACGTCTTCGGGTCCACGCCGGACAGGAACGGGTACGCGCCGGCCGCGGTGCCGTGCAGGCCCTTCGCGGTCTCCTCGTCGGCACCGAGCTTGTCGAGGCCGGAGTTCAGGATGTAGGCGCCGGCGCCGAGACGCAGCGGCAGGTGGCGGAGCTTCACGCGTCCTCCTCGGGGAGCGGGGTGTGGGCTCGACGCTACGACCGGGCGCCCGGGCCCGCAGCGCGACGGGTTGACTTGGAGCGCGCTCCAAGGTGGAGCGTCGTCGCCATGAGCCTCTCCACCCGCACCCTCGGCAGCGCCACGAACGGCACCGCCCTCACCGTCTCCGCCCTCGGGCTCGGCTGCATGGGCATGTCCGAGTTCTACGGGGCGACGTCCGCTCCCGGCTCCGACCAGGAGCGCGAGTCGGTCGCGACGATCCACCGCGCGCTCGACCTCGGCGTCACGCTGCTCGACACCGCCGACATCTACGGCCCGCACACCAACGAGCGCCTGGTCGGCCGGGCGATCGCCGGCCGCCGGGACGAGGTGGTGCTGGCGACCAAGTTCGGCATCGTCCGGGACCCCGACCCGACCGTGACGACCCGCGGCGTCGACGGCCGCCCCGAGTACGTCCGCGCGGCGCTCGACGCGAGCCTGCAGCGGCTGGGGGTTGACCACGTGGACCTCTACTACATGCACCGCATGGACCCGAAGGTCCCCGTCGAGGACACGGTGGGCGCGCTCGCCGAGGCCGTGCAGGCGGGCAAGGTCCGGCACCTCGGGCTGTCCGAGGCCGGCCCGGCGACGATCCGCCGCGCGCACGCCGTGCACCCGATCACCGCCGTCCAGACCGAGTACTCGCTGTGGACCCGGGACGTCGAGGCCGAGGTGCTGCCGACGCTCCGCGAGCTCGGCATCGGCCTGGTGCCGTACTCGCCGCTCGGCCGCGGGATGCTCACCGGCGCGATCACCGCGGCCGACGACCTCGCGGCCGACGACTTCCGGCGGGCCAACCCGCGGTTCGCCGGCGAGGCGTTCGACGCCAACCGCGCGCTGGTCGAGCGGGTGCAGGCGCTCGCGGCCGACCGGGGCGTCACGGCGGCGCAGCTCGCCCTCGCGTGGGTGCTCGCCCAGGGCGAGGACGTCGTGCCGATCCCGGGCACCCGGCGGGTCCGCTACCTGGAGCAGAACGTCGGTGCCGCCGACGTCCGGCTCGGCGCGGAGGACCTCGCGGCGCTCGCGGACGCCGTGCCGCCGCAGGCCGTCGTCGGCGACCGGTACCCCGACATGTCGACCATCGGGCGGTGAGCGGCGCATGCTGAGGGGCGTGACCGAGGAGAGCCGGACCCTCACCATCGCCGAGGCCGCCGCGGCGACCGGCCTGACCCCGTACACGCTCCGCTACTACGAGCGTGACGGGCTGCTGCTCGACGCGGTGGAGCGCGCGTCCTCGGGGCACCGGCGGTACACCGAGCGGGACCTCGGCTGGATCCACCTGCTGACCCGGCTGCGCGCCACCGGCATGCCGATCCGGGAGATCCGCGAGTACGCCGACCTGGTCCGGCAGGGCGAGGGCACCGAGCCGGAGCGGATGGCGCTGCTGCAGGCGCACCGGGACGCGGTGCGGGCGCAGCTGGCCGAGGTGACCGAGCACCTGGCGGCGATCGAGATGAAGATCGACGTCTACGCCGGGCGGCTCGCGTCGGGGACGCCGGTGCCGGAGGCGGCCGCGGGCTGACCGCGCGCCGCCGTCGCGGGCGTCACGGCCCGAGCAGCGCCGCGGGCACCACGGCCACGCCGTCCGGTCGCCGGTAGGCCTCGCGCCCGGTCGTCACGATCACGGCGTCGAGCAGCCGCGCGCCGAGCTGCTCCCGGAGCCAGTGCAGGTGGCGGACGTCGTGCTCCCCGACCTCGGCTGCCAGCTTCACCTCCACGGCGACGACGTGGCCGTCGTCGCGGCTCACGACGAGGTCGACCTCACGCTCACCGCCCTTGGTCCGCAGGTGGCCGACCGAGGCCTCCGCGTTCTGCGCGAACACCCGCACGCCGAGCGTGACGAGCGACTCGAAGAGCGCTCCGAGGAGGGTCCCGTCCCTCGGGACCACCGGGCCGGCCTCCCGTCCGTCGAGGAGCATCTCCTCGCTGACCCCCAGCAGGCGGCACGCGAGCGCGGGGTCCGCGAGGTGGTGCTTGGGCGCGGACCCGAGTCGCTTCAGGTGGTTGGCGGACGGAGACCAGGCGGGGACGGGATCGAGCAGCCAGAGTCGTCCCAGGGTGTCCCGGTAGGGCCCGGTCGTGGTCCTCGCGGGCTTGTCCCCCTCGCCGGACGTCGCCGCGTCGCGGATCGTCTCGTAGCTCGCGGTGGTCGCCGTCGCCGCCGCGTACGCCGCCATCCAGCGGCGCAGGGCGTCCGGTCGGCGCACCTCCTGCCCGAGGTCGGCGAAGTCGCGGTCGACGACGCGGGCGAGGTACCCGTCGAGCTGCGCGCGCAGCGCCCGGCGGGGGAGGCCGCGCAGCCCGGGGAAACCGCCGCCCACGATCTCCCGCACGTAGTCGGACAGCGCCGAGCTCGTGGACCCGGAGATCGGCGGTCGTCCGCCCCGCAGCAGCTCCGCGAGGCTGACGGACGGTGCGAAGCCTCGTTCGGCGAGGCTCATCGGTCGCATCCGCACCTGGACGATGCGCCCCGCGCCGGAGTGCGTCCCCGGGGTCCGGGGCGAGGCGGACCCGGTGAGGAGGAAGCGGCCCGGAGTCGGATCGCGGTCGACATCCCGCCGCACGAGGTCCCACGTCTGCGGCATCAGCTGCCACTCGTCCAGGAGGACGGGCGACCGGCCCTGCAGCACCCGGGCCGGGTCGCCTCCGAGCACGGCGCGGGTCGTCGGGTCGTCGAGCCGGTGCGCGGTCGCGGCGCGGGCGGTCGCGGTGGCGGTCTTGCCGACGCCCTTGGCGCCCTCGATCGCCAGGGCCGCGACACCGGTGACCAGGTCGTCGAGCTCGTCGTCCACCACGCGCCGCCGATACGACGGGAGGGGTGCCGCGGGGGTGTGCACGACGGCACACTACAGGTCGTCGCGCCACTACGCTACAGATCGTCGCCTGCCTACGCTACAGATCGTCGCGTCCCTACGCGACAGCCCGTCGCCCCGTCCGCTGCTCGTCCACGGATGCGCCCTCCCGGCGTCACACCGGGGCCAGGTGCCCCGGCCGGACCTCGTAGTCCCCGGGCTCCAGCAGCACCTCGCCCCGCCCACCGGTCAGCGCCCGCAGGTCGAGCGCGTACCGGACCACCTCGGCCTCGGGCACGACCGCCTCGATCCGGACCCGCCCGTCGTCGGTGGTGCTGCTGGCGCTGATCCGCCCCCGGCGCCCGGAGAGGTCGCCGAGCACGTCCCCCTGGGCCTCGCCCGGCACCACGACGGTGACCCGCAGCGTCGGCTCCAGCAGCACCGTGCCGGCCGACGCGAGGGCCGCGCGGACCCCGGCCGCGGTGGCGGTCCGGAACGCCATGTCGGAGGAGTCGACGGCGTGCGCCTTGCCGTCGTAGACCTCGACCTGGACGTCGACGACGGGGTGCCCGAGCGGGCCGCCGGCGGCGAGCGCCTCCGCGGCGCCGCGCTCGACGGCGGGCAGGTACGACCGGGGTACCGCCCCGCCGACCACCGAGTCGACGAACGCGAACCCGGACCCCGGGGGCAGCGGGCGCAGCCGGAGCTGCACGACCGCGAACTGGCCGTGCCCGCCGGACTGCTTCTTCAGCCGGCCCTCGGCCTCGGCGGGCCGGGCGATCGTCTCCCGGTAGGCGATCCGCACCGGCTCGGTCGTGACGTGCACGCCGAACACCCGGGCCAGCCGCTCGACGGCGACGGCGAGGTGCGCGTCGCCGAGCCCCCGCAGGACCGCCTGGTGCGCCGTGCGCTCGACGACCAGCGTCGGGTCCTCGGCGGCGAGCCGGGTGAGCGCGCCGGACAGCTTGTCGTCGTCGGCCTGGCTGACCGGCACCAGCGCGAGGCCGAGGACCGGCGGCCGGGCGGGCAGCGTGGCGGGCCGGACCGGCTGCGCGCGCGCCGCGAGCAGGGTGCCGGTCGGGGCGGAGCCGAGCTTCGCGACCGCGGCGATCCCGCCCGCGGCGACCGCGTCGACCGGCAGGTGCTCGCGACCGCGCAGCCGGAACAGGCCGTGCAGCCGCTCCTCGGTGCCCGTGGTGGTCGTCAGCCGGTCGCCGGAGCGCACGGTGCCGGACAGCACCTTGAACACCGACACCTGCCCGACGAACGGGTCGGCGACCGTGCGGAACACGTGCAGCACCGTCTCGCCGGCCGGGTCGGCGGGCAGGTCGGTCTCCGCGCCGTCGTCCGGTCCGCCGCCGACCCGAAGCCGCGCGGGCCGGTCGGCCGGTGCCGGGCCGATCTCGCACACCAGGTCGGCCAGCCGGTCGATCCCGACGCCCGTGGCCGCGGACGCGACGAGGACGGGCACCGCACCACCGGCCGCGACCTCGTGGGCCAGGGTGCGCTCGAGGTCGGCCGGGCCGGGCTCGTCGCCGGACAGGTACCGCTCCAGCTGGTCGTCGTCGTGGGCGACGATCTCCTCCGTCACCTCGCCGTGCAGCCGGTGCTCCTCCTCCGCGACGTCGGCGGGCAGGTCGCAGTCGCGGTGCCGGCCGTCGGCGCCGTAGTCGAGGCCCCGATCGGACAGCACGTCGGCGACCCCGTGCAGGGCCTGCTCCTCGCCGAGCGGCAGCTCCAGCGGCAGCACCGCGGCGGCGTCGTGCCCGGTGCGGACCGCGAGGTCGCGGACCTGGTCGAGCACCCGGTGGAAGTCGGCGCGGGCGCGGTCCTCCTGGGAGACGACGACGAGGCGGGGGATCCCCGCCTCGTCGCACCTGCGCCACACCGCCTCCGTCCCGGACTGGACCCCGTCGACGGCGCTCACCACCACCACCGCGAGGTCCGCGACCGCGAGGGCCGCGTCCACCGCCCCGGCGAAGTCGGGCGCCCCCGGGGTGTCCAGGAGGGTGACCCGGTGCGGGTGGCCCTGGCTGCACGTCCAGTCGAGGTCGGCGACGCCGAGCGCCACGGAGGAGCCGCGGGCCACCTCCTCGGGCTCGTGGTCGCAGACCGTCGAGCCGTCCTCGACCCGGCCGGCGCGGGGGATCGCCCCGGCGCGCAGCAGCAGGGCCTCGGCGAGTGTCGTCTTGCCGGATCCGGCGTGGCCGACGAGCGCCACGTTGCGGACCGTCGGCGTCGTTGCCGCGTCCATCGCACGTCCTTCGAGGATCAGGTGCCAGGACGGCCAGGCTAACCACGCGGGTCGCGGGAACGACAGGGACCTCGGGCGCTGGTGCGACCGAGGTCCCTGTGCTGCGCGTGCCCCGCCGGGTGCGATCAGGACGCGGTGAGGATGTCCACCACGAAGATCAGCGTCGAGCCGGCCGGGATGCTGCCCGACTCCTGGTCGCCGTAGCCCAGGTCCGGCGGGATGATCAGCAGCACCTGGCTGCCGACCGTCTGGCCGACCAGGCCCTGCTGCCAGCCCTGGATGACGTTGCTCAGCGGGAAGGTCGTGGCCGAGCCGCGGTCCCAGGACGAGTCGAACGACGTGCCGTCCCACAGCCAGCCGCTGTACTGCACGGTGAGGGTCTGGCCCGCCTCGACGGGCGCGCCGGCGCCCTGGATCAGCGGCTGCACGACGAGCTCCGTGGGCGGGTCGGTCTCGAGCGGCTCGATCGACGGCGCGCCGTCCTCGTCCAGCGTGACCGTCGGCAGGCCCTCGGGCAGCGGCGTCACCGCGGTGCCCTCGGCGCGGGTCGGGACGGCCTCGGTGCTGACGACCTCGACGGCGAGCAGCGAGGTCACGTCGTCCGCCGGGTTGGCGAACAGCACCCGGGCGCCGGCCTGCTGGCCGACGAGCTGCTCGAGCAGCGCGGGCGGGAGGTTGTCGCTGGTCGCGAGGTACTGCTGCGGCTCGGCGCCGTAGGTGCCGCCGAGGGTGCTGCCGTCCTCGCCGCTCACGGCGGCGATGTTGACGGTGACCAGGTCGCCCTCGGCCACGGTGTCGCCGGTGCCGGGGGTGACGACCCGCGCGACCGGGGCCGACACCGTGAACGGCTGCTCGAAGTCGAAGACCGGCTCCTGCCCGGCGTCGCCGGTCAGGGTCACGGCCTCGAGGGCGGCGACGTCCTCGGCGGACGCGGTCGCCTCGGCCGTCGCCGACGGGGAGGTGCTGGGGGAGGCGGAGTCGTCGGAGCCCCCGTCGCTGCACGCGGCGAGCAGCAGCAGGGACGCGGCGAGGAGGGTGGCGGCCGTACGGCGCACGTGCTCGTCCTTCGGTCGGGTGCGGGGGGTTGCGGTGGGCCATCGTAGGCGCCCCCGCTGTGACGCTCCCGGGCGGGTGGCCCGGGAGGCGGCCTCAGGGCCGGGCGACCATCGCGTCCGCGTGCCGCACGATCCAGCCCATCAGGGGCAGCAGGTGATCGGCGAGCCCGCGGCCGAGCGGGGTCAGCGAGTAGTCGACCCGCGGCGGGATGGACGGCGTGGCCTCGCGGAGCACCAGGCCGTCGGCCTCCAGCGTGCGCAGGGTGGACGCGAGCATCTTCTCGCTGATGCCCTCGACGAGCCGGCGCAGCTCGCCCCACCGCAGCGTCCGCTCGGACAGCGCGACCAGGACGAGCACGCCCCACTTGCTGGTCACGTGGTCGAGGACCACCCGGCTCGGGCACGCCGAGGCGAGCACGCCGTCCGTGAGCAGGTCGCCCAGGACGGATCCGGGGGCCGCCGGTGCTGTGTCCTCGATGCTTACCGCCATGCCAGTACCTTACGCGAAAGTGGGTACCGGTGACCGGGAAGGGTGGCCGCGCGGCCGCCGTTGGTGCAGGTGCCGGACGCGTCAGGCGGCCGGCCACGCCCATCTCGGAGGAGCTCCACCATGTCGATCGTCGTCACCGGCGCCACCGGCCACCTCGGCCGCCTCGTCGTCACCCACCTGCTCGCCGACGGCGTCCCGGCCGACAGCATCGTCGCCGCGGGCCGCCGCACCGAGACCCTCGCCGACCTGGCCGAGCGCGGCGTGCGGGTCGCGACCCTCGACTACGGGCAGCCGGAGACGAGCGCCGCCGCGCTGGAGGGCGCCGAGACCGTCCTCCTGGTGTCGGGCAGCGAGGTCGGGCAGCGCGTCGACCAGCACCGCGCCGTCATCGAGGCCGCGAAGGCCGCCGGCGTCCGCCGCCTCGTCTACACGTCGGCGCCGAAGGCCGACACGTCGCCGCTGGTGCTCGCCCCGGAGCACAAGGCCACCGAGGAGATCCTGCGGGCCTCCGGCCTGACCTTCACCATCCTGCGCAACGGCTGGTACACCGAGAACTACGTCGGCGACGTGCAGCGCGCGGCCGAGACCGGCGAGATCGTCGGCGCCTACGGCGACGGCCGGGTGGCCTCCGCCCCGCGCGACGACTTCGCCGCCGCGGCCGCCGTCGTGCTGCGCACCGAGGGCCACGACGACGCCGTGTACGAGCTGTCCGGCGACGAGGCGTGGGGCTTCGACGAGCTCGCCGCCGCCGCGTCCGAGGTGCTGGGCCGCCCGGTGACCTACCGCACGGTGTCGTCCGAGCAGCGCGCAGCCGACCTGGCCGCCGCCGGGCTCGACGAGGGCACGGTCGGCTTCGTCGTCGCCCTGGAGGAGAACACCCGCGACGGCCTGCTCGCCGAGACCCCCGGCGACCTCTCCCGCCTCATCGGCCGCCCGACCACCCCGCTGGTCGACGCCCTCCGGTCCGCGCTCGCGCAGGCCTGACGACTCCGTCTCCTCGGTGCTGGCCGGCCGCTCCGGATGCCGGGGCGGCCGGTCGGTGTGAGGCTCGATCGCATGACGCGATTCGGGTACACCCTCATGACCGAGCAGTCCGGGCCCAAGCAGCTCGTGGGGTACGCGGCCGACGCCGAGAAGACCGGCTTCGACTTCCTCGTCTCCTCCGACCACTACTTCCCGTGGGTCGACGAGCAGGGGCACGCGCCGTACGCCTGGTCGCTGCTCGGCGCGGTGTCGCAGGTGACGTCCCGCGTCGACCTGATGACCTACGTGACCTGCCCGACCGTCCGGTACCACCCGGCCGTCGTCGCGCAGAAGGCCGCCACGCTCGGCGTGCTGTCCGACGGCCGGTTCACCCTGGGCCTCGGGGCGGGCGAGAACCTCAACGAGCACGTGGTCGGCGAGCGCTGGCCCGCGGTCGGCGAGCGGCACGACATGCTCGAGGAGGCCATCGAGATCATCCGGTCGCTGCTGGACGGCGAGCGCCTGACCTTCGACGGCGTGCACTTCCGCACCGACTCCGCGCAGCTCTGGGACCTCCCGGACGCGCCGGTCGAGATCGGCGTCGCGGTGTCCGGCGCGCAGTCGGTGTCCCGGTTCGCGCCGCTGGCCGACCACCTGGTGGCGACCGACCCCGAGGCGGACCTGCTGTCGTCCTGGGACGAGGCCCGCGCCCAGGCCGCGCACGCGATCGGCGGCGAGACCCCGCCGCCGTCCCGCAAGATCGGCCAGATCCCGATCTCGTGGGACCCTGATCTCGCCACGGCGAAGGAGCGCGCGCATGAGCAGTTCCGCTGGTTCGCCGGCGGCTGGCACGTGAACGCCGACCTGCCGACGACCGAGGCCTTCGACGCCGCGAGCCAGTTCGTGCGGCCGGACGACGTCGCGGAGACCATCCCGTGCGGTCCGGACCTCGACGCGATCGTCGCGAAGGTCCAGCCGTACTGGGAGGCCGGGTTCACCGACATCGCGCTGGTCCAGGTCGGCGACCAGGCGCAGCAGCGGTTCCTCGACGAGGTCGCCGGGCCGCTGCTCGACAAGCTCCGGGCCGCCGCGCCGTCGTCCTGAACCGCGCGCTTGCGCAACCGCCAGGTTTCGCACCCGAGGAGTTGAGAGGAGGTGCGGCCGATGGCCGTCACCGCGTTCCAGGACCTGCCGCTGGCCGACCGCGACCGCGAGTGGGACGGTGCCGCCGCCGAAAAGCGCGTCCGCGCGTGGGCGGACGCCGAGGACGAGCCGAATCAGCAGTACCGCGGCGCGCACGTCTGGTACGACGCCGACGCCAAGCAGAACTTCACCGCCTACAAGCTGCTGATCGCGGACGTGGTCGGCGGGAAGCTCGTCGCGGTGCCGCGCGGCGTGTTCGCCGCGGCGGCCGTCATGCAGGGCTCGCGCGGCGGGGTCGACCTGCCGGCGAAGGACGTCGACCGGGTCAAGAGCCACCTCGCGAAGTACTACGCGAAGCTCGACGAGACGCCGCCCTGGGAGGACTGAGGGCCGGCCGCGGCCCCGGCTCGGCGCGACGCCTCACCGCACCCGCGCGCGGGGGTTCCCGGGGCGCCGCCCGACGGGAGTGCGGACGTCCCGATTCGGGCGGCCGAATCGGCGCGGAACGCGTGACTCGCGGGCGTGCGTCGCCCACGATGGAGCACCGTGCCACCCACCGACCGGGCCCCCGAGGCCCTCACCGTCGCGCCCACCGCGCGCCAGATCCGCCGCTGGCGCCGCTACCTCGCCGACGAGCGCGCCGAGGCCGCCGCCTACCGCGACCTCGCCTCGCGCCGCACCGGCGAGGAGCGCGCGATCCTGCTCGCGCTCGCCGACGCGGAGAAGCGGCACGAGCAGCACTGGCTCGACCTGCTGGGCGACAAGGTCGGCCGCCCGCTGCCCGGCGACATCCGGTCCCGGGTGCTGGGCGCGCTCGCCCGGAGGTTCGGCGGCGTGTTCGTCCTCGCGCTCGCGCAGCGCGCCGAGGCCCGGTCGACCTACGGCGAGGACGTCGACGCGACGCCCACGATGGCCGCGGACGAGCGGATCCACGAGGAGGTCGTGCGCAGCCTCGCGATGCGCGGGCGCAGCCGGATGTCCGGCACGTTCCGCGCCGCGGTGTTCGGCGCCAACGACGGCCTGGTGAGCAACCTCGCCCTGGTGCTCGGCATCGGCGCGAGCGGCGTCGCCACGTCGACCGTCCTGCTGACCGGCCTCGCCGGCCTGCTCGCCGGGGCGCTGTCGATGGGCGCGGGCGAGTACGTCTCCGTGCGGTCGCAGCGCGAGCTGCTGGAGGCCTCGCGGCCGAGCGCCCAGGCGCGGGACGCGCTCCCGCACCTCGACCTCGACGCCAACGAGCTCGCGCTCGTCTACCGGGCGCGCGGCATGGGCGCCGACGAGGCGCAGGTCCGCGCGGCCACGGTGCTGGCGGACCTGTCGGCGGTCGGCGGGGCGTCCGCCGCGCTGCCCGCGCAGGAGGCGGCGAGCGCCGGCGAGGAGGTCGACGAGCACGAGACCGTCGGCAGCGCCGTGGGCGCCGCGCTGGCCTCGTTCTGCTTCTTCGCCGGCGGCGCGATCGTGCCCGTGGTGCCGTACCTGATCGGCCTGGAGGGCTGGGCCGCCGTGGCGCTGGCCTCCGGCCTCGTCGGCATCGCGCTGCTCGGCACCGGGGCGACCGTCGGCGTGCTGTCGGGGTCCTCGCCGGCGAAGCGCGCGCTGCGGCAGCTGGCGATCGGGTTCGGCGCCGCCGCGGCGACGTACCTGCTGGGGCTCGCGTTCGGGACGTCGGCGGCCTGAGGCCCCGATCCGTCCACTCTGTGGGATGTGTCACACGGGGGGTGAGGTAAGCCTTGCCTTCGGGTTACGGTGACGGCATGACAGCGTCCACCGCCGCGCCGGCCGTCACCACGCCGTTCCGGTTCTTCGACGTCCGGGTGTCGCGGATCGTGGACCTCAGCCCGTCGTTCCGCCGGTTCACGTTCACCGGCGAGGACCTCGACCAGTTCGCCGACAACGGCTTCGACCAGCGCATCAAGCTGCTGCTCCCGCTGCCCTGCGGCTACGACGTCGTCCCGACCGGCGAGTCCTGGTACCTGCAGTGGCGCGAGCTGCCGGACGAGCTCCGGCACCCGATCCGCACCTACACCGCGCGGACCGCCCGCAACGACCTGCGCGAGCTCGACGTCGACATGGTCCTGCACGGCGACGGCGGACCGGCGTCCGCGTGGGCCGGCTGCGCCCAGGTCGGCGACTCGCTCGTCGTCCTCGGCCCCAACCGCGAGCACCAGGGCCCGACCGGCGGCGTCGACTTCGTCCCGCCGGCGCACGCCGACCGGCTGCTGCTCGCCGGCGACGAGACCGCCGCCCCGGCCATCGCCGGCATCCTCGAGCGACTGCCCCGCGACGCCCGCGGCGAGGCCCTGATCGAGGTCCCGGTCACCGGCGACGCGATCCCCGTCGACGCCCCGGCCGGCGTGACCGTCCGCTGGCTGCCGCGCGACGGCGCCGCGCACGGCTCGCTGCTGGTCCCGGCCGTCCAGGCCGCGTGCAAGCGCCTCATGCCGCACGACGCCCCGCTGCCCGAGGGCATGGAGCTCGAGGACGTCGACATCGACTCCGGCATCCTGTGGGAGGTCCCCGTGGACCACGCCACCGGTGAGCCGCTGCGCCAGTCCGCCGCGCTGTACGCGTGGCTCGCGGGGGAGGCCGGGGCGATCAAGACGCTGCGGCGGCACCTCGTCGGGACCTGCGGGGTGGACCGGAAGGCCGTGGCGTTCATGGGGTACTGGCGCGAGGGGCGGGCCGAGGGGGCCTGAGGGCGCGAGTCCTGCCGGCCGGAGGGTCACGCCACGGGGTCAGACCTCGACCAGGTCCGCCCCGTCGGTCGGCTGGTCGCCCAGCGCCACGCTGCGGATCGCCGGGTCCTCGTACGTGTTCCAGTAGTACGTCGAGGTCCGCGACGAGAACAGCCCGGTGTAGATCGTCCGCTCGAACTCGCCGGACGCCATCGCCGCGCAGCCGTCCACCATCGCCACCTGCTGCAGCGTGTGGAAGGCGCGGCTGACGTTCTCCTCCTCCGTGGCCTTCTCCGGGTAGTGGGTGTTCACGTAGGCCGCGCGGACGAACCGCGACGGCGAGGAGTAGTCGCCCGGGACCCCGCGCATGTGCGACCCCGAGCCGAACGGGGCGAGCTTGGCCCGCCCGAGCACGGTCTCCTCGGGGAACTCCGGCGAGACGTTCAGGTAGTTCCGGAGGTTCTCGTGGTGCCAGCCGAAGCCCGGCTGGTTCGCCAGCACGTCGACGTCGTCGTCGAAGACGCGCAGGCCGTCGGCCGTCTGCTCGAGGACGATCGCGCGGTCCGCGTCGCCGACGACCCAGTGCAGCAGCGAGCTCGGGTACCGCTCGTCGATCGGCCGGTCCACGATCACGACGTCGCGGAGCGCCGCCTCGACCTCGTCGATCGAGGAGAACTGCGCGGCCACCCAGAACGGCACCTCGAAGGCGGCGACGTTGGTCGCGCCGTCGACCGGTCCGGGCGCGTACTGCGCGTACCCCGGGAAGTTGAGGCCCGCGACGGCCAGCCCGGCGTCGTTGCCGCAGTCGAAGTACAGCGGCGTGCCCGCCTCCACGATCCCCATGCCGATGACCGCGTGCCGGACCTCCGCGACGGCGCCGAACGGCGACCGCGGGCGGTACCCCGTCGGCGTCACCACCACGCGCTCGCCGTAGCCGCTGGTCCAGTCGAGATTGCGCGCCAGGTAGAGATGTCCCTGGCCGTCCGAGAACCGGATTCCTGTGCACATGTCGCTGCCCCCCTGCTGGAGCGGCACCTCGACCGGAGCGCCTCGCGGCCGCGGTCGGGCTCGCTCGTCGTCGGCGCCCGAGCCCCCTGCGTACCGCCCGGGCGTGCGCGTCGAGCATCCCGCGGACGGGTGCCGCGGGCAATCGCGGGCGCTCCCGCGCGATCAGCCCGCCGGCACCTCGTGCCCCGCACCGCCCGCGGCCCGCGGGTCTAGGCGAGCGCGGACAGCCGGACCGTCCGCGGATCGCCTGCGCAGGACCGCGCGGTTCGCCACAGTGGTGCCCATGAGACGCACGCGGGTGATCGGCGCGATCGGCGCCGTCGTCTTCGCCTGCCTGGCGGTGACGTTCGTGCTGCGCGGCGGGACGCTCGACCTCGTGATGGCGGTGCTCGCCACGGCGGTGGCGGTCGCCCACGCGTACACCGCGATCACCGCGCCGAAGCGCGAACGCTGACGCGAGCAGAACGCCCATGCTTTGGTTGCAACGTTGTAACCTCACACCGTGGCGATCGAACCCGAGGGCAGGGCCGCCCCGACGCTGCGCGACGTCGCGCAGGTGGCGGGCGTGTCGTTCAAGACCGTGTCCAACGTGCTCAACGACCACCCGCAGGTGCGGGAGGCGACCCGGGCCAGGGTGCTCGCGGCGGTCGAGCAGGTCGGGTACCGGCCGAACCTCGCCGCGCGGAACCTGCGGCTCGGGCGCAGCGGCGTCATCGGGCTCGCGGTC
Source organism: Cellulomonas sp. IC4_254 (assembly GCF_011603975.1). Classification (GTDB taxonomy): domain Bacteria; phylum Actinomycetota; class Actinomycetes; order Actinomycetales; family Cellulomonadaceae; genus Cellulomonas. Next base: position 6,760 of record NZ_JAANNB010000005.1, on the reverse strand, counting down.
CCGGAGCTGAGTCAGGCGTTCTTCGCCCAGCTCGCCGACGAGGTGATCCGGGTGGCCGCGGAGCAGGACCTGGTCGTGCTGGTCGAGCAGACGGGCGGGCTGCGCGAGCGCGAGCTCGAGGCGCTGCGGAATCCGCGGCTGTCGCTGACCGACGGCCTGCTGCTCGCCCCCCTCGGGCTGACCCGCGAGGACATCACGCCGGACCCGGCGGGGCGGCCGCTGGTCGTGCTGGGCGAGCCGCTGTTCCCCGGCCCGGTCGACCACGTGACGATGCAGCACGAGGCGGCCGCGCGCGCCGCGACGGAGCACCTGCTCGGGCTCGGCCGGCGGCGCGTGATGCTGCTCGGCGCCCACGCCACGGAGGAGACGGGCGTGGCCGCGCTGCGGTACGCGGGGTACCGGGCCGCGGTCGAGGCGGCCGGGCTCCGGCTCGACGACGCGCTCGTGGTGCCCGTCGAGACGTGGGACCGCAGCAGCGGGGCGGACGCGATGGCGCGGGTGCTGGACGCCGGCGTGCGGATGGACGCGGTGTTCGCGATGAACGACGACCTCGCGCTCGGCGCGTTGCGCTCGCTGCAGGAGCGCGGGGTGGCGGTCCCGGCGGACGTCGCGCTGGTCGGGTTCGACGACGTCGCCGACGGCCGGTACACGTTCCCCAGCCTCACGACCGTCGAGCCCGGGCGGCACGCCATCGCCCGGGAGGCCGTCCGGCTGCTGCGCGAGCGGATCGACGACCGGGCCCGCGGCGAGCTCGAGCCGCGCGTGATCGCGCCCGGGTTCCGGCTGGTCGTCCGGGAGTCGACGGGCGCCTGACCCGCGGCTCCGCGCCGCCGGCCGCCGCGCGCCCGCCGCGGACGCGCGCGGTCGCCCGCCGGGTCACCCGCCCCCCGGGTTGACACGCCGCCACCTGGGGCCGCAAGATCGCACTTACAACGTTGTCTTACAACGTTGTAAGCGGGCCCATCCCGAAAGGACACCACGCAATGAAGCGCACCCCCGCCCTCGTCGTCGCGCCGGTCTGCCTGGCGCTCGCCCTCGCCGCCTGCTCCGGCGGCGGCGGTTCCTCCGACTCCGCCGGCCCCGTCGAGCTGACCTTCTGGCACGGGTACACCGAGGCCGACGGGGACGTGCTCCAGCAGATCGTCGACGACTTCAACGCCGCCCACGACGGCGAGATCACGATCACCACGCAGGTGAACCCCTGGGACGTCATCGACGACACGTTCCTGCCGGCCCTGTCGGCGGACAACGGCCCCGAGATCGTCGCGATGCCGGCCGAGCGGCTGCCGGTCTACGCCGACCGCGGCGCGTTCGTCGACCTGGACGACTTCTACGCCGACGACGAGGCCACGCCGGACCTCAACGCCGGCGCGCTCGACATGGTGACGGTCGACGGCACCGCCTACGGCGTCCCGACCGGCTTCGTGCCGCTGACGATGTTCTACAACCAGGCCCTGTTCGACGCCGCGGGGGTCGCGGTCCCGACGACCTGGGACGAGTGGGTCACCGCCGCCGAGGCGCTCACGATCGACGAGAACGGCGACGGCACTCCCGAGCAGTACGGCCTCGCCCTCGCCGACCACGCCACGGTCGGCAACGGCGTCTGGCCGTCGCTGTTCTACGGCAACGGCGGCGCGATCGTGGAGGACGGCGAGGCCGTCATCGACTCCCCGGAGAACGCCGAGACGCTCGAGTTCTGGCACGACGCGATCACCGCCGGGAAGATCAGCCCGACCGGCGTCGACGGCGTGAGCGGCGACAGCCTGTTCAGCAGCGGCCGCGTCGCGATGTACATCGGCGGCCCGTGGATGGCGACCGTCTCCGAGGAGAACGGGATCGACTACGGCATCGCGCCGATCCCGGCCGGGCCCCAGGAGCAGGCGGCGTCCGCGATCGGCGTCTCGATGGCGCTGACCCGTCAGGCGGACCAGGCGCAGCAGCAGGCCGCGCAGGAGTTCTTCTCCTACTTCCTGTCCCGCGAGGAGTCCGTCGACTGGGCACTCGGCTCCGGCTGGCCCCCGCTGCGCACCGACATCGCCGCGGACGAGGTCGACGAGAACCCGGTCGTGGCGGCGCTGACCGAGCAGGCCGAGCTGGGCCGCCCGCTGCTGCCCGGCGTCGTGAACAGCACCGACGTGCTCACGGCCGTCGACGACCTGACCCAGCGGGCGATGGCCGGCGAGCCGGTCGACGACCTGCTCGCCCAGGCGCAGACCGCGATCCAGGCCGCGCTCGACGACTGACCGACCCACCCGGACCGGCCGTCCCCGGGGCAGCGACCCCGGGGACGGCCTCCCTCCCGAGAGGCACAGCCCCATGACCACCGCGCACGTGACGGGATCCCGCAAGCGGGCCTACCGTGCCCCCGCCCCCCTCGGCGGGCGACCGGACCGGAGCCTGCAGCGCACGCGCACCGGCGGGCGCCGGAACCGCACCGCTCTCGCCTTCCTCGCCCCGGCGCTGATCATCATGGCGGTGTTCGTCGCCTGGCCGATGGTCTCCGCGCTGCAGCTCTCCTTCACCGACGCCAGCGGCTTCGGCGAGGCGCAGTGGGTGGGGCTGGACAACTACGCCCGGATCTTCACGGACGGCGACATCCGCGACGCGGTGCTCAACACCGTCCTCTACGCGGTGATCTTCACGCCGACGGCCGTCGTCGTGGCCCTCGCCCTGGCGCTGCTGCTGACGAACGACCGGCTGCCGCTGCGCGGGCTGTTCCGCACGTCGCTGTTCCTGCCCTTCATCATCTCGCTGGCCGTGGCCGCCCTGGCGTGGTCGTACCTGATCGACCCGCAGGTCGGGCTCCTGCACTACTGGCTGCGGGGGATCGGGATCGACCTCGGCGACGTGCTGCAGGACCCGACGCTGGCGATGCCGGCGGTCGCGCTGGTCGCCGTGTGGAAGAACTTCGGCTTCTACATGGTGATCTTCATGGCCGGACTCCAGGAGATCCCCGGCTCCCTGTACGAGGCCGCCAAGATGGACGGCGCCGGCGCCTGGTCCCGGTTCCGGCACATCACGCTGCCGATGCTGTCGAACACCATGGCGTTCGTCCTGATCTTCGCGATGATCGCCGCGCTGCAGGCGTTCGACCAGATCTACGTGATGACCGGCGGCGGCCCCTACCGGAACACCCAGACCGTCGTCATGGAGATCTACGAGTCCGGCTTCCGGAAGCTCGAGCTCGGGTTCGCCTCCGCCCTGTCCTACGTCCTGCTGCTCGCGACGCTCGTGCTGAGCGTCGTCCAGCTCGTGTTCTTCGGGCGCCGCGAGAAGGAGTCCTGATGTCCGCCGCCACCCTCGCGCCGACCTCGGCCCCCGAGCACGCCCGCGTCGTGCGCGCCGGGCGCCGGCGGGTCCGCGTGTCGACCGTCCTGATGACGGCCGGCGTCACGGTCACCACGCTGATCGTCCTGCTGCCGCTGTTCATCGTCCTGTTCACGGCGTTCAAGCCGACGGCGGAGGTCAACGCCTACCCGCCGACGCTGCTGCCCGACGCCTGGACGACGGCGAACTTCGAGCGGATCTTCTCCGACCTGCCGTTCGCCCGGCTGATCGCGAACAGCTTCGTGTTCGCCGGCGGGGTCACGCTGTTCGCCGTGGCGTTCGACGCCCTGGCCGCGTACGCGCTCGCCCGGATCGACTTCCGGGGGCGGCAGGTGCTCCTGGTCGCGATCATCGCGACGCTGATGATCCCGTTCCAGGCGACCCTGATCCCCGTCTACCAGATCGTCACCGACCTGGGCTGGGTCAACACCTTCGCGGGCCTCATCGTGCCGCGCGCCGCCGACGCGTTCGGCATCTTCTTCCTGCGGCAGTTCTTCATCGGCCTGCCGCGGGACCTCGACAACGCCGCCCGCATCGACGGCGCGTCCGAGCTGCGCGTGTTCTGGCAGATCGTCCTGCCGAACGCCCGGCCGGCGATCCTCACCCTGGCGATCTACATCTTCGTCAACAACTGGAACGACCTGCTCTGGCCGCTGGTCTTCACGACGCAGCAGGAGATGGGCACCATCACCTCCGGACTCACCCAGCTCACCGGCCCCGGCGGCATCGTGCCGTACGGCGTCATGATGGCCGGCGCGCTCGTCGCCGTCGTCCCGCTGGTCCTCGCCTTCATGCTCGTGCAGCGCAAGTTCATCGAGTCCATCGCCACCACGGGGCTCAAGTGACCGGGGTCGCGGCCGGGGGTCGCTGGTTCGAGGACGGGGCGCTGCACTTCGGGCTCGGCATCGAGGACACGTTCGTGCCGCAGGGCGGCCCGGGCGAGCGCCCGATCGACGAGTACGCGCTCACCGACCACTACGCGAGGTACGCCGAGGACCTCGGCCTCGCGTCGGACGCCGGCGCGACGTTCCTGCGCTGGGGCGTCCCGTGGCACCGGGTCAACCCCGGGCGCGGGGTCTGGGACTGGTCCTGGGTGGACCGGGTGATCGACCGGTTCGGCGAGCTCGGGCTGCGGCCGGTGATCGACCTGCTGCACTACGGCACGCCGCTGTGGCTCGACGGGCAGTTCGCGCACCCGGACTACCCGCAGGTGGTCGCGGAGTACGGCGTCGCGTTCGCGGAGCGGTACGGCGACCGGGTCACCGACTACACGCCGGTGAACGAGCCGATGATCCACGCGCTGTTCTGCGGGGTCTACGGCTACTGGCCGCCGTACCTCACGGGCGACGCAGGGCTGACGACGATGGTCCGCGCGCTGGGCGAGGGCTTCGTCCGGACCCAGCGCGGGATCGCGGACGTGCTGGGCGACCGGGCGACGTTCATGCACGTCGACGCGTCCATGCGGTACGCGGGCGACGTGCACGGGGAGCACCGGGCGCAGGCCGAGCGGCTCACGCACCAGGCGCACCTCGTCGAGGACCTGGTGACCGGGCGCGTGGACGACGCGCACCCCCTGGTCGGCGTGCTGCGCGCGCACGGGACGTCCGACGACGCGCTCGCGTGGTTCGCCGACCACGCCGTGCGGCCGGACGTGATGGGCGTGAACTACTACCCGCGCATCTCCACCGAGGTGTTCGAGGAGGGCGTGCACCACGGCGGCGGGTTCGCGGACCCCCGCCCCGCGCAGGACGCCGGGGTGGCCGGGCTGGTGGAGGTGCTGCTCGAGGCCGAGCGCCGGCACGGGGCGCCCGTGATGCTGACCGAGACCGCCGTGACCGCGCCCGTCGCCGACCGGGTGGCGTGGCTGCACGAGTCCGTCGCCGCGATCCGGACCCTGCGGTCCGTGGGGCACCGCGTCGTCGGGTACACCTGGTGGCCGGTGTTCGACATGTACGAGTGGACGTACCGGCACGGCACCGCCGAGCGCGAGGAGTACCTGCTGACCATGGGGCTGTGGGACCTGGTCGAGGACGGCGCCGGCGGGCTCGACCGGCGGCGGACGCCGGTGGCCGACACCTACCGGGCGCTGGCGATGGACGCGCGGGCGAACGGCGCCGCGCGGGCGGTCGAGCGGCGCCGGGCGGCGTGACCGGGCCGTGCGTGCTGCGCCTGGCCGCGGCCTGGTCCGCGGGTCAGCCCGCGGTCAGCCGCAGCTCGCCCGCGTGCCCGAGCAGGGCGCCCAGGCGGGCGGCCTCGGCCGCGAGCGCGCCGGCGGGCGGGGTTCCGGCCTCGGGGAACCACGTCACCTCGACCACCCCCGAACGCGCGGCCCAGGTGCCCGCGACCACCCCGCCCTGCAGCACGAGCGCCGCCCCGCGGGTGACCCCGGGTCGGCGGGCCGCGGGCACGACCCGGGTGTCGGCCGTCCCGGGGCCGAGCACCCACTGGTCGTGCCCGGCGAGCAGCGTGACCGCGTCCGTCGGCTCCGCGGCCTCGACCTGCGCGACGTGCTCCCGCAGCAGGAGCGCGGGCGCCCCGTCCACGGGGACCTCGGCCGCGGCGTCGCGCAGCACCTCGTCGGTCCAGCGCTCGACCCGGCGGCGGCCCGCGCTGAGGCCCTCGGCGAGCCAGTAGTGCAGGTTCGCCCGGGTGGCCGGGCCGTATGCGGCCAGGTACCCGGTGACGGCGCGGCGGCCCGCGTCGTCGAGGTCGGGCAGGCCGCCCCACACCGGGCTCGCGGCGGGTGAGGCCAGCGTCGGCCGGCCGTCCAGCACCGGGCCGAAGCAGAGCTCCCCGTGCCAGGCGATCGGCTTGAGCAGCGTCATGCTCGGGTGCAGCAGCGCCGGCCCGAGGTGCGCGAACCGGGGGACGGCGGTCACCGCGGCGGCGAACGCCTCCCGGTCCAGCGGCCCGCCGGCGAGCGCCGCGCGGACCGCGTCGAGCAGTGCCGGCCAGTCGTCGGGCCGCAGGTCGTAGTGCTCCTGCCAGCTGCGCAGCGCCCACTGCCGGCTCGCGGTCCGGACGGTGAGCAGCACGCCCGCCTCGTCGGCCGCGAGCAGGTGGGTCGAACCGCGCAGCGCGAACGTGCGGATCAGGTCGCCGGAGCCGACGGCGGCCGCGACGGCGTCCGGTGCCGGGTCCGCCAGTCGCCGGCGCACCGCGAGGTCGGGGTCCCCGGACCACGCGGGGACGGCGCCGAGGCGGCGCACGACGTCGGCGGCGGTCGCCGCGCCGGACACGAGGTGCTGCCGGCCGAGCCGCCACGCCAGCGCCTGCGCCGACGAGATCGTCATGCCCGGCAGCGTAGGACCAGGCTCCGACACCGGGTCGTGCCCCGGGGGGACGGCGCCGGACCAGGTCGGTCCCCCGGGCTGATCCGGGCGGGTCGCCCCCGGTGATGACCTGGGGACATGCCGCACCCGTCTCCGCCGTC
>NZ_JAANNB010000059.1 GCF_011603975.1 Cellulomonas sp. IC4_254 | reverse complement strand
AGGCGGTGCGGACGGCCCGCCCCGCGGGCCGTCCGCACCGCCTCGGTCGCGGTGTTCCTGGTGTTCGCCCTGTCCGGGTTCAACTTCTCGAGCTGGGCGGCGCGGCTGCCCGCGGTCCGGGACTCGCTCGGGCTGTCCGAGGCGCAGATGGGCCTGCTGCTGCTCGTCGGGTCCTGCGGGTCGCTCGTCGCGCTGCCGCTGTCCGGCCTGGTCGTGACCCGGATCGGCGCGGTGAAGGCGGTCGCCGGCTTCGCGCTGCTCAACGCCGCCGGCCTGTCGATCGCGACGTTCGGCGCCGCGGCGGGCGAGGTGGTCGTGACGGCCGCGGGCCTGGTGGTGTTCGGCGTCGGCACCGGCGTCTGGGACGCCGCCATGAACCTCGAGGGCGCGATCGTCGAGCAGCGGCTCGGGAAGACGGTCATGCCGCGGTACCACGCGGGCTTCTCGCTCGGCACCGTGGTGGCCGCGGGCATCGCCGCCCTGGTCGCCGCCGCGCACGTGCCGGTCCAGGTGCACGTCCCCGTGGCGGTGCTGCTGTCCTCGGTCGCGGTGCTCGTCGCCGTCCGCTCGTTCCTGCCGGCGGGGCAGCACGCGCCGGCGGGCGAGGGTGCCGCGCAGCACGCCCCGCGGTCCGTGTTCGCCGCGTGGCTGGAGCCCCGCACGCTGCTCATCGGCCTCGTCGTCCTGGCCGCCGCGCTCACCGAGGGCGCCGGCAACGACTGGCTGAGCCTCGCGGTGGTGGACGGGTTCGACCGGTCCGACGCGGTGGGGGCGATCTCGTTCGGCGTCTTCGTCACCGCGATGACCGTCATGCGGTTCCTCGGCACCGCGCTGCTCGACCGGTTCGGCCGGGTCGCGGTCCTGCGGCTGTGCGCGGGTCTGGCGCTGGTGGGCCTGCTGGTGTTCGGCCTCGTCCCGGACGACCTGCTGTGGCTCGCGCTCGTCGGCGCCGTGCTGTGGGGCATGGGCGCGGCGCTCGGCTTCCCGGTCGGGATGAGCGCGGCGAGCGACGACCCGGTGCACGCCGCCGCCCGGGTGTCCGTGGTGTCGACCATCGGCTACTCGGCGTTCCTGGCCGGGCCGCCGCTGCTCGGCCTGCTCGCGCACGAGGTCGGGTACCGGCACGCGCTGCTCGCCATCGCGGTGCCGATCGTCATCGGCCTGCTCGTCGTGAACGCCGCAGCACCGGCGCGGCAGGAGCCCGCGGAGCGGCCTACGCTCGTCCCGTGACCACCGACGTCCAGTCCACGACCTTCAGCGAGCTGACCACCCTCGGGGTGGGCGGGCCCGCGAGCCGGCTCGTGGACACGACCACCGAGGCCGAGCTGATCGACGCGGTGCGCACCGCCGACGCCGAGGGCGTCCCGCTGCTCGTGCTGGGCGGCGGGTCGAACCTGCTGGTGTCGGACGCGGGCTTCGACGGCCTGGTGGTCCGGGACGTCCGGCACGAGCTCACCACGCCCGACCACTCCGCGTGCGCCGGCGTGACCGTGACGGCCGCCGCGGGCACCCCGTGGGACGACGTGGTGGCGCACGCCGCCGCGCACCGGCTGAAGGGCATCGAGGCGCTGTCCGGCATCCCCGGGTCCACCGGCGCGACGCCGGTGCAGAACGTCGGGGCGTACGGCCAGGAGGTCTCGCAGACGATCGCGACCGTGCGGGTCTGGGACCGGGTGCGCGGCCGGGTCCGGACGCTGCCGGTCGTCGACCTGCAGTTCGGCTACCGGACGTCGCTGCTCAAGCGGTCGATGCGCGCGCTGCCCGACGCCGCCGACCCGGGCGCGCCCTGGTTCCCGACGCCGCGGTACGTGGTGCTCGACGTGACGTTCCAGCTGCGGGTCGCCGACCTGTCCGAGCCGATCCGGTACGCCGAGCTGGCGCGGGCGCTCGGGATCGCGGTGGGGGAGCGGGCGCCGCTGCCCGAGGTCCGCGCGACCGTGCTCGCCCTGCGCGCGCGCAAGGGCATGGTGCTCGACCCGACGGACCCGGACACCCGGTCGGCCGGGTCGTTCTTCACCAACCCGGTGCTGACGGAGGCGGAGGCCGCCGAGCTGCCCGAGGACGCGCCGCGGTTCCCCGCGGGCGAGGGCCTGGTCAAGACGAGCGCGGCGTGGCTGATCGAGCAGTCCGGCTTCGCGAAGGGCTACGGCCTGCCGGGGCCGGCGGCGCTGTCCACCAAGCACACGCTGGCGCTGACGAACCGCGGCGGCGCGAACGCCGGCGACCTCCTGACGCTGGCGCGCACGGTCCGGGACGGCGTGACGCAGCGGTTCGGCGTCGTCCTGGAGCCCGAGCCGGTCCTGGTCGGCACCGACCTCTGACACCGGCGCCCACACGCCGAGATGGCAACTCTCGGCTGCGAGGTGGCGCGGCGAGGCAGCCGAGAGTTGCCATCTCGGCGGAGGTGCGGCCGCGGTTGGTCAACCCGCCGGTTGCGCAACCGGGTCGGTGGCCAGCCACGCGTCGACGCCGGCGAGCAGGCGGGACTTCGAGCCGTCGGAGGCCCGGCTCGCCCGGATCGACGCCCGCGCCAGGTCGGCGAGCTCGGCGTCGGTGAACCCGTGCACGTCGCGCGCCGTGGCGTACTGCTCGACCAGCCGGGACCCGAACAGCAGCGGGTCGTCCGCGCCCAGGGCCACCGTCGCGCCCGCGTCGACCAGCCGGCGCAGCGGCACGTCCTCGGGGCGGCGGTAGACGCCGAGCGACACGTTCGACGCCGGGCACACCTCCAGGGCGATCCCGCGGTCGACGATCCGGCGCAGCAGCGCGCCGTCCTCCGCCGACCGCACGCCGTGGCCGAGGCGGTCCGGGGCCAGCGTCTCCAGCACGTCCTCGACGTGCGGCGGGCCGAGCAGCTCGCCGCCGTGCGGCACGGACGCCAGGCCCGCGCGTCGCGCGATCGCGAACGCCGGGGCGAACTCCGGGGTCTCGCCGCGGCGCTCGTCGTTGCTCAGGCCGAAGCCGACGACCTCGCCCGGCCCGTCGCCGGCGTACCGTGCCGCCAGCCGCGCCAGGATCCGGGCGTCCAGCGGGTGCCGCATCCGGGACGCCGCCACGATCACGCCGACCTCGACGCCGAGGTCCGCGCTCGCGGACCGGGCCTCGTCCAGCACGATCTCCAGGGCCGGCGTGATGCCGCCGACCGGCGGGGCGTAGGACGTCGGGTCCACCTGGATCTCGAGCCGGCCCGAGCCCTCCGCGGCGTCGTCGGTCGCGGCCTCGCGCACGATCCGGCGCAGGTCGGCCTCGCCGCGGACGCAGGCGCGGGCGGCGTCGTACAGCCGCTGGAACCGGAACCAGCCGCGCTCGTCGGCCGGGACGCGCAGCCCCTCGCCGTCGAGCAGCGTGGCCGGCAGCCGCACGCCGCGCTCGGCGGCCAGGTCGCCCAGGGTCTGCACGCGCATGGACCCGGTGAAGTGCAGGTGCAGGTGAGCCTTCGGGAGCAGGGCCAGGTCGCGCACCCGGCGAGTCTGCCCGATGCGCCTGCGCGGCGCCCGCGACGGCGCGCCGGACCCCGCGCCGGCTCCCGCGCTCAGGGCGCCGGCAGCAGCCCGCGCCGCATCGCCACCGTCACCGCGTGCGTGCGGTCGTCGACGCCGAGCTTTGCGAACGCCCGCAGCAGGTGCGTCTTCACGGTGGCCTCGGTGATGTACAGCTCCCGGCCGACGGCGGCGTTCGACAGCCCGCGCGCCACCCCGGCCAGCACCTCGAGCTCGCGCGCCGTCAGCCGCTCGCCCTCGCCGCGCATCTGCTGGACGAGCCGCGACGCGACCGACGGCGAGAGCGCCGACTCCCCGCGGGCGGCGCCGCGCACGCCCGCCACGAGCTGGTCGCGCGGGGTGTCCTTGAGCAGGTAGCCGGTGGCGCCGGCCTCGACGGCGCGCAGGATGTCGGCGTCGGTCTCGTAGGTGGTGAGCACCAGCACCCGCACGCCGGGCAGCTCGGCGACGATCCGGGCCGTCGCGGCGGCGCCGTCGAGCACCGGCATCCGCAGGTCCATCAGCACCAGGTCCGGGCGCAGCGCCCGCGCGGCCTCGACCGCCGCGGCGCCGTCGGCCGCCTCGCCGACCACCTCGACGTCCGGCTCGACGGTGAGCATGCCGACCAGCCCGGACCGCACCACGGGGTGGTCGTCGGCGACCAGCACCCGCACCCTGGCCCGGTCCTGCTCCTGCGCGGTCACGCCGCCCCCGTCCCCGGGCCGCCGAGCGGCCCCTCGTCGTCGCGCAGCGGCATCGCCAGCCGCACCCGCGTCCCGCGGCCGGGCTCCCCGGCCACGTCGAGCGTCCCGCCGCCGGCGGTGACGCGCTCCCGCATCCCGCGCAGCCCGACGCCCTCGGCGGTGCCGGGCGCCAGTCCCTGCCCGTCGTCCAGCACCTCGAGCGCGAGGGTCCCGTCGTCCCGCACCAGCCGGAGCAGCACCCGGCGGGCGCCCGCGTGCTTGCGGACGTTCGCCAGCGCCTCCTGCGCAGCCCGGAGCAGGACGACCTCGGTGTCCCGGTCGGGGGCGCCGGCGTCGCCGAGCACGACCTCGACGCGCACCCCGGTCTCGGCCTGGAACCGCTCGGCCAGCCGTTCCAGCGCCTCGGCGAGCGTGGCGTCGGCCAGGGCGGCGGGCCCGAACGCGGCGACCAGCGCCCGCGCCTCGGCGAGGTTCTCCCGGGCGACCCGCTCCACCTGGTCCAGCCGGTCCCGCGCCAGGTCGCCCCGTCCGGCGTCGAGCTGGGCCTGCGCGGTCTGCGCCAGCATCACCACGCTGGTGAACCCCTGGGCGAGCGTGTCGTGGATCTCCTGCGCCATCCGCTCCCGCTCGGCGAGCACGCCCGCGGCGTGGTTGCTCGCGGCGAGCTGCGCCTGGGCGGACTCGAGCTGCTCCAGCAGCCAGGCGCGCTCCTCCGACCGCTCGGCGACCCGGGTGATCCAGACCCCGAGCGCCAGCGAGAAGATCAGGCCGACGGCCATCTGCGCGGCCAGCACCACCAGGTCGCGCGCCGAGGGGTCCTCGCCGGCCGCGAACGCCGCCGTGGCGATCGCGGCGCACGAGGAGACCGCCAGCACGACGGACGCCACGACGCCCTCCCGCATCGAGGCGGCGAAGAACCACACCTGCGAGAAGCCGACGAACAGCAGGATCGAGCCGATGGTGCTGACCCCGCTGCACAGCGAGACCACCACCACGAGCACGACCAGGTACGCCCGGGTGAGCCGGACGTCACCGGCCTGGGCGCCGCGCCGGCCGACCAGGACGTAGGCCAGCAGGAGCAGGGTCAGCCCGCCGAGCGCCGCCCAGGTCCCGCCGTCCGGCGGGAAGGTGTCCGCGACCGTGAGGATCGAGATCGCGCTGATCGCCAGGAGCGCGTAGAACGCCGCGTCCCAGCCCGCCAGGGCCCGGCGCCAGAACAGGGTCCGCTCGGCCTCCGCGCGCGCGCCGCCGGGGGCCGGGGCCGCAGCCCCGTCCCCCGGTCGCGCGTCGCTGGTCACGGGCCCAGTCTGGCGCAGGTCAGCCGTCGTCACGCCGCCGCCACCGGAACGTCCGCACCCCGACCACGAGGCCGACGACCAGCCAGGCCAGCAGCACCGCCGCGGTCGCGCCGTGCTGCCAGGACCCCGACGGCTCCAGGGACGCCGCCTCGTCCGGCAGGAACACGGACCGCATGCCCTGGGCCATCCACTTCAGCGGGAACACCGACGCCACCTGCTGCATCCAGGACGGCAGGTCGTAGAAGGCGAAGAACACCCCGGAGATGAACTGCAGCACCAGCACGACCGGCGTCACCACCGCGCTCGCCGACCGGCCGGACCGCGGCAAGGACGAGAAGCCGACCCCGCACACCGCGCCGGCCGCGACGCCGAGCACGAACACCCACGCGAACGTCGCCCACCCGGAGGCGTCGGGCATGTCGACGTCGAACAGCAGCGCGGCGACGGCGAGCAGCAGCCCCACCTGGACCACGGAGACGACCAGCACCTGGCCGACCTTCCCCAGGAAGTACGCCGCGGGCGGCAGCGGGGTGCCGCCGAGCCGCTTGAGGCCGCCCTCGTCGCGCTCGACCGGGATCGAGATCGCCAGCGACTGGAACGACGACAGCAGCACGCCGGTCGCGATCATGCCCGGCAGGAAGTACTGCGCGAACGGCACCCCGTCGGCGACCTCCGCGCCGTCCTGGCCGAACACCGTGGCGAAGATCGCCAGCATGATGATCGGGTACGCGAAGATGAAGATGATCGCGTCCCGCTCGCGGAAGAACCCGCGGATCTCGTAGCGGGCCCGGTCGACGCCGAGGCGCAGCGTGCCGGGCAGCCGGCCGGCCGCAGTCCGGTCCAGGGTCGTGGTGCTCATCGCGCGGCCTCCGTCGTCGCCAGGGCGGGCCGGGCCGCCGGGGTGCTGTCCTCGTCGTCCGCGATCAGCCCGAGGTAGACGTCCTCGAGCGTCGGGCGGACGACCTGCAGGCCGGGCACCTCGCCGCCGAGCCGGGCGCCGAGCGCCGCGACCAGCGCCGTCGGGGAGTCCGTCCGCTCCGAGCGGGGTGCGCCGCCCTCGGTCCACCGGACGACGGCCTGCCGGGCCGAGCGCCCGCCCAGGTCCGCCGGGGTGTCGACCGCGACCACCCGGCCGGACCGGACCACCGCGACCCGGTCGGCCAGGTGCTCGGCCTCCTCCAGGTAGTGCGTGGTCAGCAGGATCGTCGTGCCGCCGTCCCGCAGACCGGAGACCAGGTCCCAGAACGCGTGCCGGGCCTCGGGGTCGAAGCCGGTCGTCGGCTCGTCCAGGAACAGCAGCTCGGGTCGCCCGACGATGCCGAGCGCGACGTCGAGCCGGCGCCGCTGCCCGCCGGACAGCTGCCGGGTGCGGGTCCGCGCCTTCTCGCGCAGGCCGACCGCCTCGATGACCTCCTCGGGGTCCCGCGGGTCGGGGTAGTACCGGGCGAAGTGGTGCACGAGCTCGGAGACCGTCGCCTCGGCGAGGTCGTTCGTGCCCTGCAGCACGATGCCGATCCGCGCCCGCCACTCGCGGCCCGCGGTCTGCGGGTCCCCGCCGAGGACCCGGACGTCGCCGCCGTCCCGGTGCCGGTAGCCCTCGAGGATCTCCACGGTGGTCGTCTTGCCCGCCCCGTTCGGGCCGAGCACGGCGACGATCTCGCCGCGGGCGACCGTGAGGTCGAGCCCGTCGACGGCGCGCTTCTCGCCGTACCGCTTCTGCAGGCCGGTCACCCGGACCGCCAGGTCGCTGTCGTCCATGGCAGCCAGCCTGGCGCGCGGCGGTGCCGCGGCGGGACGACCGGGGGACGGGACCGCCCGTCCACCGATCGGTGGACGGGCGGGTCAGCCGGGGTGCGTCGCGCGGGCCGGGCGGCGGCTCTCAGCCCTCGGCGAGCAGCGCCTGGATGCGGCCGACGCCCTCGGCGAGGTCCGCGTCGCCCAGGGCGTAGGACAGCCGGAGGTACCCGCTCGGGCCGAACGCCTCGCCCGGGACGACCGCGACCTCGGCCTGGTCGAGCAGCAGCGCGGCCAGCTCGGCGGAGGTGGTCGGCGTGACGCCGCGGAACGTGCGGCCGAGCAGCCCGTGCACCGCCGGGTACGCGTAGAACGCGCCCTGCGGGGCGGGGATGACGACGCCGTCGATCTCGCCCAGCATCGACACCATGGTCCGGCGGCGGCGGTCGAACGCCTCCCGCATCGCGGCGACGGCGGACAGGTCCCCGGTCAGCGCCGCGACCGCGGCCTGCTGGGACACGTTGGCGACGTTGGACGTCAGGTGCGACTGCAGGTTGGTCGCGGCCTTCACGACGTCCGACGGGCCCACGAGCCAGCCCACCCGCCAGCCGGTCATCGCGTACGTCTTGGCGACGCCGTTCAGCACGACGGTGGTGTCCGCGAGCTCCGGGACGGCGGACAGCATCGGCGTCGCCACCGCGCCGTCGTACGTGAGGTGCTCGTAGATCTCGTCGGTGACGACCCAGACGCCGTGCTCGAGGGCCCAGCGGCCGATCTCGGCGGTCTCCTCCGGGGTGTAGACCGCGCCGGTCGGGTTGGACGGCGAGCAGAACAGCAGCACCTTGGTGCGCGGGGTGCGCGCGGCCTCGAGCTGCTCGACGGTGACCTTGTAGCCCTGGTCGACGCCGGCGATCACCTCGACGGGCACGCCGCCGGCCAGCCGGATCGCCTCGGGGTAGGTGGTCCAGTACGGGCCGGGGAGCAGCGCCTCGTCGCCCGGGTCGAGCAGCGTGGCGAACGCCTGGTAGACGGCCTGCTTGCCGCCGTTGGTCACGAGGACGTCGGCGGGGGAGATCTCGTACCCGGAGTCGCGCAGCGTCTTGGCCGCGATCGCCTCCTTGAGCGCGGGCAGCCCGCCGGCGGGGGAGTAGCGGTGGTTCGCGGGGTTCCGCGCGGCGGCGACGGCGGCCTCGACGACGTAGTCGGGCGTCGGGAAGTCCGGCTCGCCGGCGCCGAAGCCGATCACCGGCCGCCCGGCGGCCTTCAGGGCCTTGGCCTTCGCGTCGACCGCCAGCGTGGCGGACTCGGCGATGCCCCCGACGCGCGCGGACACGCGGCGGGTCGACGCGGACGGGGCGGGCTGGGGGGCTGGCGCGCTCACGGCGCCATCCTCGCAGACGGGGCGGCGCCGGCGCAGGGGACGTCCGCGGCGGCGCGCGTCACAGCGGCAGGGTCCCGGGGCGGTTCGACCCCGGCCCGCGCGTCGCGTACAGTGGTCCCTCGGTGGTTGACGTCCACCATGATGAGCCGCGCCCGCGAGGGAGGCTCACCAGGACGCCGCCGCCGTAGGGTAGTGGCGCAATTGGTAGCGCACCGGTCTCCAAAACCGGCGGTTGCGAGTTCGAGTCTCGCCTGCCCTGCGCGTGTGGTCACGGACCGCGCGGCCCACCCGGGGACCTCCCGGGGCGCGGCCGCCGGACGACATGAGGCGCCCGGCGACGGCCGGCGTCGCGAGACGTAGGGGAATCGATCAGGTGAGCGACTCGGCACCCGTGGCGGCGTCCGACGCGGGCGAGCCCGCGGAGCGGACCGGCGGCAAGAAGGCCGCCCGCCCGGAGAAGAAGCGCGGCCTGTTCGCCCGGATCGCCCTGTTCGTCCGCCAGGTCGTGGCGGAGCTCAAGAAGGTCGTCCGCCCGACCCGCAACGAGCTGGTGACCTACACCGGTGTCGTGCTCGTCTTCGTGGCCGTCGTGATGGCGTTCGTGACGATCGTGGACTTCGGCATCGGCAAGGCCACGTTCTGGATCTTCGGGGGCTGAGCGCCCACGGCGCCCCCGCCGGGCGCACGTCCCCTCAGCACCACCTTCCGCAGCAGAAAGCAGGTTCGCCCGTGTCGCAGGAATCGCAGGAGCCCGGTCTGGGTGCCGCCGAGTCCGAGCTCGACGACGCCCTGGCGTCGGTCGAGGCGGTCGAGGCCCCGGCCGCCGGCGAGCCCGCGGACG
Organism: Cellulomonas sp. IC4_254; assembly: GCF_011603975.1. Taxonomy (GTDB): domain Bacteria; phylum Actinomycetota; class Actinomycetes; order Actinomycetales; family Cellulomonadaceae; genus Cellulomonas. The sequence continues at coordinate 9,099 of NZ_JAANNB010000059.1, read as the reverse complement.
AGGTCGACGCCGACTCCGGCGAGGGCGAGGCGCCCGCGGCCGAGGTCGAGGAGGCCGACGAGGTCGAGGACGTCGACGTCGACGTCGACGAGGACCCGGTCGCCGCGTTCAAGGCGCAGCTGAAGTCGCAGTTCGGCGACTGGTACGTCATCCACTCCTACGCGGGCTACGAGAACCGCGTGAAGACGAACCTCGAGAACCGCATCCAGAGCCTCAACATGGAGGACTTCATCTTCCAGGTGGAGGTCCCCATGGAGGAGGTCGTCGAGATCAAGAACGCGCAGCGCAAGGTCGTGCGCCGCGTCCGGATCCCCGGCTACGTCCTCGTGCGCATGGACCTCACCGACGAGTCGTGGGGCGCCGTCCGGCACACCCCGGGCGTCACGGGCTTCGTGGGCCACACCCACCAGCCGGTCCCGCTGACCCTCGACGAGGTGTTCTCCATGCTGGCGCCGACGATCGAGGCCAAGGCCCCGTCCGCCGCCCCGCAGCAGAAGGCGTCCGCGCCGATCGAGGTCGACTTCACGGTCGGCGAGTCGGTCACCGTCACCGACGGCCCGTTCGACACGCTGCCGGCGACGATCTCCGAGATCAGCCCCGAGAACCAGAAGCTCAAGGTCCTCGTCTCCATCTTCGGCCGGGAGACCCCGGTCGAGCTGTCGTTCAGCCAGGTCGCCAAGATCTGAGCCGCCCGCCCCGCCGCACGCGGGGCGCGGTCGGACGCAGCACTGCAACCGGGTCATCGCCCACGGCGTCGGCCCACGAGAGAAGAAAGGGTGGCTCATGCCCCCGAAGAAGAAGGTCACCGGCCTCATCAAGCTCCAGATCAACGCCGGTGCGGCGACCCCCGCCCCGCCGATCGGTCCGGCGCTGGGTCAGCACGGTGTCAACATCATGGAGTTCTGCAAGGCCTACAACGCGGCCACCGAGTCGCAGCGCGGCAACGTGATCCCGGTGGAGATCACGGTCTACGAGGACCGTTCCTTCACCTTCATCACGAAGACCCCGCCGGCCGCGGAGCTCATCAAGAAGGCCGCCGGTGTCGCGAAGGGCTCGCCCACGCCGCACACGGTCAAGGTCGCGACGCTGACCGCGGACCAGGTCCGCGAGATCGCCTCGACCAAACTCGAGGACCTGAACGCCAACGACCTCGCCGCCGCCGAGAAGATCATCGCCGGCACCGCGCGCTCGATGGGCATCAAGGTCGAGGGCTGATCCCCCCGACCGACTGATCGACCGCCCGCCCCGGGACCTCCGGGGCGGGCGACCCAGTGGCAGGGCCCTGTGCGGCCCGACGACCACGACTGCTGAAGGAGAGAGAGCAGATGGCGAAGCACAGCAAGGCGTACCGCGCCGCGGCCGAGAAGATCGAGGCCGGCACCACCTACAACCCGCTGCAGGCGGTCCGCCTCGCGCAGGCCACGTCGACCACGAAGTACGACGCGACCGTCGAGGTCGCGATGCGCCTCGGTGTCGACCCGCGCAAGGCCGACCAGATGGTCCGCGGCACGGTCAACCTGCCGAACGGCACGGGCAAGACCGCCCGCGTCATCGTCTTCGCGACCGGTGAGCGTGCCGAGCAGGCCCGCGCCGCCGGTGCGGACGAGGTCGGCGGCGACGAGCTGATCGAGAAGGTCGCGGCCGGGTACACCGACTTCGACTCCGCGGTCGCGACCCCGGACCTCATGGGCAAGGTCGGCCGCCTCGGCAAGGTGCTCGGTCCGCGTGGCCTCATGCCGAACCCGAAGACCGGCACCGTGACGATGGACGTGGCCAAGGCCGTGTCCGACATCAAGGGCGGCAAGATCGAGTTCCGCGTCGACAAGCACGCGAACCTGCACTTCATCATCGGCAAGACGTCGTTCTCCGACGTCCAGCTGGTGGAGAACTACGCCGCGGCGCTCGAGGAGATCCTGCGTCTGAAGCCGTCCGCGTCGAAGGGTCGCTACATCACCAAGGCGACCATCTCGACCACGAACGGCCCCGGCATCCTGGTCGACCAGAACAAGACCCGGAACCTCACCTCGGAGGACGAGGCGGCCTGAGCCACCTCCCCCGTACGCGAGAGGCCCGGCACCCCTGAGGGGGTGCCGGGCCTCTGGCGTACGACGGGTCGCACGTGAAGCCGCGCGGCGTCGGGGGAGCCGTCCCTGCCGACGCCGCGCGGCGGTCGTGGGCGCCAGACCCGGGGGCCCGGCGCGGTGGGTAGTGCTAGTGGCCCGCGTGCCCGGTCTCGGCCGGGAGGCCGTGCGAGCCGTGCGGGACCGCGTGGGCGCCCGCCTCGGTCGCGGCGAGCCCGGGCACGGTCACCAGGGCGACCAGCAGGGCGCCGGCCGCGAGGGTGCCCGCCTGCCCGGCGCCGCCGGGCGCGCGCCGGTGCGGCCGCGGGTCGGCCGCGGAGCGCTGCCCCACGGCCAGCAGGATCCCGACGCCGAGCGCGAGCACCAGCGCCGCGCCCTCGGCCGCCGTGGTGGCCGTGCCGGTCAGCGGCGCGCTGAGCAGGACACCCGGCCCGGTCGCCAGGGCGGCGCCGGCGGCCGCACGCGCTGCCGGGGCGGGACCGCGGAGGGCGAGGACGCCCCAGCCGATCGCCACCAGCCCGACTGCGGCGAGCGCGACGCCCACCGCGAGGTGGTGCGCCAGGTGCCCCGCGCCGATGCCGCACGCCACGAGGCCGAGCCCGAGGGCGCCGAGCGCCGCCCACTGCCGGACGAACGCCTGGACGGCGCCCTCGGGGGACCCGGTGCCCGCGGCGGCCGGCGCCCGCACGCCCGCCGCCGGGGCGACGTCGCCCGCCGGCCGCGCGGGACCGTGCGTGCGGCCGACGAGCAGCCCCCGCGCCGGACCGGGCGCGCGGCCGGCGAGCGACCCGCTCACGCCCGGCGCGCCGCGGCCGGGGCGGTGGCGGCGCGGTCCGCGCCCAGGCCGACGCCGAGCAGCAGGATCGCGCTGGCGAAGTGCAGCACGTTGTCCGCGCCGTTCAGGGCGAGGATGTTCGCCGACGAGCCGACCAGGAACAGCCCCAGCAGGCCGACCAGCAGGTACACCGCGCCGACGGTGGTGTTCACGGCGCGCGCGGCCTTCACCGACGACAGGGCGGCACCCAGCAGGGCGGCGCCGATCGCCAGGTGCACGATGTTGTGCAGGGGGTTGACCTCGAAGAAGATCAGCGTCCCGCCCTCGGTGCCCGCGAAGTCCGCGCCGGAGCTGACGAAGAAGCCCGCGATCCCGACGAGCAGGTAGACGGCGCCGAAGATCCCGCCGACGAGGCGGTTGGCAGACTGGCCCATGGTGATCTCTCCTCCCGGGGTTGCGTCCCCGCTGACGTGGCGCACGAGGTGTGCGCTGCAGGGGGTTCGGAGCCCCCGGCGGCGCGGATGGGTCCGACCTGCGGGTGAAGCCCGCACCCGTCCGGGGGCTGGACGGACCCGGGGGGCGTGCACCAGGGTGGGAGGCATGCTCGTGGCGTTCTCCGTGTCCCCGCTCGGTGCGGGTGAGTCCGTGACCGAGGCCGTCGCCGACGCCGTGCGCGTGGTCCGGGAGTCCGGCCTGCCGCACCGGACGGACGCGATGTTCACCACGATCGAGGGCGAGTGGGACGAGTGCATGGACGTGGTGAAGCGCGCGTCCGAGGCGGTCGGCCGGCACGCCGGCCGCGTGAGCCTGGTCCTGAAGGCGGACATCCGGCCGGGGCGCACCGGCGAGCTGACGGGCAAGGTCGAGCGGTTGGAGGAGCACCTGTCCGCGTGACCGGGCGCGCGTCCGGCCGCGGGCCGGGGCGCTCCGGCGTGGACATCTCGTGCAGATGGGCGGCGCCGGTGCCCGGTGCGGTCCGGGCGGTGGAAGACTTCCGCGGGGTGGAGCGCCCGGCGGTGCCGGGTGCCGAGCAGCGGCGCCTGCGGCGCGGTGGGACGGTCCGGCGGTGGGCCGCGGGAAGGGATGCAGCGGACTGATGGCGATCTTCGAGCTCGACGGCGGCCACGGGACCCTCGTCCAGCCGATGCGGCCCCGGGCCGACGCGTTCGAGGCCGACTCGTCCGCGCTGGTGGCGGAGCACGTGTCGGACCTCCTGGGCGAGCAGGTGCTGACCGTCCGCGAGGGTGCCCGGGGCGGCCCCCACCTGCTGGCGCTGGACGCGGCCTCGCGACCCGTCGTGGTCGAGGTCGTGCAGCTGCTGGACGAGGCCGGCCTGGTGCGCGCGCTGCGGCACGCCGGCGGTGCGGCCCGGCTGAGCCGGGCGGACCTGGCGCGGGTCTACCGCGGCGGCCCCGAGGCGTTCGAGGCGGACCTCGCCGTGTTCCGGGACCGCGCCCCGGTGCTGCAGTCGCAGGGTCCGGCGCGGCCGGGCGCGCGCCTGGTCGTCGTGTGCGCGGACGTCGCGGACGACGTGCTGGAGGCGGTCGACCACGTGACGGCGGGCGGCGGCGTCGAGGTGCTGCGGCTGGGCGTGACCCAGGGTCCCGGCGGGCGCCGCTACCTGGACGTGTCCCCGCTGCGCGCGACGCCGGGCGAGCGGCGCGCGGTCGAGCCCGGTCCCCGGACCGGCGCGGTGCCGATCACCGAGGGCCGGACGGCGACGTCCGGCGGGCACCGCGGCACCGCGCCGACCGACCCCACGCCGGTCGTCCGGCCGGACGACGACGCCGAGCACCACCGGCACGCCGCACCCGTCGCGGAGCCGCGGCCGGCGCCGCGCACCGACGAGACCACGCTGATCCCGCCGGTCGTCGACGACGTCCCCGCCCCGCGCGACGGCGACGCCCCGGCGTCCGAGCCGCTGCCGGAGCTGGAGGCGCTGGCCGCCGCGGAGCGCCGCGACCTGGAGCTCGTGTGGCACCGGGTGCGCCGCAACCAGCGGCTGGTGGCGACGCTCCGGGTGGACGGGCTCATCGAGCTCGAGGACGGCAGCGTGCACGCCGACCCGAGCAGCGCCGCGACCGCGGCCGCCGACCTGGAGCGCCCGGCGGACGGCTGGCGGGTGTGGCGGTTCGGCGAGGACGGCCCGACGCTCGGCGAGGCCGTCGGCGCCTGACGCGCCGGCCGGTCACGACCAGCCGTACGCCGCCGTCCACCGGCTGATCTCGGCGTACAGCCGCGCCCGGACCGGTGCGGGCGACAGCGTGAGGTCGTGCAGCCCGCCCGCGATCCGCACCACCGAGACCACCGGGCCGAGCTGCACCGCCCGCCGCGCCAGCAGCTCGACGTCGAGCACCACGTCCGCGGCGCGCATGTCCTCGCTCCACCGCGGGCTGATGACGGTCCGGGCGGACGCCAGCATGAGCACCGGGACCGGGATGTGCAGGCCGCGGGCCACCTCGGCGTGCCCGGCCATGACCGCCGCGAGCCAGCCGGCCCGCACCGGGAACGACGGCACCGGCCGCCAGGCGTCGTCGTAGGTCCACTCGCCGCCGTCCGCGGCCCGCAGCGTGCGGCCGTAGAACCCCGGGTCGATGTTCGGCAGCGGCGCCTTGGGCTGCAGCCGGGCCAGCCGGGCGATCGCGGGCGCGCTCACGTGCCGGACGACCGCGGCGCCCTGCAGCTCCAGCCACGGGGAGTTGAGCACCAGCCCGTGCACCCGGCCGGGGTGCCGGTTCGCCCAGAGCACGCTGATCAGCCCGCCGGTCGAGTGGCCCATGATCATGACCCGCGCGAACCGCCCGAGGTCGCGGTGCACCTGGTCGAGCGCGGCCTCGATCTCCTCGTCGTAGGTGCGCAGGTCGTCGACGTAGCCCGGGGTCTGGTGCGGCCGGAGGCTGCGGCCGTACTTGCGCAGGTCGAGCGCGTAGAACGCCGCCCCCTGCGCGTGCCAGAACTCCGCGAGCCCGGTCTGGAAGAAGTAGTCGGACCAGCCGTGCACGTAGAGCACCGCGCGGGACGGCCGCAGCGGCTCGGGCGTCGGCGGGGCGTACCGGACGAGGCTGGCGACGACCTCGCCCTCGTCGTCGGGTGCCAGGTCGATCGTCCGGACCCGGTAGTCCTCGCCCAGGACGTCCTCGCGCCACCGGCCGGCCATCGCACGCCCCCTCGTGGACCCCTCGGCCCGTCAGACCTCCGCGACGACCTTGCCGAACTGCTCGCCGCGCGCCAAGCGTGCCAGGCCCTCGCCGACCCGGGCCAGGGGGACGGTCGAGTCGACGACCGGCCGGACGCCGGTCCGCGCGAGGAACGCGAGCAGCTGCTCCAGGTCCTGCTTCGTGCCCATCGTGGCCCCGAGGACCGCGATCTCCAGGAAGAACACCCGCTGGATCTCCATGGCCGCGGGGTCCCCGGTGGTGGCCCCCGCGACGACGATCGTGCCGCCCGGCCGCACGGACCGCACCGAGTGCGACCACGTCGCGGCGCCGACGGTCTCGATCACGAGGTCGACCCGGACCGGCAGCCGCTCGCCGGGTCCGACCGCCCCCGCGGCGCCGAGCTCCAGCGCCCGCGCGCGCCGCGCCTCGTCCCGGCTGGTCACCCACACCTCCAGCCCGGCCGCGGCGGCGAGCCGGATCGCGGCCGTGGCCACGCCGCCGCCCGCGCCCTGGACCAGCACCCGCTGCCCGGGCTGGGCCCGGCCGGTCACGAACAGCATCCGGTAGGCCGTCAGCCAGGCGGTCGGCACGCACGCGGCCTCGACGAACGACAGCTCCGCAGGCTTGGCGACGAGGTTCCACGTGGGGACCGCGACCCGCTCGGCGATCGTGCCCGGGTAGCGCTCGGACAGCAGCGACCGCGGCTCGGCGGGCCCGACGCCGTGGCCGGACGCGCCGCCGACCACCGCGTGCAGGACGACCTCGCGCCCGTCACCGGTGACGCCGGCGCCGTCGGTGCCGAGCACCATCGGCAGCTGCTCGGGCTTCAGGCCGACGCCGCGCAGCGACCACAGGTCGTGCTGGTTCAGGGCCGCCGCGCGCACGTCGACGGTCGTCCAGTGCTCGCGGACCGGCGGCTCGGGGTGCTCCCCGACGGTCAGCCCCGCCAGGGGGTCGTCGGGCGAGAACCGGGTGACCATCGCGGCGAGCATGCTCCCGACCCTAGCCCCGGCTGCGCACCCGCCCCCGGGACCCGTCGAGATGGCAACTCTCGGCTGCGCACGCGCACCCGCGCACAGCCGAGAGTTGCCATCTCGGCGAGGAGGACGCTCGGGACCGGCGGCTCACAGGACCGGGAGCATCCGGCCCAGGTCCGGGACCGAGTCGGAGGTGAACCGCGGCGCGAGCGCCGCCGCCAGGACGTCCACGTCGTACGGCACCCGGCCGGCGGCCAGCCGCACCCAGGTCAGCGGCTGCACGACGTCGAGGTCCCAGCCGCCGCGGGCCTGCACGATGCGGAGCAGCTCGGTGGCCACGAGGTCGAGCGCGTCGCCGTCGAGCGGCCCGGCGGAGGTGACGCCGTCGCCGAGCCCGCCCTGGGGGCCGAGCCCGCCCGGCACCCCGGGCAGCGGGCCGATGCCGGTGCCGAGCTCCGCGCGCGAGCCGGGCGCGGCGCCGCGGGCCCGGGCGAGCGAGCGCTGCAGGTCGTCGGCGTGCACGACGAGCTCGGTGATCCGGGACGCCAGCATCGTGGACAGCAGGACCGGGCCGCGGCGGGCCTGCACGACGCGGTCCTCGGGCCCGAGGTCGTCGGCCCTGCGCAGCGCGCGCTGGACCAGCGCGTCGACGTGCCGCAGCGGGTCGTCGGCGATCTCGGCCGCGAGCTCCTTCGTGACCCGGTCGATGTCGGCCGCCCGGCCCGCGTACGAGCCGAGGTACTCCGCGAGGCTGAGCGGGACGGTGCCGGCGGGCGCGGGCTCGCACACGGCGAGCGCGTCCATGGCCCGGCCGAGGTGCGCCACGAGCTCCGCGACGCTCCAGCCGTCGAGCACGCTCGCGGCGCGCGCCGTGTCGGCGTCCAGCACGTCGCCCACCCAGTCGCGCAGCGTGCCCCACTGGCGGCGCAGCACCTCGGTGCGCGCGGTCACGTCCCCGGTCCCCATGGGGTCAGCGTGCCAGACGCCGGCGCCTCAGCCCTCCAGGTGCTCGCGCACCAGCGGGCCGAGCTGCTCGTGCTCGATGAGGAACCCGTCGTGCCCGTACGGCGTCCGCAGCGTGCGCAGCGGCCGTGCCCCGGGGACGCCGGCGGCGATCCGCGCGGACTGCTCGGGCAGGAACAGCCGGTCCGAGTCGACCGCGACCACGAGGGTGTCTGCGGTCACCGTGGCGAGCGCCGCCTCGACGCCGCCGCGGTCCCGGCCCAGGTCGTGCGTGATCATCGACCGGGTGAGCACCGCGTAGGTGTTGGCGTCGAACCGGCGCGCGAGCTTGTCGCCGTGGTGGTCGAGGTACGACTGCACGGCGAACCGACCGCCGTCGAGCGGCTCCTCGCCGCCCTGCGGGATCCGGCCGAACCGGGCGTCGAGCTCGGCGGCGCTCCGGTACGTCTGGTGCGCGATCTGCCGGGCCAGGCCGAGGCCGACGTGCGGGCCCTCGCCGTCCGGGGCGTCGTAGTAGTCGCCGCCGCGGAACCGGGGGTCGGCGGTCAGCGCGGTGAGCTGGGTGTGGAACGAGGCGATCTGGTCGCCCGAGGTCTGCGCCGAGGTGGCGATCGCGGCGAGCCGCCGGACGCGGTGCGGGGCGGTGACCGCCCACTCCAGCGCGCGCTGCCCGCCCATCGACGCGCCCACGACCAGCGCCCAGGACCCGATGCCGAGCGCCTCGGCGAGCCGCAGCTCGGCCGCGACCTGGTCGCGGACGGTCAGCTGCGGGAACCGGCTGCCCCACGGGCGGCCGTCGGGCGCGGTGCTCGCCGGGCCGGTGCTGCCCTGGCAGCCGCCGAGCACGTTGGGCGCCACGACGTACCAGCGGTCGGTGTCGATCGGCGCGCCGGGGCCGACGAGCGTCGACCACCAGCCGGGCGTCGGGTGGCCGGGGGCGGCGTCGCCGGTGACGTGCGAGTCGCCGGTGAGCGCGTGCAGCACGAGCACGGCGTTCGAGCCGTCCGGGGCGGGGGTGCCCCAGGTCTCGTAGGCCATCCGGACGTCGGGCAGCCGGCCGCCCGCCTCCAGGTCCAGGGCGCCGAGGTCGACGAACCGGCGCCGGCCGACGGGGTCGCCCTCGCGCCAGGCGGAGGACGCGCGCG
>NZ_JAANNB010000058.1 GCF_011603975.1 Cellulomonas sp. IC4_254 | reverse complement strand
CACGGTGTCCTTCTAGCGGTGCGCGGCGCGGGTCACTCGGCGGTCAGCTGTGCGACCAGGTCGTCAGACCAGCCCGCCAGCGACTCCGGGCCGCCGTAGGCCCAGATGCCGACGCCGGCGCGGTGCACGTGGCCCTGCTGCACGAAGGGCAGCGACTGCCAGACCGGGTTGCTCGCGAGCACGGTCTCGACGACGTCGTCCTCGTCGTCGTTGCCCCAGTACAGGAACCGGGTCTCGGCGGGCAGCGCGGTCAGGCCCTCGACGTCGACGTAGGACAGGCCGTACGCGTCGTCGCCCGGGTCCTCCGTCGCCGAGCCGAGGCCCATCTCGGTGGCCACGGCCTGGAACGCGGAGCGCGGGCCGTGCATGCGGACCGTGACGTTCGCGCCCTCGGCGTACGGCGAGGCGAACACGACCGGCGTGCCCTCCAGGCCGGCGTCCGCGATCTGCTGGGCGTTGTCCGCGATGCGGGTCTCGGTGTCGGTGATGACCTCCTCGGCCGCGTCCTCCGCGCCGACCAGCGTCGCCACGCTGCGGAACGTGTCCTCGACGTAGCCCAGCGGGTCGGCCGCGTCGGCGCCGTCGAACAGCGCGACCGGCGCGATCCGCTCGAACTGCTCCAGGGCGCCCTCCGGGATCGAGGACGTCACGCCGATGATGAGGTCCGGCTCCAGGCCGGCGACCGCCTCGACCGACGGCTCGCCGCGGGTGCCGACGTCCTCGGGCTCGCCCTCGAGCGGCACGACGGCGCCGACCCAGGAGGTGTAGCCCGCGACGTCCGCCGCGCCGACCGGGGTGACGCCGAGCGAGGTCAGCATCTCGGTCTGCATCCACTCCAGCGACACGACCCGGGTCGCGGGCGCGTCGAGCTCGACGGTCTCGCCGCGGTCGTCCGTGATGGAGACCGGGCCGCCCGCGGCGGCCGGGCTCGTGGTGCCGGCCGCCGGCTCGTCGGTGGTGCCGCAGGCCGCCAGCGCGGCCAGCGCGCCGACGGCGACGAGCGCCGTGAGCGTGCGTCGGGTGGTCATCGTTCCTCGTGTCTGCGCGGGAGGGGTGGGCGCCCGCGCGTCGCGCCCTGGCCGCGGGAAGACGCGGCGGGTGGAGTGGAAGGGGTCGGGAGCGGCGCGTCAGGCGCCGACGGGGGCGGGGTGCGGGGCGTCGGCCGGCGCGTCCGCGGGTTCGTCCGCGCGGGTGGCCGGGCGGCTGCCGCCGTCGTGAGCACCCCGGGCGCCCCGGGCGCCCGCGCGGCGCAGCAGCAGCCGCGGCGCGTGCACCGCGACGTGCCCGGTGCCCGCGTCGGTCCGCACCACGATGTCGATGTCGTAGACCTCGCTGAGCAGCGCCGACGTCATCGCCTGCTCGGGTGCGCCGTCGGCGACCACGCGGCCGCCGTGCAGCACGAGCACCCGGTCGGCGACCGCGGCCGCCTGCTCCAGGTCGTGCAGCACCACGCCGACCGCGACGCCGTGCTCGTCGGCGAGCTCGCGGACCAGCTCCAGCACCTCGACCTGGTACCGCAGGTCCAGGTGGTTGGTCGGCTCGTCCAGCAGCAGCACGCCCGTGTCCTGCGCGAGCGCGGAGGCGAACCAGACCCGCTGCACCTGGCCGCCGGACAGCGCGTCGACGTCGTCACCCGCGAGGTCGGCGATCCCCGCGAGGTCCAGCGCGCGGTCCACGGCGGCCCGGCCCTCGGGGTCGGTGCCCCGCCAGCCCTGCCGGTGCGGGTGCCGGCCGAACTCGACCGCGTCCCGGACCGTGATGCCGGCGGGCGTGGGCCGCGACTGCGCGAGCAGCGTGACCCGGCGGGCGAAGTCGCGGGCCGACAGCGCGTGGGCGTCGCCGTCCTCGACCGTGACCCGGCCTGCGGACAGCCGCTGCAGCCGGGCCATGCCGCGCAGCAGCGTCGACTTGCCCGAGCCGTTGGGGCCGACGAGCGCGGTGACCCGGCCCGCGGCCAGCTCGACGCTGGCGCCGGTGACGACTGGGGCGCCGCCGTAGCCGATGCTGACGTCGGCGGCGGCCATCGCGGCGGGGTTCACGGGCACGAACCGGGACATTAGCGAAGCCTTACCTCAGAAGTCCATCCGCGTCCGCACCGTGGCCTCGCCACGCGGCCCTGCGCCGTCCCCGGCTGCGCGCTCCGCCCACCGGGCGGGCCGGCGTCCGCTCGCCTAGCGTGGCCGGGTCCGGTCCTCCCGACCCGTGGAGCGTGGTGCACTGATGAGCGGTCCCCGGCGGCACGACGTGCTGGTCATCGGCGGCGGCAACGCCGGACTGTCCCTCGCCGGGCGGCTGCGGCGCGACGGCTGCCGCGACGTCGCGGTGGTCGAGCCCCGGTCGGTGCACCACTACCGGCCGCTGCTGTCCTACGTCGCCTCCGGGACGGCCACGCTCGCCGACCTGCGCCGCCCCCAGGACGAGGTCGTCCCGTCGGGCGTCCGGCGGTACGCGGGCACCGTCGCGTCCGTCGACCCCGCCCGGTCGGTCGTCGTGCTGGCCGACGGCACCGAGCTCGGCTACGGCGACCTGGCCGTGTGCCCGGGGTCCGAGGTCGACTGGGACGCCGTCCCCGGGTCCCGCGAGGCGGTGGCGACCGCGCACGCCGCCACGAGCTACCTGCCCGAGCAGGCCGAGAAGACCTGGACGATGCTCTCGTCCCTCCGCTCGGCCCGCGCCGTGTTCGCGATCTCCGACCGGCACGTGCCCTGCGCCCCCGTCGGCCTCAAGCCGCTGTTCGCCGCCGTCGACGTCTGGCGGCGCGCCGGGGTGCTCGACAACGTCGAGGTGGAGCTGCTGGTCGAGGGGCCGCACCTGGTCCGGCACGCCGAGGCCGACCAGCGGCTGCGCGCGGCCGCCTCGTCGTACGGCGTGCGGGTCCGCACCGGGACCACCGTGCGGTCGGTGGACGCCGAGGGGCGGACGCTCGCGCTCGACGGACCGGACGGCGCGTCGTCGCTGGCGTACGACGCGCTGTACCTCGCGCCCCCGCACCGCGCGTACCCCTGGATCGCGGCGAGCGGCCTGGCCACCGACGACAGCGAGGGCTTCGTCGCCGTCGACCCGGAGACCCTGCAGCACGTCACCCACCCCCGCGTCTGGGGGCTCGGGGACGCCGCGACCGTCGGCACGCTGCCGTCCGGCGGCGCGCTGCGCAAGCAGGTGCCCGTCGTCGCGCACAACATCCAGGCGCGCCGCACCGGCCGCGCCATGCACCGGTACGACGGCTACTCGGTGGCGCCCGTGACCACCTCGCGGCGCCGGCTGCTCCTCGCCGAGTTCGACCGGCACGGGACGCCGGAGCCCTCGCTGCCGGTGGTCGACCTGGCCCGGCCCCGCCCGAGCCTGCTCCTGTTCGACCGGTACCTGGAGCCGCTGATCTACTGGCACAAGCTCATCCAGGGCCGCGTCTCCTGACAGCCGGCCCCGCCGGTGGCAGGGTGAGCGCGTGCAGATCGACGACATCCCGGTCCGGACCCTCCGCGGCGCGGACACCACCTTCGGCGCGCTGACCGACGGGCGCGTCGCCCTCGTGGTCAACGTGGCCTCCCGGTGCGGGCTCGCGCCGCAGTACGAGCAGCTCGAGACCCTGCACCGCACCTACGGGCAGCGCGGGTTCACCGTCGTCGGCGTGCCCAGCAACCAGTTCCTCCAGGAGCTCGGGTCGTCCGAGGCCATCGCCGAGTACTGCTCCGCCACCTGGGGCGCGACGTTCCCGATGCTGGAGAAGACCCCCGTCAACGGGCGGCACGCGCACCCGCTGTACCGGGCGCTGCACGAGGTCCCCGACGACACGGGCAAGGCCGGGCGGATCACCTGGAACTTCGAGAAGTTCCTCGTCGCGCCGGACGGCCGGGCGCGGCGGTTCCGGCCGCGGGTGCTGCCCGACGCGCCGGAGGTGGTCGCCGCCATCGAGGAGCTGCTGCCGGACCCCACCCCGCACGCCTGACCGCCACCCCGGGCGGCACGGCCTCCCCGTGCCCGTCCGCCCGTGCGCCCGTGCGGCCCGTGCGGCCCGTGGGCCGCGTGCGCCCCGTGCGCCCGTGCGCCCCGTGCGCCCGTGCGGCCTGTGCGCCCGTGCGCCCGTGCGCCGAGATAGGACCGTCGGTCCGAGATAGAACCGTAGGCGGTCCTATCTCGGTCGGGAGGCCCTATCTCGGCGTGCCCCGCGAGCCGTCCGGGGCGTCGGGACCGCATGGGCGGGGATTGCGCTCGCTGGCGCGAGGCGGCGCCGGGCCGCTCCCGGCAGCGCGAGGCGGCGCGGAGTAGCGCGGGGCCGCCCCACGCAGCGCGAGGCGGCGCGCGGCCGCCCCACGCAGCGCGAGGCGGCGCCGAGTAGCGCGGGGCCGCCCCAGGCAGCGCGAGGCGGCGCGGAGCGGCCCGGGTCGGACCGCGCCAGCCCAGGTCGGACGGCGCGGGTCCGGGTCGGACCGCGCCGGCGCGCGCGGCCGTCAGCCCGCCAGGTGACCCCAGCGCAGGGCGAGGTCGCGCCACGGGCCGACCGCCGCGACCGCGCCGTCCTCCAGGACGACCACCCGGTCCGCGCGGGCGAGCGCCGCGCGCTTGGACGTGGCACCGACCACGGTCGTGCCGCGCTCCCGCAGGGCGGACCACAGCTCGATCTCGGTGCTCGCGTCGAGCGCGCTGGACACGTCGTCGGCGAGCAGCAGCTCCGCCTCGGTGGCCAGGGCCCGGGCGAGCGCCAGCCGCTGCACCTGGCCGCCGGAGAGCCGCACGCCGCGGTGGCCCACGAGCGCGTCCGGCCCACCGGCCTCCGCCACGTCCGCCGTCATCCGCGCGGCGTCGAGCGGCCCGTCCACGGCGCGCTGGTGGTCGAGCCGCACGTTGTCGGCGAACGTCCCGGACAGCACCCGCGGCACCTGAGCCACGTGCGCCACCCGGCCCGGGCGCAGGAACGCCTCGGCGTCGGCGACGTCGGTGCCGTTCCACCGGATCCGCCCCGTGTGCGCCATCAGCCCGGCGAGCGCGGACAGCAGGCTCGACTTGCCCGCGCCGACCCGCCCGAGCAGCAGCACGAGCTCGCCGCGCGCGATCGTGAGGTCCACGCCGGCGACGCCGATCGTGCCGTCGTCGTGCACCGCCCCGACGCCGCGGAGCTCCAGGGTGTCCAGCCGGTCCCGGTCGTCGGGCCCGGGCAGCGGCGCAGACCCCGCGGACAGGTCGACGCCCGGCGTCTCGGCCACGAGGTCCGCGCCCGCCGCGAACGACGCCGTGGCCTGCTGCCAGGACCGGGTGCCGGGCGCCTCGGTGACGACCGCACCCGCGACGACGCCGAACCAGTTGAACCCGGCGACCGCCCCCGCGACCAGCAGCGTGCTCGCGAGGTCCCACACCCCGGCGAGCAGGGCGCCCCAGGCCACGACCGCACCGACCTGCACCATGATGATCGGCACGCCGTCGAGCACGGCCTGCACCCGGTGCTCGAACACGGCGGCCTCGACGCGGCCGTCGTCGACGCGCCGCAGGTGCGCGTGCACCTCCGGCGTCCGGGCCGCGAGCTTGACGGTGCGGGCCGCGTCCAGGGCCGAGACCAGCGACCGCCCGAACCCGGCGCGCGCGGCGGCCGACCGGGTGGCCGAGCGCCCGGCGACGCCGCGCCCGGCGAGGGCGCACGCCGCGCTGACGACGAGCACCGCGAGCAGCACCGCGCCGGCCAGCAGCGACCAGCTCAGCACGGCGGTGACGGCGACCAGCACGAGGCCGTTGACGAGGTCGACCCAGCGGTCGGCGTACCGGACGAACCGGTCCGCGTCGAGCGCCCGCGCCACGACCTCGCCCGGCGGGGTGCGCCGCAGCCGGTGCTGCCGGGTCTGGCCCACCAGGACCGACATCCGCACCCGGAGCAGCAGCTCGATCCACCACTTCGGGTACAGCCGGAACGCGAGCGAGCCGCACGGCGCCACGAGCAGCAGGGTCACAGCCAGGGCCACGACGAGGCCGGTCGTCGGCTCGCCGGCCCGCAGGCCCTCGACGGTGTGCCCCCACAGGTAGCCGGTGACGGCGCCCTGCGCGGCGAACAGGCTGGACAGCAGGAACAGCAGACCGCCGAGCAGGCCCCACCGGGGCTTGACCACGAGCGCGTGCGCGATCCCGCGCGCCAGGCTCGGGCCGGTCCCGGGGTCGCGGAGCACGGGTGCCGGACCGGTGCGCCGCCGCGCGCCGACCTCGGCCGCGCCCCGGTTCGGGCCCGGCTCGGCACCGGCCGCGTCCGGGGCGTCGGCCGCGGCCTCGGGCTCGGCGGCGGCGTCCCCGACGGCCCGCGCGTCCCCGACGGCCCGCGCGTCCCCGACGGCCCGGGCGTCGGCGCCGGCCCGGGCGTCGGCGTCAGCGTCGGCGTCGGCGTCGAGCATCCCCGCGTGCCCCTCCGCCCGGCTGGCCTCGAGCAGCGTCCGGAACGGGCCGGCGTCGCGCGCCAGCGCCTCCCGGGCGCCCTGCTGCACGACGCGGCCGTGGTCGAGGACGACGACCTGGTCGGCCCGCTCGACGGTGCCGAGCCGGTGCGCCACGAGCACCCCGGTCCGCCCGCCGAGCAGCCGCTCGGACGCGGCGACGACCCGCGCCTCGGTCAGCGGGTCCATCCGCGCGGTCGCCTCGTCGAGCACGACGACCTGCACGTCCCGGACCAGCAGCCGGGCGAACGCGACCAGCTGCTCCTCCCCCGCGGACAGCGAGGTGCCGCCGGGCCCGAGCAGCGTGTCGAGGCCGTCGGGCAGGCCCGCGACCCAGTCGGTGAGCCGCAGCTCGCGCACGGCGCCCTCGACGTCGGCGCGCGGCACGTCCGCGAACAGCGCGATGTTCTCGGCGAGCGTCCCGGCGAGGATCTCGGTGCGCTGGGTGACGACCCCGACGGCCGCGCGCAGCGCCTGGAGGTCGACGTCCCGCACGTCGACCCCGCCGAGCAGCACCGACCCTGGCTCCGGCTCGACCGCGCGGGACAGCAGCGACGCGAGCGTCGACTTGCCCGACCCCGTCCGGCCGACCAGCGCGACGGTCTGCCCGGCGGGCACCCGCAGGTCGACCCCGCGCAGCGCGAACGTGCCCTCGGCGTACGAGAAGTGCAGGTCGCGCAGCTCGAGGTCGAGTGGACCGCCGGGCACCCCGCGGCCGCCGGTCGGCTCGGGCTCGGTGTCGAGCAGCTCGCGGATGCGGACGATCGCGCCGATGCCCTCCTGGACGTCGGGGAGGTGCCGCGCGAGCTGGTCGAACTGCCCGACGAACGACGCGGTGACGAGGAACAGCGTCACGAGCTGCGCCACGGTGAGGTCGCCCGCACCGGCGAGCACCACGCCCGCGACCACGACGCCGGCCAGCAGCGCGTGCAGCAGCGTCCCCGCCTGGGCGGTCATCCGGGTCTCGACGGCGAGCACCCGGTCGAGCATCCGGTGCACGCGGGCGGACGCCTCGGCGAGCCGCCGCACCGCGAACGCCTGCCCGCGGCTGGTGCGCAGGTCGTCGCGGGCGGCGACGGCCTCCTCGAACGCGGCCGCGTTATCGGTCCACGCGCGCTCCTCGACGACCTTCCGGCGCGCGATCTCGCCCAGCGACGGCCGCACGACCAGCACGGTCACGCCGCCGAGCAGCGGGAACAGCACCCACGCGGGCCACCAGGTCAGCCCGCCGACGATCCACAGCGGCACGCAGCCGACGACGGTGCGGCCCAGGCCCCAGACCTGCCGGCGCACGAGGGTGCCCACCGCGTGCGTGTCGTCGTCCACCCGGTCCAGCACCTCGCCGACGGCCTGCTCCGTGAGCGTGCCGAGCGGCTGGTGCAGGGCCGCGCTCAGCAGGTCCCCGCGGAGCCGGCCCTCGGCGCGGTCGACCACCCCGGCCCACGCGACCTGACCGACCGTGTCCACCAGCGCCGCACCCACGAGGCACGCCGCGAGCAGCCACAGCCCGGCGGCCGTCGGCTCCTCCGCGAGGTCGCCGGCGACGACGGTGCCGAGCGCGGCGCCGACCGACGCGATGGTCAGCGCGACCAGCGCGACGCCGGCGACAGGGCCGCGCAGGCGCCGCCAGTCGAGACGGCGGGCGGGGTCGGCGGGCGTGCGCGCGGCCCGGTCGGCGCTGGCGTCGACCGAGGGCGGGGCGGTGGTGGTTCCGAGCATCGTCCGTCGACCCTAGGGCCCCCCACCCACAGCCCGAAGCGCATTTCGGGTCCCGGCGACGGGTGGCCGCCGCTACGGTCGCGGCATGATCACGTGGGCCACGGCCTTCCTCGACTCGACGGCGGCCGACTGGGACCGCACCCTCGCCTTCTGGCAGGCGGCCACCGCGTCCACGCTGTCGCCC
This sequence comes from Cellulomonas sp. IC4_254, assembly GCF_011603975.1. Lineage (GTDB taxonomy): Bacteria > Actinomycetota > Actinomycetes > Actinomycetales > Cellulomonadaceae > Cellulomonas. Next base: position 10,308 of record NZ_JAANNB010000058.1, on the reverse strand, counting down.
TTCCGGGGGCCCGACGACGAGTTCGTGACCCTGGTGCCGGCCGACGGCGACGGGTACCTCCGAGCGCAGCGGGTGCGGTCGGGGCCCGGCGGCGTGCACCTCGACCTGCACGTGCCGGACACCCGCGCCGCCGCGGACGCCGCGGTGCTGCTCGGCGCCCGCGAGGTCGCCGCGTCGGACCACGTCGTCCTGACGTCGCCGGGCGGGCTCGCGTTCTGCTTCGTCGACGCGTACCCGGCGCGCCGCCCGGCCCCGGTCACCTGGCCGCACCCGGAGGGCGGCACGTACACCAGCCTCGTCGACCAGCTCGCCGTCGACGTGCCCGCGGACCGCTGGGACGCGGAGCGGCGGTTCTGGGCGGAGCTCACCGGCTGGCCCGAGCAGCCGACCGCCCCCGGCGCGGCGCTCGTCCCGCTGCGTCGTCCGGACGGCCTACCGCTGCGGCTGCTGCTCCAGCGCCTCGACGAGCCCGACGGGCCCGTGCGCGCGCACCTGGACCTCGCCTGCTCCGACCGGGGCGCCGAGACCGACCGGCACGTCGCGCTCGGCGCGCAGGTCGAGGCGGTCCGGGAGCGGTGGACCGTGCTGCGGGACCCGGCAGGACGCCGGTACTGCCTGACGGACCGCGACCCGGCGACGGGCGGCCTGCCCTGAGGTGCGCCGACCGGCGAATCCTCAAGGGTTCTTGATCAAGACTCCTTGATCCTCCTACGCTTCCCGGATGGACCCCTCCGCGCCCGCCGGCGACACCCAGCCCGCCGCCACCGCACCACGCGCCGAGTCCGACCCCGCGCGGATCCGGGCGCTGGCCCACCCGCTCCGGCTGCGGCTGCTCGACCTGCTCGACGCCGAGGGCGACCTGACCGCGACCCAGTGCGCGGCGCGCACCGGCGAGTCGGTCGCGAGCTGCTCGTTCCACCTGCACACGCTCGCGCGGCACGGCTACCTCGAGGCCGCCCCGCCGCGCGGGCGTGAGCGGCCCTGGCGGTCCGTCCGCGAGCGGCCGAGCCGGTACGACCCCGCGCTGCCGGGGTCGCTCCGCGCCGTCGCCGAGGTCGCGCGGCTGACCGTGGACAAGGAGGCCGACCGCCTGCACCGGTGGCTGGACGCGGCGCCGCGCGAGGCGGACGAGTGGCTGCTCGCGTCGGGCCTGCACTCGTCGTCGTTCTGGGCGACCAGCGAGGAGCTGCGGGCGCTGTCCGCGGAGGTCGCGCGGTTGACGGACCGGTTCGCCGGCCGCTCCGACGACCCGGCGCTGCGTCCGCCCGGCGCCCGGCACGCCCGGTTCTTCGGGGCGGTCAGCGCGGAGCCGGAGCCGTGACCCCGGACGACGGGCCGGGGTGGAGCGTCGCGCCGGGCACACCGGGGCGGGCCGGGCCGGACGCCCCGGCCGACGCCGACCCCGACGCCGACACCGACGTCGCCGGCCCGCCGTCGCCCGACCCACGCGCCGCGCTGCGCTCCCCCGCCTTCCGGCTGCTCACGGCCGTGTGGGTCGCCGCGAACCTCGCGGACTCGCTCCTCGCCCTCATCCTCGCCGTCTGGGTCAAGGACCTCACCGGCTCGGACGCCGCCGCCGGCCTGACGCTCGCCGCCTTCGGGCTCCCGGCGCTCGCCACCCCGCTGATCGGCCACCTGGTCGACCGGGTCTCCCGGCGGCGGGTGCTCGTCGTCGCCTACGCGGTCGGCGCCGCGGCGCTGCTGGCGCTGCTCCCGGTCCGGGGGCCGGCCGGGGCGTGGGTGGTCCTCGGCGTGACGGTCGTCTACGCCACCGTCGGCTACACGACCGGCGCGGCGCAGTCCGGCCTGCTGCGCGACCTGCTGCCGGACGGGGCGCTCGCGCCCGCGAACGGCCGCCTCACCGCGATCGACCAGTCGTTCCGGCTGGCGATGCCGGTGGCCGGGGCCGTCGTCTACGCGGCGGCCGGGCCGCGGCCGCTCGTGGTCGTCGCGGTGGCGGCGTTCGCGGCGTCGGCGGTGCTCGCCGCCCGGCTGCGGGTCCGGGAGACGCCGCCCGATCCCGGCCACGAGCCGTTCGCGCGCGCCGTGACCGCGGGGTTCCGGCACCTGCGGCGCACCCCGCCGCTCGGCCGGCTCGCCGTGACGCTCGGCATCGGGTTCGGCGTGACCGGCGCGATCAACGGCGTCGCGTTCGCGATCGTCGACCGTGGCCTGGGCCTGCCGCCCGAGGCGCTCGGCCCGCTGACCAGCGCCCAGGCCGTCACCGCGGTCGTCGCCGGGCTGACCGCCGACCGGCTGATCGCCCGGTGGGGCGCCACCCGGCTCGTCGCGGTGGCGCTGCTGGTCGCCGCCGCTGGGGTCGTGCCGCTCGCGGGGTCGAGCCTGGTCGGTGTGGCGCTCGGGCTGGGCGCGCTCGGCGCGGGGGTGACCTGGGCCGTCGTCGCGTTCGTCACCGAGCGGCAGGTGCGCACGCCGCCGACCCTGCAGGGCCGGGTGCAGTCGGCGGGCGCGCTGCTGCTGAACGCGCCGCAGCTCGCGCTCGCCGTCGCGGCGGCGGCCGTGGTGGACGCCGTGGACCACCGGGTCGTCGTGCTCGTCTGCGCGGCGGGGCTGCTCGGCTCGGCGCTGCTGGCGGCGACGGCCCGGCGGGTGCCCGCGGCGGGCTGACGCCCCGTCCCCACCGGATCGTCGCGCAGCCGTCCGACCGATCCGGTGGTCCCGCGACAATCGGGTGGGGAGTGGGTCGCGGGCGCCCGACGGGCGCCGCTCGCTCAGGACTCCGGGAGGTGCTCGCGCGCCCAGAGGGCGGCGCTGGTCCGGTCCGCCACGCCGAGCAGCCGGAAGACGTGGCCGACGTGCACCTTGACCGTCCGCTCCGCGATGCCGAGCTCGCGCCCGATCTGCTTGTTCGCCAGCCCCTTCGCGAGCAGCCGGAGCACGTCGCGCTCGCGGGCGCTCAGCCGGTCGGCGGGCCGCGGCGCCGCCGCGGAGGGCAGCAGCGCGCCCGCCACCCGGGGGTCCAGCGGCGAGTAGCCCTGCGCGGCCGACCGCACGGCGGCCACGAGCTCCTCCGGCTCGCAGTCCTTGAGCAGGTAGCCGACGGCGCCGGCGGAGACCGCGGCGGACACCCGGTCGTGGTCGGAGAACGACGTCAGCACGACGACCCGGGTCCCGGGCCGCTGCCGCAGCACCTCGCGGGTCGCCTCGACGCCGTCGGTCCCCGGCATCGACAGGTCCATCAGGATCACGTCCGGGGCGAGGTCGGCCGCCAGCGCGACGGCCGCGGCGCCGTCGGCGGCCTGCCCGACCACCCGCATCCCGTCCGCCGCGTCGACCAGCCCGGCGAGCCCCGAGCGCACCAGGTGGTGGTCGTCGGCCAGCAGGACCGTGATGTCCTCGGTCATCGCACCTCCACGTCGGGGTCGACCGCGAGCCGCCAGCGCGTGCCCGCACCGGGCGCGGTGGCGACCGACAGGTCCGCGCCCGCCGCGGCGGCGAGGTCGCCGAGCACGCGCAGACCCAGGTGCCCCTCGGGCGGGCTCGCCAACGCGGCGGCGGCGTCGAAGCCCGCGCCGTCGTCGGCGACCTCCAGCACCAGCAGCCCACCGGCGCGCGCCAGGGTCACCCGCACCTCGTCGGCGCCCGCGTGCGCGACCGCGTTCCGCACCGTCTCCTGCGCGACCCGGTACACGAGCTGCTGCGCGTCGACGCCGACCCCCGCCAGGGCGTCCTCTGGCGCGTCCACCGTCACGCGCACCCCGCGGGCCGCGAGCCCGCCGGCGAGGTCGGCCAGCGCGGCGCCGAGCCCGGCGGTCCGCAGGCTCGGCGGGTAGATGTCGACGAGCAGCGACCGCAGGCCGCGGATCGACGTCCGGACGGTCCCGCTGGCCGCCCGCACGTCGGCGGCGACGTCCGCCGCCCCCGCCCGCTCGGCGCGCTCGGCGGCACCGGCGAGCGCGAACGACGACGCCGCCAGCTCCTGCACCACGCCGTCGTGCAGGGTGGCCGCGATCCGGCGACGCTCGGCGTCGGACGCGTCGACCGCGCTGCGCAGCAGCCGCTCGCGCTGGTCCTGCGCGCGCCGCAGCCGGTCGAGCAGCGTCCACAGCACCGGCAGCAGCAGCACCACGAGCAGCAGCAGGCTGGTCACCGTGATCCCGGCGAAGCCCCGCCACACCGCGGCCGCGCGCTCGGTGACGACGTCGTACCGGCTGTAGGTCTCGAACAGCAGGACGGTGCCGCCCGGCGTCCAGACGGGGCGGTAGACCTCGAGCAGCCGGCCCTGGTCCCGCTCGAACCGGTTCTCCGGCTCGTCGAGGTCGCTCACCTCGGCCTGCGTCGACGGGTCCGCCAGCACCGCCCGCTCGTCGTCACCGAGCCCGAACTCGTCGCCGATCAGCCGCGGCTCGTCCGAGTAGACGATCCGGCCGTCGGCATCCCAGAGCTTCACCCGGACGACCGCGTCGCCGAGGACGCGGTCCCGGACCACCTCGTCCAGCGCCGCGAGGGCCTCCGGGGCGCCGGTCACGACGCCGTCGGTCAGCGCGGGCTGCACCACGGCGTCGGCCAGCAGGTCGGTGCTGCGGGCGGCGTCGTTCACCGACTCCTGCTCGGCGATCCGCCGGCTCGCGCTCAGGCCGAGCACGGCGACCAGCACGAGCACGACCGCCGCCGCCGCACCGACCTGGAGGAGCACCCGCCACGTGCGGACCGGTGCGACCGAGGCGGCGGGCGGCGCGCCGCGGCTGAGGACGACTCGGCCGTCCTCAGCCGCGGGCGCGGGCGTCTGCACAGGCGCCACCCTAGGTGCTGCGGGCACCGGTCAGTCGTCACTGCCGTGGCCGCCGTGGCGGCCGCCGTCGTCGTCGCCGCCCGAGGTGTGCGAGTCGTCCGACCCGTGGTGCCCGGAGTCGTCCGACCCCGACGCGTGGTGGCCGGAGTCGTCCGCGGGCGCGGCGGGCGCGGCCGGCACGGCGGGCGCCACGGGAGCTGCTGGGGCGACAGGGGCGGTGCCGTTCACGCGGCGGTCGTCGCCCGGCTCGAACCGGTCGTCGCGGTCGGTGCGGCCGCCGTGGTCGTCCGGCACGGCGGCGGGCGACGACGAGGGCGTCGCGTCGTCCGACGGGGACGTGGTGGCGCCGGTGCCGTTGGCGCGGCGGTCGTCGCCGGCCTCGGTGCGCAGGTCGCGGTCGGTCGCACCGCCGCGGTCGTCGGCGGTGGGCGCCTGGCTGGGCACCGAGACCGGCACCTCGCGGCTCAGGCTCGGGTTGGCGGTGAGGCCGACGACGGCCGGCACGATCGCCAGCGCGGCGGCGGCGGTGAAGACCAGGGTGCGCTTCACGGGGACTCCTCGGGTGGTGGGGTGGATCCGACGAGTCAGTTCTCCCGCGCCGCAGGTCTGCCGCGCGATCGGACGTTGGTACTAGTACCCCTCGCGCCGGGTCCCCACGCTGGTCAGCGCGCCGCCACCCCGCGGCGGTCCACGAGGGACCACGCCCCCGCGCCCAGCACCGCCGCGACGAGCAGGACCGCCGGCCACGGGCCGAGCGCCGGCGCGAGCACGTGCGACCCGGCGAAGCAGACCGCACCGAGCACGACGACCGCGACCACGCGCCCGGCACCGGCGGACCAGGACCGCCAGGCGCACCACACCACGCCGAGCACCAGGACGGCCCCGCCGAGCGCCCGCACCCCGGTGACCTGCGCGACGGCGAACGCGACCACGAGGGTCACCGCGGCGAGCACCCCGGTCGGCACCGCGGCGAGCGGCCCGCGGGCCCGGGCGGGCCGGGGCGGCGCCGCCGTCCCGACCGCGCCGCCCGGACCGTCGGCAGCCCGACCGTCGGCAGCCCGACCGTCGCCGCCCCGACCGTCGGCGGCCGGACCGTCCGCGGCCGGACCGGTCACGCGTCCTCCCCCACGACGGCGCCGGCGAACTGCGACTGGTAGAGCCGGTGGTACGCACCGCCGGACGCGATGAGCTCGTCGTGCGTGCCCTTCTCGACGATCGCGCCGTGCTCCATCACGAGGATGAGGTCGGCGTCCCGGATGGTCGACAGCCGGTGCGCGATGACGAACGAGGTCCGCCCCTGCCGCAGCGAGGCCATCGCCCGCTGCAGCAGCTTCTCGGTGCGGGTGTCGACGGAGGACGTCGCCTCGTCGAGGATGAGCACCGACGGCCGCGCGACGAACGCCCGCGCGATGGTGAGCAGCTGCTTCTCCCCGGCCGAGAGGTTGGCCGCGTCCTCCTCCAGCACGGTGTCGTACCCGTGCGGCAGGGAGTGCACGAACCGGTCCACGTAGGTCGCCTGCGCGGCGGCGAGGATCTCCTCGTCGGTCGCGGACTGCCGGCCGTACCGGATGTTCTCCCGGATGGTCGCCGCGAACAGCCACGGGTCCTGCAGCACCATGCCGGTGCGGGCGCGGGCGTCGTGCCGGGACAGCGTCGCGATGTCCTGGCCGTTCACCAGGATCCGGCCGCCGTCCAGCTCGTAGAACCGCATGAGCAGGTTGACCAGCGTGGTCTTGCCGGCGCCGGTGGGGCCGACGATCGCGACGGTCTGCCCGGGCCGGACGGTGAACGACAGGTCCTCGATCAGCGGCTGGTCGGGGCTGTACGAGAACGCGACGTGCTCGAACTCGATGGTCCCGTCGCCCTCGGCCGGGGCCGGCGCCTGCGGGTCGTCCTCGCTCTGCTCATCCTCGTCGAGCAGCTGGAACACCCGCTCGGCCGAGGCCGTGCCGGACTGCACCACCGCGGCCATGCCGCCGAGCTCGGACAGCGGCTGGGTGAACATCTGCGTGTACTGGATGAACGCCTGGACGCTGCCGAGCAGCATCGTGCCGTTCGCGACCATGAGGCCGCCGAGCACCGCGATGCCGACGTAGGTCAGGTTGCTGACGAAGGACATGCCGGGCCAGATGATCCCGGACAGGAACTGCGCCTTGAACGAGGCCCGGTACAGCTCCTCGTTCTCCGCCTTGAACTTGTCCGCGAAGTCCTGCCGGCGGCCGAACACCTTGACCAGCGCGTGGCCGGAGAACGACTCCTCGACCCGCGCGTTCAGCCGCCCGACCTTGCGCCACTGGGTGCCGAACGCCTGCTGCGACTTCGGGCCGATGACCCCGAAGATGACGCCCATCAGCGGGATGGACACCAGCGCCACCAGGGCCAGCTGCCACGAGATCGAGAACATCATGATCAGCACGCCGACCACGGTGAGGATCGAGGTCAGCGCGGTGGACAGCGACTGCTGCATCGTCTGCGTGATGTTGTCGATGTCGTTGGTGACGCGGGAGATGAGCTCGCCGCGCTGCACCTTGTCGAAGTAGGCGAGCGGCAGCCGGTTGATCTTGGCCTCGACCTGCTCGCGCAGCCGCCACATGGCCCGGACCATGATCACGTTGATGATGTAGCCCTGCAGCCACATGAGCAGCGCGCCCGCGACGTACAGCGCGAGCACGGTGAGCAGCAGCCGACCGAGCAGGTCGAAGTCGATCCCGGCGCCCGGCACCAGGTCCCGCGCGGCCGCGACCATGTCCGCGACCCGGTCCTGGCCCTGGGCGCGCAGCCCCTCGACGGCCTGCTCCTGCGTGATACCGGCGGGGAGCTGCCGGGACATGAAGCCGGTGAACACCGCGTCGGTCGCGCGGCCGAGCACCCGCGGCGCGAGCACGGTGAGCGTCACGCCCGCCGCGCCCATGATCGCGACCGCGACCAGGGCCCACCTGTACGGCCGCAGGAGGCCGAGCATCCGGCCGAACGACTGCCCGAAGTTGTCCGCCTTGCCCGGGGCGACCGAGTCCCAGGAGTCGGACGCGAGGCGTGCCTGCTCCCCCAGCTCGATCTCGAGCTTCTCGTCCTCGGTCAGCTCCGGCTCGGCCGGCTTGGTCCGCGTCTTCTGGTCGCTCATGCGCCGGCCTCCACCGCGAGCTGGGACTCCGCGATCTCGCGGTAGGTCTGGTTGGTCGCGAGCAGCTCGTCGTGCGTGCCGAGGCCGGCGACCCGGCCGTCCTCGAGCACGAGGATCTGGTCCGCGCCGGTCACGGTCGACACCCGCTGGGCGACGACGATCTTGGTGACCTCCGGCAGCTCGCGCCACAGCGCCTGCCGGAGCCGGGCGTCAGTGGCGAGGTCGAGCGCGGAGAACGAGTCGTCGAACACCAGGACCGGGGGGCGGCGCACCAGGGCGCGCGCGATCGCCAGCCGCTGGCGCTGCCCGCCGGACACGTTGGTGCCGCCCTGCGCGATCCGGGCGTCGAGGCCGCCCTCCATCTGCTGCACGAAGTCGCTGGCCTGCGCGATCTCGAGCGCGCGCCACAGGTCGGCGTCCGTGGCGTCCTCCTGGCCGAGGCGCAGGTTGGACGCCACCGTGCCGGCGAACAGGAACGGCCGCTGCGGCACCAGGCCGATGCCGGCCCACAGCTCCTCGACGTCCCGGTCGCGGACGTCCACGCCGCCGACGCGCACGGCGCCGCCGGTCGTGTCGAACAGCCGCGGGATCAGCGAGACCAGGGTGGTCTTGCCCGCGCCGGTCGACCCGATCACGGCGACGGTCTGGCCCCGCCGGGCGGTGAACGACACCCCGGAGAGCACCGGGTGCTCGGCCTCGGGGTACGCGAACGTCACGTCCTCGAACGCGACCTCGCCCGGCCGCGGGGTGCCGCGCACCGGCTCGGCCGGCTCGGCCAGGGTGGACTCGCTCTCCAGCACCTCGGTGATCCGCTCCGCCGACACCGCGGCGCGCGGGATCATCACCGTCATGAAGGTGGCCATGAGGACGCCCATGAGGATCTGGCCGATGTACTGCATGAACGCGAAGAGCGTGCCGACCTGCACGTTCCCGTTGTCCACCTCGATGCCGCCGAACCAGATCACACCCACGACGGTCACGTTGAGCACGAGCATCGCGAGCGGGAACAGCACGACGAACAACGACCCGATCTTGCGCCCGACCACCATGATGTCGGTGTTCGCGCCGCGGAACCGCTCGCTCTCGATGTCCTCCCGGACGAACGCCCGGACGACGCGCACGCCGGTCAGCTGCTCGCGCATGATCCGGTTGACGGCGTCGAGCTTGGTCTGGAACGACCGGAACAGCGGCACCATCCGGCTGATGATCAGCCCCGCGACGAGCAGCAGCACCGGCACGGAGACGGCGATCAGCCAGGACAGCCCGACGTCCTGGCGCAGCGCCATGACGATGCCGCCGATCGCGAGCATCGGCGCGCTCACCAGCATGGTCGAGCCCATCATGGCGAGCATCTGGACCTGCTGGACGTCGTTCGTGTTGCGGGTGATGAGGGAGCCGGCGCCGAACCGGGAGATCTCCCGCTCCGAGTAGCCGCTCACCCGGCCGTAGACGTCGTCGCGCAGGTCCCGGCCGACCTGCATCGCGGCGCGCGCGGCGAAGTAGGTGGCGACGATCGCGGCGAGGATCTGGCCCAGCGACACGACGAGCATGTAGCCGCCGGCGCGCCAGATGAACCCGGTGTCCCCCTGCGCCACCCCCTCGTCGATGATGCGGGCGTTCAGGTTGGGCAGGTAGAGCATGGCCAGCGCGGAGCAGAGCTGGAACACCAGCACGCCGAGCAGCAGCCAGCGGTAGGGGCGCAGGTAGCGCAGCAGCAGACGGGCGAGCACGTCATCTCCTGGGGTCGGCGGGCGACGAGGTCCGCGACCACGGGGCGGCGGGGGGTCCGTCCGCGATCGGCTTCGACAGGGTACGCACAGCCACCGACACCTACCGTCACCTTTTCCGCGCGACGCGTACCGGGTCTTGCCCGGCTCCTCGGCCGGTCGTACCGTCGGCCCGGGCGGGAACGCCGACCGCGCGCCGTCCGGGGAGGTGCGCGATGGCCGACGTCACCGGCTCGCCCGACCTCGCCGCCCGGGTCCGCGCGGTGCTCGCCGCCCCGGACGCTCCCGCCGCCGGCGAGCCCGCCCCCGTCTCCGACCGGCCCCTGTTCGGCGGCGTCTCGTTCTTCCTCGGCGACGTGATGATCGCCAGCGCCCGCGGCAGCGGCGACCTGCTCGTGCGGGTCGCGTCCGACCGGCACGACGAGCTCGCCGCCCGGCCGGGCGCGGCGCCGTCCCGCATGGGCGGGCGGACCATGGGCCGCGGCTGGCTGACCGTCGACGCGGCGGCCGTCGCGGACGACGCGGACCTGGCCGCCTGGCTCGCCCTGGCCCGCGAGGCCGCCCCGGACCGCCGCGCGACCCGCTGACCGGCCCGGTCCGCGCCTGCTCCCACCCCGCTCCCGACGACTCCCCGTGCGCCATCCTTCGCCGAGATAGGGCCTCCGCGCCGAGGTAGGACCGTCTGCGGCCCTATCTCGAGCGGCGGG
>NZ_JAANNB010000057.1 GCF_011603975.1 Cellulomonas sp. IC4_254 | reverse complement strand
GCACGGTGGAGTGCAGCCCGTCGCAACCCAGCAGCCACCGTGCCCGCACCCCGGCGGCCGTCACCCCGGCGTCGTCCTGCTCCAGCGCGCCCACCCGCGCCGCCAGCCGCTCGACCCCCGCGGCGTCGGCCCGCTCCGCGAGCGCCGCGTGCAGCACCGTGCGGCGCACCCCGCGCCCGGGCGACCCGGCGAACCGGTGCTCGGCGCGCAGGTCGTCGCGCACGTACGCGATGCCGGCCAGCGGTCGCCCGGCCGGGTCGACGTCCCAGCGCCGCAGCAGGTCGACGGCCCGGGGCATCAGGCCCTCGCCGCACGCCTTGTCGACCGGGGTCCCGCGCGGCTCGACCACCAGGGCCGACAGCCCCGCGCGGCGTGCCTCCACCGCCGCCGCGAGCCCGACGGGGCCGCCGCCGACGACGAGGACGTCGACGTCGGGCGCGGCGGTCACCGCCCCGGCGCGGGCACGGGGTCGCCGCCCCCGCCCGCCGCCTTCAGGGCCCGCTCCTCGGCCGGGATCCGGAACCCGAGCAGCAGCACCGCGTTGAGCACGGTGAACGCGAGCGCCGTCACCCAGGCCGTGTGCACCAGCGGCAGGGCGACGCCCTCGACGACCACCGCGACGTAGTTCGGGTGCGGGATCCACCGGTACGGCCCGCGGTCCACGAGCGGCAGGCCCGGCACGACGATGACGCGGGTGTTCCACCGGGGGCCGAGCGTCGCGATGCACCACCAGCGCAGCGCCTGGCTCGCCAGGACGAGGACCAGCGCCGGCCAGCCGAGCCAGGGCAGGAACGGGCGGTCGGCGAGGTGCGCCTCCAGCACGCACGCGAGCAGCAGGCCGGTGTGCAGCGCGACCATCGGGGGGAAGTGCCCCCGGCCCGACTCCACGCCGCCGCGGGCGAACGACCAGCGGGCGTTCCGCGACGAGACGACCAGCTCCGCCAGCCGCTCCAGCGCCGTCAGTGCCACCAGGACGTCGAACCACGCCAGCGAGCTCACGACGCCACCTCCGGCCAGCGCAGGGCGACCAGCTCGGCACCCACCCCGGGGCCGAACGCGAGCACGGCACCCAGCGCCCCCGGGTCGGGCGGTGGTCCGGCGAGGACGTCGGCCAGCACGTGCAGCACCGCGGCCGACGACAGGTTGCCCGCCCGGGCCAGGGCGGCGCGCGACCCGGCGAGCGCGTCGGGCGCGAGCCCGAGGGCGTCCTGCACCGCGTCGAGGATCTTCGGCCCGCCGGGGTGCACCACCCAGCGGGCGACGTCGGCGACGCTGGCGCCCAGCGGAGCGAGCAGCGCCTCGACGTCGGCGGCGGCGTGCGCGGCCACGGTGCCCGCCATGCCGCCGGACAGCACGATCCGGAACCCCGACCCGCCGACCTGCCAGCCGAGGTCGTGCTCCGTGCCCGGGTAGAGGGCGCTGCGGGCACCGACCACCCGCGGCCCGTCGAGGCCGAGCGCCGCGGCCCGCCGGTCGCCCAGGAGCACCGCCGCCGCGGCCCCGTCGCCGAACAGCCCGCTGGCGACGAGGTTGGCGGTGGAGTCGTCGTCGTGCTGCAGCGTGAGCGAGCACAGCTCGACCGACAGCAGCACGGCGACCTCGTCGGGGTGGCCGGCCAGGTGGTCGTCGACCCGGGCGAGGCCCGCCGCGCCGCCCGCGCAGCCGAGGCCGAAGCTCGGCACCCGCCGCACGTCCGGGCGCAGCCCGAGCCGGCCGACCAGCAGCGCGTCGAGCGACGGCGCCGAGACGCCCGTGACCGTGGTGAAGAACAGGTGGTCGACGTCGGCCGGCCGCAGCCCGACCGCGCCGAGGGCCTCGGTCACCGCCCGGGCGGCGAGCTCCAGGCCCTCGCGCAGGAACACGTCGTTGGTCTCGCCGAACGACGTCAGGCCGGCGTACTTCTCGAGCGGCAGCGCGGTGTGCCGGGTCGTGATGCCGCTGGACGCGTGCACCCGCTCCAGCAGCGCGCGCCGCCGCGGGTCCCGGGTGACCAGCCCCGCGACCTCCGCGGTGATCTCGGCCTGCGGGTAGACGTGCTCGGGGAGCGCGGGGGCGACGGCCGCGATGCGGGACATGCCCCGATGCTGCCCTCCGACCCTCGCGCCCGCGACCGGTCGCGGGGTGGTCGCCGCCGGCCGCCGGTCCCCGACGCTCACCCCTGCACGACCAGCAGCACGACCGCGACCGCCGCGACGGCCATCGCGGCGGTGAACGGCCAGCGGCTCGTCGGCCGGGCGAGCGCGACCGCCACGCCGGACACGGCGAGCACCGCCGCCAGCGCGAGCCCGGCCGCCGCCACCGCGGCGAGCGCCCCGGGCGGGCCCAGCGCCACGACGACGACGGCCACGAGCAGGACCGCCGCCGCCCCGAACGCGGTCCGGCGACGGCCGAGCCGGTGCGGCAGCCCGCGCACCCCGGTCGCCGCGTCGTCCTCCAGGTCGGGCAGCACGTTGGCCAGGTGCGCGCCCACCCCGAGCAGCGCGCCGCCGGCGGTCACCCACCACGGGGCGAGCGCGTCGCCGCCGGGGACGCCCAGCGTCGCGACCGACGGCAGCCCCCCGAACGCCACCGCGTAGGGCAGCCAGGACCAGACGGTGGACTTGAGCCGGGCGTTGTAGGCCCAGGCGGCGCCGACGAGCGCGAGGTGCAGCACCGCGGCCGGCAGGCCGAGCGCGAGCGAGAGCACCACGCACGCGGCCAGGGCGGTCAGCGCGGCGCGTCGCAGCCCGGCGACCGTCACCGTCCCCGCGACCACCGGCTTGTCCGCCCGGCCCACCGCGAGGTCGCGGCCCGCGTCGATCCAGTCGTTCGACCACCCGACCGAGAGCTGGCCCGCCAGCACGGCGGCCGCGACCAGCAGCGCACGCCCCGGCCCCGCACCGGCGGCGCCGGCGGCGTACGCCCCGGCGAGCAGCGTGACCGCGAACGCCGGCGGCGCGTGCGCGGCGCGGACCAGTGCGGCGGCGCGGCGCGCGGTGGTCGGTGCGGCTGCCGACGGCATGGCCCTCCTCGCCCGGGGGACCCGCCGCGGCGGCGCGCCCGTGCAGCCGACCGTAGCGGCGGTGGGCGCAGGCGGCCCGGCGGAGGTCAGGCGCCGGCGGCGGTCGAGCGGTGCGCCGGCGCGAGCAGCCCGTCGAGGAAGTGCCGAACGCGGCCCGGGTCGTGCCGCAGGGTGGGCAGCGCGCCCACGATCGCCCGGGCGAGCACCCGGATGGGGACGTTCGCGTCGTTCGACGCGGCGCGCAGCACCAGGAACGCCGCGCCCGGGTCGACCTCCTCCACGAACGCGACGACGCCGACGGCCTGGTCGATGACCGACCGGCTCTCCGCCGCTGCGGCGATCGACACGGTGGCGGCGGCCTGCGCGCGGTCCTCGACGACGTCCGTCACGTCGACGAAGTAGCCGACCAGCTCCGCCGGACCGCCGAGCGGGCCGCTGCCCTGGCCCCCGCCCACCACCGTGACGACGCGTTCCCGCCCGCGGGCGTCGACGATCCGGTGCACGCAGGAGAACGCCGCCCCGGTGCGGCTGGCCTCGTCGAGGGCGGCCACCGAGCGTTCGCGGTCCTCCGGGTGCTTGTGCGCGAGCAGCAGCTCCGTCGTGGGCACCACCTCGTGCGGTGCGAAGCCGTGGATGGCGTAGACCTCGTCCGACCACCACCAGTGCTGCGACGCGAGGTCGAACCGGTAGGCGCCGGCGTGCGTACGGGTACCGAGCGCCAGCGCGCGCTCCGGTCCGGTGATCTGGGTCATGGACGCCGCCCCCGTTGGGTCCGGTGCGGCGCACCCGGGCGGTTGGCTCCACCCCGCGCCCCGCCTCAGGACCGACCGTACGCGGGTACCGGCGAACCCGACACTCGGGTGCCCGGCCGGTCACGGGTCGTCGGCCGGCTCGTCGGGCAGGGTCGGCACCTCCAGCCCCGCACCCCGGCGCAGCAGTGCGCCGCGCACGAGGGCGCCGGAGCCGAACCGCTCCGCGACCGCGTCGACCGCCGCGTCCAGCCCGTCCGCCGCGGCGCCGTCCAGGTCGAGCTCCGGCTGCCAGTGGTCGTCGGGCTCGAGCCCGGTGAGCGCGACGCCCACCAGCGTGATGCCGCGCTCCCGGAGCAGCGGCGCCGCCTCGTCCAGCAGCGCCACCGCCGCCGCGCCGATCTGCGCGCCGGACGCGGTCGCGAACGCGAACGACCGGGAGCGGGTGGCCCTCGTGTAGTCGGCGAACCGCAGCCGCAGCACGACGGTCCGGGCCAGGCGGTGCCCGGCACGCATCCGCCGGCACACCCGGTCGACCAGGCCGAGCAGCGCGGCGCGCACCTGCGCGGGGTCGTGCGGCCCGCCACCCAGGGCGCGCTGCGCCCCGACCGAACCCCGGCGCCGGCCGGTCTCGACCCGGTCCGGGGTGCGCCCGTGCACGACGGCGTGCAGGTGCCGGCCCATGGCGGGGCCGAGCGCGTGCTCCAGCACCGACCGGGGGAGCGCGGCGACGTCCCCGGCGGTGACCAGCCCGAACGCGTGCAGCTTCTCGGCCGTGACGGCGCCGACGCCCCACAGCACCTCCAGGGGGAGCGGGTGCAGGAACGCGTCCTCCGCGCCGGGCTCCACCAGGAGCAGGCCGTCGGGCTTCGCGACGCGGCTGGCGACCTTGGCGAGGAACGGGGTCCGGGCCACGCCGACGGTGATCGGCAGCCCGACCTCGTCCCGGACCCGGTCCCGCAGGCGCGCCCCGAGCGCCACCGGCGCCGCGTCGATCCGGTGCAGGCCGCGCACGTCCAGGAACGCCTCGTCGATCGACACGCCCTGCACGGCCGGGGTGGTGTCGCGGAAGATGGCGAACACCGCCCGGCTGGCCGCCGAGTAGGCCTCGAACCGCGGCCGGACCACGACCAGCCCGGGGCACAGCGACCGCGCTTGCCGCGCGCTCATCGCGGTCCGGACGCCCCGGCGTCTCGCCTCGTAGGACGCCGCGAGGACCACGCCGCCGCCGACCGCCACCGGCCGGCCGCGCAGCCGCCGGTCGTCGCGCTGCTCGACCGAGGCGTAGAACGCGTCGAGGTCGGCGTGCAGGATCCCGGCGACGGGCGGGGCGGCGGCGGCAGCGGCGGGCATAGAACATATGTTCGACCCGCCGTCCGACACGCGCCGCGTGCCGGGCCCCGGGGTCGTGCCGGACACGCGCCGACGTGCCGGGCCGGACGCCGCACACCGTCAGATCGGCGGACCGTCCATCCGGGTCGCCAGCAGGCCCGAGCCGATCAGCGTGCCCAGCACCGCGCCGCCCAGCCCGAACCCGAGCGCCCCGACGTCACCGAGCGCGATCAGCCGCACGAGCGACGACACCAGCAGCGCCGCCCCGCCCAGCAGCGCGCCGAGCCCGAGCGCCGCCAGCGCCCCGTCGACGAACGTCGCCCGCGAGGCGCCGGGGTCGAGCAGCCAGCCCGTGCCCAGCGCCGCCACGGCGGCGACCGGGAGCAGCAGCGCGCCCGGCGGGCGGCCGAACCAGCCCGGCACGAGCAGCAGCACGGCCCCGGCCAGGGCCACGACGGCGAGCCAGCCGGAGGCGGTCGAGACGCCGGTGCGGGAAGCCATGGCAGGTCACGCTAGCGGGCACGCCCGGCCAGCGCGTGCCCGACCAGCCGCCGCAGCGTCGGCAGCCCGTCGGAGGACAGCACGCTCTCCAGGTGCCCCTGCACCGACGCGACCCCGGGCCCGCGCAGCGCGTGCACCACGCCGGCGTCGTCGGCCGCCACCTCCAGCCCGAGCAGCGGCGTCCGGCCCGGCCCCGCGTGGTGCGCGGCGAACGTGTTGTAGAACCCGATGGCCGGGCGCTCGCCGAACACGTCGACCTCCAGCCGCACCCCCTGACGGGGCGCGGGCAGCGGGGCCACCGGCAGGCCGGCCTGCAGCGCGAGCACCTGGTGGCTGAGGCAGACGGCCAGCAGCGGGTCGCCCGCCGCCAGCCGGCGGGCCAGCAGCGCGTGCAGCCGGGCCACCCGCGGCTCGTCGAGCCGGCGCGCGTCGCCCGGGCCGGGGCCCAGCACCAGGAGGTCCGCGGCCGGGTCGTCCGGCACCTCCTGCCACGGCAGCACCCGGGCGTCGAGGCCGAGGTGCCGGAGCTGGTGCGCCAGCATCGTCGTGAACTGGTCCTCGGCGTCCACGACCAGGGCGGTGCGGCCCGCGAGCGCCGGGTCCGGTCGGACCGCCTGCGGCCGCAGCCAGAACGCCGCGAGCCGGTCGTTGCGGGACGCGAGCGCGGCGGCGACGCCCGGCTGGTCGGCCAGCACCGGCGCGCGGGTGCCGGCGGGCACCCGCGCGACGGCACCGATCGCGGTGAGCACCCCGGCCGCCTTCGCGTGCGTCTCGGCGACCTCGCCGGCGGGGGAGGAGTGCCGCACGAGCGTCGCGCCGACGGGCACGGTGACCCGGCCGGTGTCGTCCAGGTAGGCGGTGCGGATGAGGATGGGCGCGTCGACCTCGTACCCGGGCGTCCCGTCCGGGCGGGTGGTGCCGTCCGGCTCCAGCAGCGCCAGCACCCCCGAGTAGTAGCCGCGGGGCGTGGTCTCGTGCCGGGCGATCACCGCGCAGGCGTTGCCCATCGGCGACCCGGTCACGGTGGGCGCGAACATCGTCAGCCGCAGCACCTCGCGCACGTCCAGGTCGGTCCGGCCCTCGAGCACGTACTCGGTGTGCGTCAGCCGGGACATCTGCGCGAGGTACGGGCCGAGGATGCGGCCGCCGTCGGGGCAGACGGCGCTCATCATCTTCATCTCCTCGTCGACCACCATGAACAGCTCCTCGCTCTCCTTGGTGTCGGCCAGGAACGCCAGGAGCTCGGCGTCGGTGGGGTGCTGCGCGCCGTGCCGGAACGTGCCGCTGATCGGGTTCATCCGGGCGACGCCGCCCGCGACGGACACGTGCCGCTCGGGCGTGGCGCCGGCGGCCGCGAGCCCGGGCGTCCGCACCGCGAACGTCCAGTAGGCGCCCTGCTCGTGCTCCAGCAGCGCCCGCAGCCACCCGAGCACCGTCCGGCCGGGGGCGGCGCCGTCGGCACGGGCCACGAAGTCCCGGCGCAGCACGAAGTTCGCGCCCTCGCCGCGCCCGATCTCCTCCTCCACCACGGTCCGCACGCGGTCGGCGTACGTGGCGTCGTCGATGTCGAAGCCCTCGGGCTGCACGGGCACCGCCGCGGGCAGCAGCGCGAGCGCGTCCGCGAGCGGCACCCGCTCCCGGTCGCGCACCAGCAGGCAGCGCAGCGGGGCGCCGTCGTCGTGCGCGGGGAAGCCGCGCTCCCGGACCTGCCGGAACGGCACCAGGGCCAGCACGGTGCCGCCGTCGAGGGGCACGTCCGCCAGGCGGTCGACGTCGAGCACGTCGCCGGCCAGCACGTCCAGCCAGTCCGTGCCGCGGCGGTGCAGCACCGCGAAGCCGGTGGCGTCGTCGTCGAGCAGGGAGCGGAGCAGGGAGGTCATCGCGGGAGCCGTTCGGTCGGGGACCGGGTGGTCCCGCCGCGCCCGCGGCCACGACCACCCGGATCAGGGGGCGGTCGTCGACGCGTCGAGGGGTCCGCCTAAGAGGCGGGCCACCAGCTCTGCGTCGTGCACATGGCGCCCACGGTACTGCACGACCGGGCGGACCCGCGGGAGCAGTTGATAGGCAACCGTGAGGTTGCCTATCGTGGTGGCGTGGACGAGGTGTTCCGAGCGCTGGCCGACCCGACGCGCCGGCTGCTCCTGGAGGAGCTGCGCCGGCGCGACGGCCAGACGCTGTTCGAGCTGTGCACCCGGCTGATCTCCGTCCACGGGGTCGCCGTGACCCGGCAGGCCGTCTCGAAGCACCTGGGCGTGCTGGCCGACGCCGGCCTCGTCCACGTCACCCGGGCGGGGCGCACCACCGTGCACCGCCTCGACCCCGGGCCGTTCGCCGGCGTCGCCGGCTGGCTCGACGCGATGTCCGCACCCGCCGCACCGACCGAGGAGTCCCCGTGAAGATCACCACCGCGTCCGTGTTCGTCGACGACCAGGCCCGCGCGCTCGCCTTCTACACCGACGTGCTCGGCTTCCGCCCGAAGACGGACGTCCCGGTCGGCGCGCACCGCTGGCTGACGGTCGTGTCGCCCGAGGCGCCGGACGGCGTCGAGCTGCTCCTGGAGCCCGCCGAGCACCCGGCCGTCGGGCCGTTCCGCGCGGCGCTCGTCGCCGACGGGATCCCGTTCACCAGCTTCGGCGTCGCCGACGTGCGCGCCGAGCACGCGCGGCTCGAGGCCCTCGGGGTCCGGTTCGTGCAGCCGCCCACCGAGGCTGGGCCCGTCACCGTCGCCGTCCTCGACGACACCTGCGGCAACCTCATCCAGATCGCCTCCCTGGCCGGCTGACCCCGCCCGCCGCTCGCTCGCCGCCGCTCGCCCGCCGCGCGCCGCCCGGCGGGCGGGCGGCGGCGGGGCGCCGCACGATGGCCGCATGACCGACGACGCCACGCAGTCCCAGCCCACCGGCCCCGGCGGCTCCGCCGAGCGGCCCGACGCCGCCCACCTGCCCCCCGACGGCGTGCCCGACGACGTCGTCGAGGCAGTCGGCGGGGTGACCGCCGCGTTCGAGGTGGTGGAGCACGCGCGCGGCATGCTCTACGCCTTCCACCGGCTGATCGGCCGCGCCGACGCCGAGCTCGCGGACGCCCTGGACCGGCTCGCCGAGGCGGGTCACCCGGACGTCGCGGACGAGCTGCGCGCCGAGGTGGTCGGCCGGAACGTGCTCGCGGGGCGCTGGACGTTCCAGGTCGTCGAGGACTTCGACGAGGGCTACTACCGCGCGTTCGCCGACGCCGAGCGCCGCACCCGCGAGCGCCTCGTCGCGGGGCGCAAGCACGTCTACGAGTCGCAGCTGAAGGAGCGGAACCGCACGCACGGCCGCCCCGGGCACGAGTCGCGGCCGCAGGCCTGACCGGCGGCGACATCCCACGAGGGGCCCGGACGCGCAACTGCTCGTTCGGGAGGCAGGTTCACGCGACCGGACCTAGCGTCGGGTCATGGCGACGGGCCATCAGCCCTCCGCCACGTGTCGGTGCAGCAGCGCGCCGGCGCCACGGCCCGGTCCGGGCGTGGCGCCTCGCCGGCGCCCTCCGCGACCGCGGTCCCCGCAGACGAGACTGCCCCGAGCCCGGGGCGCGGAGGTCGCGATGTTCTTCCACCGTCAAGAGCTGCAGTTCAAGGCAACACCGGACAAGCCGGACGCGGTGTACGCCCGCAAGCTCCAGGAGGTCCTGGGCGGGCAGTACGGCGAGATCACGGTCGCGATGCAGTACGGGTTCCAGTCCTGGAACACGCACCTGCCCGGCAAGTACCGCGACCTGCTCTACGGCATCGGCGCGGAGGAGTTCGGCCACGTCGAGATGCTGGCGACGATGATCGCCCAGCTGCTGGAGAAGGCCCCCATCGGGATCACCGAGGAGGCCGTGCAGAACGACCCGACGATCGCGGCGGTCGTCGGCGGCACCGACGTCCAGCACGCCATCGTCGCCGGCGCGGGCGCGCGCCCGGTCGACAGCAACGGCAACCCGTGGAACGCGGGCTACGTCACCGCGAGCGGCAACCTGCTGGCCGACTTTCAGGCCAACGCGAACGCCGAGATGCAGGGCCGCGTCCAGGTGGCGCGGCTCTACCACATGACCGACGACAGCGGCGTCCGGGACATGCTCGCGTTCCTGCTGGCCCGGGACACGATGCACCAGAACCAGTGGATCGCCGCCGCGCGCGAGCTGCAGGAGGAGGGCTTCGAGGGCATCCCGACGCCGAGCAACTTCCCGCTCGACCAGGAGCACCGCGAGGTCTCGTACCAGTACATCAACTTCTCGAACGGCACGGACGCGGACAAGGGCTCCTGGGCCTCCGGTCCGACCCCGGACGGCCTCGGCGAGTTCACCTACGTCCCGGAGCCCCCGGCGGGCGTGCCGATGCCGCCGCCCACGCAGCCCGACCCGCGGCTGTACGGGACGACGGCGAAGCCGAACCCCGTGGAGAAGGCCGCGGGGAAGCTGAAGGACACCTTCAAGAGCGAGTGAGGAGGACGCGATGAGCACGAACGACAGCGGCGCAGCCGCAGCGGTGGGCACCGCGAAGGAGCAGGCGTCCGGACTGGCGCACGCGGCCGCGGACAGCGGCCAGGGGGTGCTGAACGAGGCGAAGGGCCAGGCGGCCGACGTCGTCCAGGAGGCGAAGGGCCACGCCCGGGACCTGCTGGGCGAGGCGCGCGCGGGCCTGACGAGCCAGGCGTCCGACCAGCAGGCGCGGGCGGCGTCCAGCCTGCGGTCGCTCGGTGACGAGCTCGGCCGGATGGCCGACGGCTCCGAGCAGGGCGGCCTCGCGGCGGACCTCGTCCGCCAGGTCGCGGGGCGCACCGGCTCGGTCGCGTCCTGGCTCGAGAACCGGGAGCCAGGCGACGTGCTGGGCGAGGTCACCGACTTCGCGCGGCGGCGCCCCGGGGTGTTCCTCGCGATCGCGGCCGGTGCCGGCGTCCTCGCCGGGCGGCTGACCCGCGGCCTGAAGGACGCACCCCCGTCCACCGGTTCGTCGGGCGCGTCCGGCTCGACCGGCTCCTCGCTCTCCGGCGCCACCACCGGCCTGTCCACGCCGACCGCGGGCTCCGCGGGTGGCTCGCCGGCCGCCACGACCCAGGACCTCACCCCGGCGCTCGGCGTCGCGGGCGGCACGGCCGAGGTGACCGACGTCGACGCCGAGTTCGGCGGCGGCCAGCACCGCGAGCCGGGCCCGGCCGACGACGGCGGCCTCGGCTCCGAGGAGCAGGCGTGGGCCGCGGCGGGCGGCGACGCGCCGGTCGCCCCGACCCCGGGGCACCTGCCGACGACGGACGACCCGGGCACCGCGGGCGGCGACCCGCTGGCCGGTCTCCGCCGCGAGGACCAGCCGTGACCGGGCCCGGGGACCCGACCGTCGCCGCGGCCCCGGGCACGGGTCCGGCCGGGGGCACCGGCGGCACGGCGGGCGGCGTCCCTCCCCTGGGGGACCCCGGGTCGGCGCAGGCGGGGACGGCACCGACCGGGGCGGGCGGCGAGCGACCGTCGCTCGGCGACCTGATCGGCAACGTCACGCAGGACCTCTCGGCGCTGGTGCGCCAGGAGGTCGAGCTGGCGAAGGCCGAGCTGACGCAGTCGGCCAAGCGGGCCGGCCGGGGCAGCGGGATGCTCGCCGGCGCGGGCGTCGCGGGGCACTTCGTGCTGCTGTTCCTGTCCATCGCGCTGTGGTGGGCGCTGGCGCACCCGCTCGGCCACGCCTGGTCGGCGCTGGTCCTGGCGGTCATCTGGGGCGTCATCGCGGCCGTGCTCGCGCTGCGCGGTCGCTCCGAGCTGCAGCGCATCAAGGGCGCGCCGCGCACGGCGGAGACGGTGAAGAAGATCCCGAACGCCCTGAAGGGTGACGAGGAGGCGAACCATGAGTGAGAACCCGGACGAGATCCGCGCCCGGATCGAGGCCACCCGCGCGGACCTCAGCGCGAACGTGGACGCAGTGGGCGACGCGCTGGACCCGCGCCAGGTGGCGCACCGTCAGGCGGACAAGGTCCGCAGCAAGGTCGGCTCGGTCCGTGACCGGGTGATGGGCACCGTGCACGACGCCCGCGACAACCTGGGCGGGGCGGCGGGGAGCGCGTCGGGCTCGGCGCACTCCGCGGCCGATTCGGCGCGGTCCGCGGCGCACGGGCTCGCCGAGGGCGTCCAGGGTGCGCCCTCGACGGTCGCCCGCAAGGCCGAGGGCAACCCGCTGGCCGCGGGCCTGATCGCCTTCGGCGTGGGCTTGCTGGCGGCGTCCCTGCTGCCGTCCTCGCAGAAGGAGCAGCAGGCGGCGCAGGCGGTCAAGGACCAGGCGCAGCAGCTCGCGCCGCAGGTCAAGGAGGCCGCCGGTCAGGTGGTCGACGAGCTCCGCGAGCCCGCCCAGCAGGCGGTGGACTCCCTCAAGGAGCGCGCCACCGAGGCCGTGGACACGGTCAAGGAGCAGGGCACCCAGGCCGCGAGCGACCTGAAGGACCAGGCGCAGGACTCGGCCCAGGAGGTGCGGCAGGCCCCGCAGCAGGGCTGACCCGCACCGCGACGCCGCCCCGGGAGCACCGCGCTCCCGGGGCGGCGTCGTCCGTCCGGGCGCCCGGCTCCCGCCGGCCCGCGCGGGTGACGACGGAGCGCGCCGCTGACGTGCGGCGACGCGGGGGGTAGAGTCCCGCCGTCGTCCGAGGAGGGGCACCGTGCAGCGCAGCATCGTGGAGGAGCTCGGCGACCGGCTCGCCGCGCCCGAGGAGTTCGGCAGCGAGGCCCTCGTCGCCTGCGACGCCGTGGTGCGCATCTTCCGCTCCGGCGGGGTCGAGGTGCAGGCGCTGCAGGGCCTCGACCTGCTGGTGCACGCCGGTGAGATGGTCGCGGTCGTGGGCGCCTCCGGGTCCGGGAAGTCCACCCTGCTCCGCATCCTGTCCGCGGCCGACGCGCCGAGCGCCGGGCGGGTCCGCGTGGGTCGCTGGGACCTCGGGGCCCTGAGCGCCCGGGACCGGGTGGCGTACCGGCGCACCGTGGTCGGGACCGTGCGGCAGCAGACCGCGCGCAACCTGGTGCCGTACCTGACCGCGCGGCAGAACGTCGCGCTCCCGCTCACGCTGGCCGGCGCGCCGAGGCGGCAGCGCGCCGCCCGGGTGGGGGAGCTGCTCGACCTCGTCGGGCTGGCCGACGCCGGCGGCCGGCGCCCCGGCGAGCTGTCCGGCGGCGAGCAGCAGCGCGTCGCGATCGCGGTGGCCCTGGCGAACGGGCCGCGGCTGCTCCTCGCCGACGAGCCGACGGGCGAGCTCGACACCGCCACCGGCCAGCAGGTGTTCGACGCCCTGCGCGCGGCGCAGCGGGACGCCGGCACCACGGTCGTCGTCGTGACGCACGACCCGACGGTCAGCGGCCAGGTGGAGCGCACCGTCGCGATCCGGGACGGCCGGACCAGCAGCGAGGTGCTGCGCCGGCCGCGCCCGGGCGACGACGGGGCGGCGGCGGTCGTCGCGGAGGAGTACGCGGTCATGGACCGCGCGGGACGGGTCCAGGTCCCGCGGGAGTACCGCGAGGCGCTGGAGCTGACCCGGCGCGTGCGGCTCCAGCTGGAGGCGGACCACGTCACCCTGCGGCCGGACGGCACCGGGGGCACGGGCGGTACCGGCGGCTCCGGCGGCGACGGCGGCCGTGCCGCGCCCGACGCGCCCGCCCGGCGCCGCCGGCACGGTGCCGCGTGAGCGGCGGGACGCCCGTGCCCGCCGGGACCGCGGCGACGCCGGCCGTCCCGGACGCCCCGGGCGACGTGCCGATGGTCCGCGTGCGGGGGGTGCACCGGACCTACGGCTCCGGCCGCGCCGCTGTGCGCGCGCTGCGCGGCGTCGACCTGGACGTGGCGGCCGGCGAGCTCGTGGCGCTGGTCGGCCGGTCGGGCTCGGGCAAGACGACGCTGCTCAACGTCGTCGGCGGGCTGGACCGGCCGGACGCGGGGTCGGTCCAGATCGGCGGCACGGACGTGACCAGCCTCGACGCCGCGGGCCAGGTCCGCCTGCGCCGGGACGTGGTCGCGTTCGTGTTCCAGACGTTCGGCCTGGTCCCGGTGCTGAGCGCGGCGGAGAACGTGGCGGTGCCGCTGCGGCTCCGGGCGCTGCCAATCGCCGACCGCGAGCGCCGGGTCGCCCTGCTGCTCCGGCTGGTGGGCCTGGACGGGCATGCCGCCCTGCGCCCGGACGAGCTGTCGGGCGGCCAGCAGCAGCGGGTCGCGATCGCCCGCGCGCTGGCGGGGTCGCCCCGGCTGCTGATCGCGGACGAGCCCACCGGCCAGCTCGACACCGAGACGGGCCTGTCGGTGATGGCGCTCATCCGCGCGGTCGTCGAGGCGGAGGGCATGGCGGCGGTCGTCTCGACGCACGACCCGGTGATGATCGGGCTGGCGGACCGGGCGGTGCGCCTGGTCGACGGGCGCGTGCTGCCCGCATGAGCGCC
Organism: Cellulomonas sp. IC4_254; assembly: GCF_011603975.1. Classification (GTDB taxonomy): domain Bacteria; phylum Actinomycetota; class Actinomycetes; order Actinomycetales; family Cellulomonadaceae; genus Cellulomonas. The sequence continues at coordinate 4,761 of NZ_JAANNB010000057.1, read as the reverse complement.
GCCTGGGCGCGCGAGGTGCCCGCGCTGGCGCTGCACCGCGCCCGGGCGCAGGCGTCCCTGCTCGCGGCGGTGGCGGCGACCGCGCTGGTGGCGCTGACCGTGCTGGCGGCCTGCGGCCTGCTGCTGACCGAGGGCCGCCGGGACGCGCTGGACACCGCGCTGGCCGCGTCCGGCGCGGGCGGCACGCAGGTGGTGGCGCGGGTCGTGCCGCCCGTGGGCGCGGTGGCGGACGCCGACGCGCTGGTGCCCGACGTCGGCGCGGTGGTGGCGGGAGCGCTCGCCCCGATGCCCGCGACGGCGTCGACCTGGACGGAGTCCCCGCTGCTGGCGCTGGCGCCGGACGGCTCGGCGGACGCCGGCTACGCGTACCTGACCGACGCCGCGGACCTCGGGGACGTCGCCCGGCTGGTGGACGGCGCGTGGCCGGACCCGGACGCGGGCGGGACCGCCGTGGGGGAGGAGGGTGCGGTCGACGTCGCGGTGCCCGCCGCCACCGCCGCGGCCCTGGGCCTGGTCCCGGGCGACACGCTCGACCTGACGCCGTCGCCCGACGCCCCGGCGGCGCGCGAGCGCACCACCGTGCGGGTGGTCGGCGTGTTCCAGCCGCTGCACCGCGGCGACCCGGGCACGCCCGTCTGGGCGCGCGACCTGCTGGGCGGCGCCGGAGCCGACCCGGACCACCCGCGTCCGGGCACCTCGGGACGCAGGCTCTCGCCCGCGTACGGCCCGCTGGTCGTGGCCCCGGGCACCCTCCCGGCGGCCGGGACCGGGGTCGGCGCGGTTACCGTGACGGTGCGGCCGGAGACGGCCGGCGCGCCGGTCGCGGGTCTGCGGGCGGCAGCCGCCGCGGTCGCGCGGCTGCGCCCCGCCCTGGCGGACGCGCTGGGCGGGGGCGCGGACCGGGTGGTCGTCCGCACGTCGTTCCCGGCCACGGTCCGCGCGGTGGCGACCCAGCACGCCGTCGCGGGTGCCGCGGCGCTCACCGCCGGGCTGGTGTCCGTCGCGCTGGCCGGCGCGGCGCTGGTCCTCGCCGGACGGCTGCTCGCGGCGCGGCGGGCACCGGAGCGCGCGCTGCTGCTCGACCGCGGAGCCGGGCGGGGGCAGCTCCTCGGGCTCGCGGGCGCCGAGGCGGCCGCGGTGGTGGCGGTGGCGGCGCTGCTGGCCGTCCCGCTCGGGCTGGCCGGGTACCGGGCGCTGACCGCCGTCCCGCTGGTCGCGCGCTCGGGCATCGGAGCGCCGGCGGGCGTCCCCGCGTGCCTGGTGGCCACGGTCGCCGCCGGGGCGGTGGCGCTGCTGATCGCGCTGGTCGCACCGGCGGCCCGCCCGCCCGGTGGCCGGCGACGTGGCGGGACGGCGTCCCGGCTCGCCCGGTCCGGCGGTGACCTGCTGCTGGTGGCGGTCGCGGTGCTCGCCGCCCTCCGGCTGCGCGCGGGCGGCTCCGCCGACGCGGTGCGGGTGCTCGCCCCGGTGCTCGCGCTGGTGGCGGCCTGCGTCGTCGTGCTGCGCGTCGTGCCCCTGCTGGCGCGGCCGGCGGAGCGCGCGGCGCGGCGCTCGCGCGGGTTCGTGCTCCCGCTGGCCGCGCTCGACGTCGCCCGCCGGCCCCGGGCGGCCGTCGCGCTGCTGCTCCTGGTGCTCGCGGCCGCGGGGGCGACCTTCGGCGCGGGCTGGGCGGCGACCTGGTCCCGCTCCCAGGCCGAGCAGGCGGAGGCGCTGGTGCCCGCCGCGGTGGTCGCGTCGGACGTGCCGGGCTCGCCGACGACCCAGGGGGCGCTGGTGCGCGCCGCGGCCGGCGGCCGGGCGCTGCCGGCGACGGACCGGGTGACCGGCTTCGGCACGCTCGCCGTGTCTGGGCCCGAGGACGCCGAGCCGCGGCTGGTCGCGGTCGACACCGGCTCGGTGGTGCTCGCCGGCCGGCTGCCGGACGGCACGACGTGGGCGGACCTGACACGGGGGCTCGCCCCGCCGGACGACGAGCCGGCCGCGGCGCTGCCGTTCGCGGCCGACGGCGGCGACCTGGCCGTGCGGGTCTCGGGCACGACCGGCAGCGGGTACCCGATGTCGGTGACGCCGACGCTCGTGCTGGACGACGGGCACGGCGTGCGGGTCCGGGCGCTGGGGGAGCGGGTGCCGCTCGACGGCGCGGAGCGGACCGTGCCCCTGAGCGCGCCGGGCGGGTTCGCGGCGCCCGACGGCGGGGCGCGGGTGCTGGCCGTCGTGATCCAGGTGAGCACGGACGCCCAGCTGGAGGAGGGCGTCGGCGGGCTGGCGGACGTCGCGGTGTCGGTCGGCTGGGACCGGCCGGCGGCAGCAGCGGACCCGGCACCGGGGGCCGGCACGTGGTCCGCCCGCCCGACCGACGCGACCCTGCAGAACCAGTCGCTGTCCGACCCCGCCGTGGTCGTGGGCCCGGACGCGGTGCGCGCCACCGGCGAGGTCGACGTGTCCCGTGCGTCGTACCTGCCCACCGTGCTCGTGCTGACGTCGTCCTCCCCGGTGCCGGCCGTGCCCGTGGTCGTGACCCAGGACCTCGCGACCGGTGCGGGGCTCGAGCCCGGCGACCCTCTGCAGGTGGCCGTGGGCGGGACGGCGCTGCCCGCGACCGTCGCCGCCGTGGCGCCCTACCTGCCCGGCGCGGTCGACGGGCCGGCCGTGCTGGCGGACCTGCGGACCCTGTCGCGGGTCGCCGTCGGCGAGGCCGAGACGGCGCCGCTGGTGGACTCCTGGTGGCTGCCGGCCGACGCGGACGCCGCGGCGCTCCGGGACGCGGGGGCCGCGGTCACCTCGCGCGCGGCCGTCGCGGAGGACCTGCGCGCCGGGCCGCTGCGGGTGGGCGTGCTCGCCGCGCTCGGGCTGCTCGTCGTCGCCGCCGTGGCGCTGGCGCTGGTGGGCGCGGCGCTGCACGCGGCGGAGACGGCGGAGGACCGCGGGCCGGAGGTGGCGCGGCTGCTCGCGGTCGGCGCCGCGCCGCGGGCCGTGTCCGCCACGTACGTCGTGCAGCACGTGGTCGTGGACGTGCTCGCGGTCGCCGCGGGAACCGCGGCCGGGGCGCTGGTGGTGCGCGCCCTGGCGCCCGCGCTGACCATCTCGGCCACCGGTGGCCGACCGGTCCCGGAGGCGCTGGCCGACTGGTCCTGGCCCGCCGCGTCCGGCATCGCGGCGGCGCTGCTGGCGGGGGCCGCCGCCGTGGTGCTGCCGGTGGTGACCGGACTGGTGCGGCGCGCCTCCGCCGCGCACCTGCGGCTCGGGGACGCGGAGTGACCGGCCGGCACCGCGCGCGGGCGGCGCGCCGCCGGGCGGGCCTCGACCTCGGGACGCTGCCGCGCCGGTCCGCGGCGCAGGCGGGTCCGCTGGCGCTCGTGGCCGTCCTCGTCGCGCTGGTGGTGGCGCTGGCCGCCGCGGTGCCGCGGGCGGTCGCCCGGGTGTCGGACGAGGCGGTCCGGACGGCGGTCGCGCGGGCCGGGACGGACGCCGACCTGGTCGTGACCACGACCACGGCGTTCCCGGAGACCGGGCAGGGCTACGACGGCTCCGCGGAGCTCTCCCGACAGGCGGCGGAGCAGATCGGCACGGGGCTCACGGCCCTCCTGGGCGACGTGCTGCGGGCGCCCGTGGTGTCGACGGCGTCGGCACCGCTGGCCCTCGCCGTCGCGCCGGGCGACCCCGGCGCGACGTCCGGCGAGACCGCGGTGCGGCTGGTCTGGACGCCCACGCAGGGGGCGGTCGTGTGGGTGTCCGGCGAGGAGCCCGCCGGACCGCCCGAGCGGGTGGTGGACCCGGACGACGCGACGGCCGGCGGCGCGGCGGCCGGCGGCTCGGGGACTGACGGGGCCGCCGAGGGTCAGGCCGGTTCCGTGGAGCCCGAGCCGGTGCAGGTCGCGCTGTCCGAGGCGGTGGCGGACGCCCTCGGCGCGACGACCGGCGACCCGCTGCACCTCACCGCGGCCGACGGCGGACCCGTCGAGGCGCTGGTGTCGGGCGTGTTCCGGCCGGTGGACCCGGGCGCGACGACCTGGCACGACGTGCCCGACGTCCTCGACCCGCGGGTCTCGCGGACCGGCCCGGCGACGACGACGGCGGCCGCGGCGCTGCTGTCGGACGCCTCGCTGGCCGCCGCGGTGGCGGAGGTCGGGCCGCGCGACGTGCAGCGCACGGTCCGGGTGGCGTTCGAGCCCGGCCGGGTCGGGGCCGACGCCGCCGACCGGGTGCTCGCCGCGCTCCCGGCGGTGCAGGCGTCGCCGGGCACGATCGGCTGGGGCGCGGCCGGCGGGTCGCTGCACTCGAGCGCGGTCGGCGTGCTGCGGGCGGCCACGGAGGAGCTGGCGGCCGCCCGCGCCGCCGCGACGGCGCTGGTGCTCGGCGGGGTCGCGGTGGGCGCGCTGCTCCTCGTCCTGACGGCGGGCCTGCTCGCCCGGCGGCGGTCCGGCGACCTCGTGACACGGCGAGCCCGGGGCGCGACGCTGCCGGCCCTGGCGGTCGAGCTCGGGGCCGAGGCCGTCGTCGCCGTGGGCCTCGGTGCCGCCGCGGGGCTGCTCGTGGCGGGCGCCGTCGTGCCCGGGCCCGTCCCGGCCGCCGCGGTGCTCGCGCTCGCCGGCGTCGCCGCGCTCGCGCTGCCGACGGCCGCGCTGCGCCTGGCGCACGGCGTGGCCGACCCCGGGCGGCGGCGCCCCGGCGGCCGCGCCGACGCGCGGGCCCGGCGGCTCGCCGCGGAGCTCGCCCTGGTGGCCCTCGCGGCCGGCGCGGTCGTGGCGCTGCGCGCGGGCG
>NZ_JAANNB010000056.1 GCF_011603975.1 Cellulomonas sp. IC4_254 | reverse complement strand
GGGGCGCGGGGCCGGAGGGGCCGGGGACTCGGCGGAGGTGGCCGGCCGGGGCGGGCCGGACGTCGGGCCGGCAGGTCGGGCCACCGGTGCGGGTGCCGGGGCCGGCGCGGGCGGCGCCGAGGGTCCCGGCTCCTCGCGGCGCGGGGCCCGGGCGCGGAGCACCAGCGTCCCGGCCGCCTTGTCGTGCCAGCCCCGCTGCTCGGGGCCCTCGTCCCAGGCGCCGGAGCCCGCGACGACGTAGACGCCGATGCCGCCGAGCAGGAGGCCGAGCGCCTGGACGACGCTCCGCACCAGGACCGCCCACAGCCCGGGGGCGCGGCCGGTGCGGGCGGAGACGGTGCGGGTCCCCAGGAGCGCGCCGCCGACGGTGCGACCGCCGAACGCCTCGGCGAACCACTGGCCGGCCGCGAGCAGCAGCAGGAGCAGACCGGGGACGAGCAGCGCGCCGACCGAGCCGTCGGAGCGCAGCGCGGGCAGCACGGCGAGCAGCCCGGCGGAGCCGACGAGCACCGCCAGCGCCTGGTCGACGAGCAGCGCGACGAGCCGCCGCCACACGGGCGCGACGGCGTCGTCCACGTCGGCGCCCAGCGACCAGCCCGGTGCCGGGGCCCCGCTCGACGTGAGTGGATCCACTCGTGCGGGCACGCCGGGGCGTGTCGGTGCGAGTGGATCCACTCGCACCAGGGCAGGTCCGGAGCCGCCGACGGCCTGGTCGGCGGACAGGTGGTCGTGCGGCGCGGCCACGCCGGGCACACCCGCACCCGGCACCACCGCACCCGGGCCCGGCACCGCCGCACCGGGCACACCCGCACCCGGCACACCCGCACGCGCACCCGGCGCCGTCGCGACGCGCGCGCCGCAGGAGCCGCAGAACGCGGACCCCGGCTCCAGGCCCGCGCCGCAGACGGCGCAGACCCCGGCCGCAGCCGGCCCGAGCCCGGCCGGACCGGTCGGCGTGCTCATCCCGCTCCCCCCGAAGCCGTCAGCGGGTCAGGACGCCCGGTCGACCAGCGCGTCCGCGAACGACACGAACGAGTCCTTCACGGGCCCGTCCGGCAGCGGCGCGAGCAGGTCGACGGCCTCGGACACCAGCGCGGCGGCGCGCTCCCGGGTCTCGCGGACGACGTCGTGCGCCCGGAGGTCGGCGAGCACCTCGGCCAGCACGGCGTCGTCGGACAGGTCGCCGTCGAGGCGGGCGACGAGGTCGGCGTCGGCCGGGTCGGCGCCGGTGGCGGCGCGCTCCCGGAGCAGCAGCACGGGCATGGTCGGCACCTGCTCGCGCAGGTCGGTGCCGGGGGTCTTGCCGGAGACGTCGCCTGCGGAGGTGAGGTCCAGGACGTCGTCGGCGAGCTGGAACGCGACGCCGATGCGCTCGCCGAACGCGGCGACGGTCTCGACGGCCTCGGGCGAGGCGCCGCCGTACATGGCCCCGAGCCGCGCGGAGGTCGCGATGAGGGACGCCGTCTTGTCGGCGAGCACGTGCAGGTAGTGCTGCACGGCGTCGTCGCCCGCGGCGGGGCCGGTGGACTCGTGCAGCTGGCCGAGGCACAGCCGCTCGAAGGTGCCGGCCTGGATGATGACGGCCTCCGGGCCGAGGTGCGCGACGGTGCTGGAGGCGCGCGCGAACAGCAGGTCCCCGACCAGGATCGCGACGTTGTTGCCCCAGACCTCGTGCGCGGCGGGGGCGCCGCGGCGCAGCGGCGCGGAGTCCATGACGTCGTCGTGGTACAGCGACGCGAGGTGGGTGAGCTCGACGACCACGGCCGCGTCCAGGACGTCGTCGGAGCCCGCGGTCTCGCCGAGCTCGGCGGACAGCAGCGTGAGCAGCGGCCGCAGGCGCTTGCCCCCGGCGTTCGCCAGGTGGTGCGCGGCGTCGTCGACGAGCGGGTCGGCGTACTCGACGGCGGTGCGCAGACGCTCCTCGACCAGGTCGAGGCGTCCCGCGATGCGCTCGGCGAGCACGGGGTCGGCGAGCGGCAGGGCGGTCGGGGAAGTCACGGGACGAACCTATCTGGCCGCACGGGCCGTGGCAGAACCGACGCGGCCGTGCGCCCGCCCGCGCAGGGGGACGGGCGCACGGCCGTGTGCGGTCGGGACGATCAGGGCAGGAGCTGGGCGACGCCGGCGATCGCGTCCAGCACCGGACCCGGCAGGACGCCGAGCAGGACGGTCAGCACGGCGCAGGCGCCGATGGCGACGACCGCGAACCCCTGCGACGCGACGACCACGGCGCCCGGGCGGGCCTCGTCGTCGGCGTCGTCGCGCGGGCCGCCGTGCGGGCTGGTGAAGAACATCAGGACGATGATCCGCACGTAGAAGAACGCGGCGGCCGCGGAGGCCAGGACGCCCACGACCGCGAGCGGCCACGCGTCGCCCTCGACGGCCGCGGAGAACACCGCGAACTTGCCGGTGAACCCCGCCGTCAGCGGGATGCCCGCGAACGACAGCAGGAACAGCGCGAACGTGGTGGCGAGCACCGGGTTGGTCCGGCCGAGGCCGGCCCACTGCGACAGGTGCGTGGCCTCGCCGAGGATCGGGCCCTCGGCCTCGACCGGCGGCTCCTCGCCGTCGGGGTCGGCCGCACCGTCGGCTCCGCTGCCCGTGCCGACGACGTCCGCCGTCGACCCGGCCGACGCCCCCGCAGCGGCGGACGCCGCTGTGCCGTCCGACGCCCCCGTGCCCGCCGACGCGGACCCGGCCGTCGCCAGCGCCGGCACCCGAGCCGCCGCGCCGACGCCCGCACCCGCGCCCGCCCGCACCGCCCCGCGCTCCCGCACGAGCGACACGATCCCGAACGCCCCCACCGTCGCCGCGCCGTAGGCCAGCAGGTAGAACAGCACCGCCGTGATCCCGGACTGCACCAGCGCGACCACGCCGGTGAGCACGAAGCCCGCGTGCGCGATCGACGAGTACGCGAGCACCCGCTTGATGTCGGTCTGCACCAGCGCGACGACCGTGCCGACCGCCATGGTGGCGATCGCGACGGTCCACATGACCGGCTCCAGGTCCCAGCGCAGGTCGGGCACCACCGTGTAGAACACCCGGACCAGCGCGCCGAACGCGGCGACCTTGGTGCAGGCGGCCATGAACCCGGTGATCGGGGTGGGCGCGCCCTGGTACACGTCCGGGGTCCAGGAGTGGAACGGCACCGCGCCGACCTTGAACAGCAGGCCGGCGAGCACGAGCAGCGACCCGGCGAGCAGCAGCCCGTCCATGCCGGAGACGGTGCGGACGGCGTCGGCGATCTCGGCGTACCGGAGCGACCCGGAGAACCCGTAGAGCAGCGCGATGCCGAACAGCAGCAGCGCGGACGCGAACGAGCCCAGCAGGAAGTACTTCATCGACGCCTCCTGGCTGAGCAGGCGGCGTCGCCGGGACAACCCGGTCAGCAGGTACAGCGGCAGCGACAGCACCTCGAGCGCCACGAACAGCGTCAGCAGGTCGCCCGTCGCCGGGAAGATCAGCATGCCGCCGGTGGCGAACAGCACGAGCGGGTAGACCTCGGTCTGCTCCAGGCCCGCGGCGCGCGCCGCCTCCTCGTAGCCGGAGCCCGGCACCGCGGCGCCCTGGGGGGCGAAGGCGTCCTCGCCGGTGGCGGTGCGGTCGGCGATCACGAGCACCGCCAGCAGCGCCAGCACGGCGGTGATCGCCCAGAGGACCAGCGTCGGGCCGTCGACCAGCAGGGATCCGCCGAGGACCTCGGTGCCGCCGGTGTCCGCGACGCTGTTCCAGAGCGCGGCGACCGCGACGACGGCGCCGCCGAGCGCGACGAGGGTCAGCGTCAGCTGGACGACACGGCGCACGCGGCGGGGCACGAGGGCCTCGACCAGCACGCCGACCACGGCGGCGCCGAGGACGATGAGCACCGGGGTGAGCTGGGCCCACGCGATGTCGGGCACGGTGAAGGTCACTGCTCGCTCCCCTCGGAGTCGCCGTCGACGGCGATCGGCATCTCGACCGCGGGCGGCTCGCCGCCCACGTGCTCGACGGTCTGCGCGGCGGGCTCGTCGACCAGGCGCAGCGCGGGCGCCGGGTAGAAGCCGAGCACCAGCATGATCGCGATGAGCGGGCCGACGACCCACCGCTCGCGGCCGCCGATGTCCCGGGTGCCGGCGAGGTCGCCGCGCACCGGGCCCGTGAAGAGCCGCTGGTAGGTCCACAGGACGTAGACCGCGGCGAGGACGACGCCGAGCGTCGCGACCACCGCGGCGGCCCGGTTGGTGCCGAACGACCCGACCAGGACCAGGAACTCGGACACGAAGGTGGACAGGCCGGGCAGCGAGAGCGCGGACAGGCCGGTGACCAGGAAGACCCCGGCCAGCACCGGCGTGACCTTCTGCAGGCCGCCGAAGTCCTCGATCCGGGCGGAGCCGCGGCGCGCCGCGAGGAACCCGACCAGCAGGAACAGCGCGCCGGTGGAGAGCCCGTGGTTGACCATGTAGAACGACGAGCCGGCGACCGAGGTCGACGTGAAGGCGAAGATGCCCAGCACGATGAACCCGAAGTGCGACACCGACGTGTACGCCACCAGCCGGAACAGGTCCTGCTGCCCGATGGCGAGCAGCGCCCCGTAGAGGATCGACACGACCGCCAGCGCGATGATCACCGGCGCCGCCCAGCGGGACGCCTCGGGGAACAGCGGCAGGCAGAGCGTGAGCATCCCGAAGGTGCCGACCTTGTCCAGCACGCCGACCAGCAGCGTCGAGGTCCCGGCGGGCGCCTGCTCGGCGGCGTCGGGGAGCCAGGTGTGCACCGGGAACATCGGGGCCTTGATCGCGAACGCGAGGAAGAAGGCCAGGAACAGCCAGCGCTCGGTCCCGACCGGCAGGTCCAGCCCGGTGAGGTTGTCGGTGAGGAAGCCCTGCGGCCCGCCGGGCCCCTGCAGGTAGAGCGCGATGACGCCGGCCAGCATGATGAGCCCGCCCGCGAGCGAGAACAGCAGGAACTTGACCGCCGCGTACCGCCGCCGGGGCCCGCCGAACGCGCCGATCATGAAGTAGACCGGGATCAGCATGGCCTCGAACAGCACGTAGAACAGGAACACGTCGCGGGCGGCGAACACCGCGACCATGAACGCGGTCAGCACGAGCACGAGCGCCAGGTAGTGCCGGAGCCGCTCGGTGGGCAGCGCGCCGGAGCCCTGCTCGCGCCAGGCGGCGAGGATCACGACCGGCACGAGCACGACGGACAGCAGCACCAGCGCGAGGCCGACGCCGTCGACGCCCACGGCGTACGAGACGCCGAGCTGGGAGATCCAGGCGTGCGTCTCGGACAGCTGGTGCACCCGGGCGGCGCCGGTGTCGAAGGCCAGCAGGGCGCCGACGCCGAGGGCGACCTCGACGAGGGCGACGCCGAGGGCGATCTGGCGGGTGTACCGCCGCGGCCCGGCGGCGACGGTCCCCTCGGCGTCGGCCGTGGCGCCCGGCGCACGCGCACCCCGCGGCAGCAGCCACAGGACGAGCGCGCCGACGAGCGGCCACACGATGAGGAGGGTCAGCCACGGCACGTCCGTGGTGGCGACGGTGGACGGCATCGACTTCCCCTCAGATCCGAGGTGCCAGGACGACGACCGCGAGCACGACGAGGCCGAGCAGCATCGTGGCGGCGTACTGGCGGGCGTAGCCCGTCTGCATCCGGCGCACGAGCTCCCCGATCCCGACCGTGAGGCGGCCGAGCCCGGTGAACGTCCCGTCGACGGCGGTGCGGTCGCCGTAGACGAGGGAGCGGGTCAGGTGCTGGCCGGGCTCCACCAGGACGGCGTCGTTGACGGCGTCCTGGTAGAGGTCGACCCGGGCCGCGCGGGTGAGCGCGGACCCCTCCGGCGCCGTCTCCGGCACCGGCAGCGAGGCGTACTGCCGCCACGCGAGGACGAGGCCGACCGCGACGGCCAGCAGCGTGACGACCTGGATGACGAGCACGGGCAGCACCGGCTCGTGGTGCTCGACGTGGCCGGTGACCGGCTCGAGCCAGGTGGTGAAGCCGCCACCCAGCTGCAGGACGAAGCCGAGGCCGACGGAGCCGATCGCGAGCACGATCATCGGGATGGTCATGAGCGCGGGTGACTCGTGCGGGTGCGGCTCGTGGCCCTCGGCGTCCGTGGTCCAGCGCTTCTTGCCGTGGAAGGTCATGAAGAACAGCCGGGACATGTAGAACGCGGTGATCCCCGCGCCGATCAGCGCGACTGCGCCGAACAGCCAGGCCCGCCACTCGCCGGCGCCCTCGGGCACCACGAACGCGGACTCGATGATCTTGTCCTTCGACCAGAAGCCGGAGAACGGCGGGACGCCGAGGATCGCGAGCCAGCCGAGGCCGAACGTCACCCAGGTGACGACCATGTACTTCCGCAGCGCGCCGAACCGGCGCATGTCGGTCTGGTCGTCCATGCCGTGCATGACCGAGCCGGCGCCGAGGAACATCCCGGCCTTGAAGAAGCCGTGCGTCACGAGGTGGAAGATCGCGAACGCGTACCCGACCGGGCCGAGGCCCGCGGCGAGCACCATGTAGCCGATCTGGGACATCGTGGACGCGGCGAGCGCCTTCTTGATGTCGTCCTTCGCGCAGCCCACGATCGCCCCGAACACCAGGGTGATCGCGCCGACGATCGTGACGACCAGCTGCGCGGTGGGCGCGCCCTCGAACACCGGCGCGGACCGGACGATCAGGTAGACGCCCGCGGTGACCATCGTCGCGGCGTGGATGAGCGCCGACACCGGGGTCGGGCCGGCCATCGCGTCGCCGAGCCAGGACTGCAGCGGGAACTGCGCCGACTTGCCGCACGCGGCGAGCAGCAGCATGAGGCCCATCGCGGTGAGCGTGGCGGTGGACGCCAGACCGCCGTCGATTCCCGCGGACACCGAGGCGAAGTCCAGCGAGCCGAACGTCGCGAACATGAGCATGAGCGCGACCAGCAGGCCGATGTCGCCGATGCGGTTGGCCACGAAGGCCTTCTTGGCGGCGACCGCGTACGGGGTGTGGTGGTTCCAGAACCCGATGAGCAGGTACGACGCCAGGCCGACGCCCTCCCAGCCGACGAACAGCAGCAGGTAGGAGTCCGCCAGCACCAGGATCAGCATCGCCGCGATGAAGAGGTTCAGGTAGGCGAAGAACCGGCGCCGCGCGGCGTCGTGCGCCATGTACGCGACCGAGTACAGGTGGATCAACGAGCCGACGAACGTCACCAGCAGGACGAACGTGAGCGACAGCGGGTCGACCAGCAGCCCGGCCGACAGGTCGAACCGCCCGGCGGAGATCCAGTCGAACAGGTGCACCCGGATCGACCGGTCGTCCGCCGGCCGGCCGAGCAGCTCGACCAGCAGCAGCGCGCCGACGACGAACGCCGCGGTCGACGCCAGCAGGCCCAGCCAGTGGCCCCAGCGGTCGGAGCGCCGCCCGAGCAGCAGCAGCACCGCCGCGCTCGCCAGCGGCACCGCCACCAGCAGCGGGGCGAGGGAGTTCACGTCCACAGTCCCCTCAGCTCTTCAGCAGGTTGATGTCGTCGACCGAGGCCGACTTCCGGGTGCGGAAGATCGACACGATGATCGCCAGCCCGACGACCACCTCCGCCGCGGCCACGACCATGACGAAGAACGCCATGACCTGGCCGGTCAGGTCGCCGTGCAGCCGGGAGAACGTCACCAGCGCCAGGTTGGTCGCGTTGAGCATGAGCTCGACGCCCATGAACACGATGATCGCGTTGCGGCGCAGCAGCACCGTCGCGGCGCCGATCGAGAACAGGATCCCGGAGAGCACCAGGTAGTTCGTGAGGGTCACCGCTCGGTCTCCGTCCGGGTCGAGCCGCCGCCGAGGTCGATGTCGGCCGTGGGTCCGGTGGTGGTCCCCGGGGGCGCCGCGGCCGGCCGCGGGTCGTCCTCGACGGTCCCGAGGGCGGCGTCCACCTCCCCGTCGCCGACCACGCCGCGCTCCGCGAGCACCGCGGTGACCGCGCGCCGGTAGGTGTCCGCGCGGTACTCGGCGGTGCCGGCCTCCTGGCCGCGGATCCGCAGCACGCGCGGCACGGACTCGTCGATCGGGTTGCCGTCCGGGTCCAGCGCGGGGACGTCCATCGCGTTGTGCCGGGCGTAGACGCCGGGGGCGGGCAGCGGCGTGAGCCGGCCGCCGGCGGCCACCCGGGCCGCCGCGCGCTCGGGCTGCTTGACCAGCGGCTTGAGGCGCTGCCGGTGGGTGAGCACCAGCGCGCCCAGGGCGGCGGTCACCAGCAGGGCGCCGACGACCTCGAGGCCGAACACGTGCTGGCCGAAGATGATCCGCGCGACGCCGGTCGGGTTGCCGGGGGCGTTGGCCTCCGCGAGCCCGACCGCGTCCGGGTAGGTGGCCCGGCCGACGACGCCGACCAGCACCACGCCCAGGCCGAGCGCGGCGAGCCAGCCGACCCAGCGCTGCGCCCGCAGCGTCTCGACCAGCGAGTCGGACGCGTCGACGCCGACCAGCATGAGCACGAACAGGAACAGCATCATCACGGCGCCGGTGTAGACGACCACCTGGACGACGCCGAGGAACGGCGCCTCCTGCGCGACGTACAGGAACGCGAGCGAGATCATCACGGTGATGACGCACAGCGCGGCGTGCACCGCCTTGCGGGCGAACAGCAGGCCGGAGGCGGCGAGCACCATGATCGGGGCCAGGACCCAGAACAGGACCGTCTCGGCGGTCGACGGGGTCATCGGGGCTCCCGCCCCATGGGCGCGGGCGCCTCGGCCGACGCGGTCGCGGGCGCGGACGTCCCGCCCGCCCGGCGGCGCCCGGCCTCGAGCGTCGGGTCGTCCGGGCGCTGCTCGGCGACCCAGTCGACCTGCGCCGGCGTCGGGCCGGTGACCTCGCCGCGGTAGTACTCGGTGTCCGTCGTGCCCTCGACCATCGGGTGCGGGGCGGCGAGCATGCCCTCGGCCAGCGGCGCGAGCAGGTCCTGCTTCTCGTAGATCAGGCCCTCGCGGGTCGGGCCCGCCAGCTCGAAGTCGTTGGTCATGGTCAGCGCGCGGGTCGGGCAGGCCTCGATGCACAGGCCGCAGAAGATGCAGCGCAGGTAGTTGATCTGGTAGACGCTGCCGAACCGCTCCCCCGGCGACATCTGCTTCTCGGGGGTGTTGTCCGACGCCTCGACGTAGATCGCGTCCGCGGGGCAGGCCCACGCGCACAGCTCGCAGCCGATGCACTTCTCCAGCCCGTCCGGGTACCGGTTGAGCTGGTGCCGGCCGTGGAACCGCGGCTTCACGGGGGCCGTCTCGAACGGGTACTGCTCGGTGACGGTCCGGCTGAAGAAGTTCTTGATCGTCACGCCGAACCCGGCCGCGGGCGCGAGGGCGTCGGCGACCGCGCTGCGCTTGGGGATCAGCGACTCGTACGGGCGGACCGTGGCGGGCCGGGCGACCTCGCCACCGCCGCCCTTCCGCTCGACCGACTTGTCCGGCGTGTCAGCCACGCGGCACCTCCTGGGTGGGGGACTCGGGGGCGTCGCCGTCCGCGGCCCCGTCGTCGGCCGCGGGGCCACCGACGAGGGCGGGCGACGCGGGCGACTGGGCCTCGCGGCGCAGGGCGCGCGGCGACGGCGGCAGGCTCTGGCCGGGCAGCGGCGGCACCGGGAAGCCGCCGGCGAAGGCGTCGAACGGCTCGTCCGACGGGGCCGGCTCGGGGACCGGCTTCTTCTCCGGGATGAGGAACGACAGCGCGACGATGACGAGGATCGCGCCGCCGAGCCACGGCAGCATCGCCATGACGTCCGCGCCGCCGAACTGGCGGACGCCCTGGACGACCGCGACGCACACCAGCCAGACCAGCGCCGACGGGATCAGCACCTTCCAGCCGAACTTCATGAACTGGTCGTACCGGAACCGCAGCAGCGTGCCGCGGATCCACACGAACAGGAACATGAACAGCCAGACCTTGGCGACGAACCACAGCAGCGGCCACCAGCCGGTGTTGAGCACGCCGTCGCCGATCCAGGACAGCGGCCACGGGGCGCGCCAGCCGCCGAAGAACAGCGTGGTCGCGACGGCCGAGACGTTGAGCATGTTGATGTACTCGGCCAGGAAGAACCAGGCGAACTTCATCGACGAGTACTCGGTGGTGTAGCCGCCGACCAGCTCGCCCTCGGCCTCCGGGAGGTCGAACGGCAGCCGGTTGGTCTCGCCGACCATCGAGATGACGTAGATGACGAACGCCGGGGCGAGCGGGATCAGCCACCAGATCGTCGTCTGCGAGGCGACGATCTCCGAGGTGGACATCGACCCGGCCAGGATGAACACGCTGACCAGGGACAGGCCCATCGCGAGCTCGTACGAGATGACCTGCGCGGTGGACCGCACGGCGCCGAGCAGCGGGTAGGTCGAGTTGGACGACCAGCCGCCGAGGACGATGCCGTACACGCCGACCGAGGCGCACGCCAGGATGTAGAGCACCGCGACCGGGAAGTCGGTGAGCTGCAGCGGGGTGACCACGCCGAAGATCGACACCTCGGGCCCGAACGGGATGACCGCCATCGTCAGCAGCGAGCAGAACACCGCGATGAACGGCGCCACCAGGTAGACGAGCTTGTCGGCCGCCTTGACGGTGACGTCCTCCTTGAGCAGCAGCTTCATCGCGTCGGCGAGCGACTGGAACAGGCCGAACGGGCCGTGCACGTTCGGGCCGGGGCGCAGCTGCATCCGCCCGACGACGCGGCGCTCGAACCAGATGGCGATGAGCACGCTGGTCAGCAGGAACACCAGGATGCCGACGGCCTTGAGCAGCCAGACCCAGAACACGTCCTGGCTGAAGTCGGCGGCGCCGCCGTCCGCCGCGGCGGCGGGCAGGGCGGTGGGCAGCACGGCCGCGAGCGTCGCGGTCACGCGGTCACCTCCTCGTCGGTGGCGGTGCCGTCGGCGGCGGTGCCGTCGGCGGCGGGCCCGACCCGGACCAGGTCGCCCGGCACCGCGCGCAGCGCGTCCCGGACCTGGCTGCCCGCCGAGGCGGTGGGCAGCCAGACGACGTGGTCGGCCATGTCGGTGACGACGGCGGGCAGCGTGATCGAGCCGGCGTCGGTGGCGACGGTCAGCAGCGCGCCGTCCAGCACCCCCGCGGCCGCGGCGGTCGCGGGCGACAGCCGCGCGACCGGGCGCTTGGCCGTGCCGGCCAGGAACGGCTCGCCGTCCTGCAGCCGGCCGGCGTCGAGCAGCTGGTGCCAGGACGCGAGCACCGCGTGGCCCGGGGCGACGGCCGGCGGCTCGGCGGCGGCGACGTCCGGTGCGGCGACGCGCGCGCCGTCCCACTCGCCGGTCAGCGGGTCGGCGTCGGCGTGCACCTCGGCGACGGTCCGCAGGCCCAGGGTCACGCCGAGCTCGTCCGCCAGCGCGTCGAGCACCCGGTGGTCCGGCATCGCGGTGGAGGTGAGCGCCTGCGGGAACGGCCGCACGCGGCCCTCCCAGGACACGAAGGTGCCGGGGCGCTCCACGGGCGGGGCGACCGGCAGCACGACGTCGGCCAGCGCGGTGACCTCGGACGCGCGGACCTCGAGCGAGACGACGAAGCCGGCCGCGGCCAGCGCCGCGCGGGCGGCGGCCGGGTCGGGCAGGTCGCGCACGTCCACGCCACCGACCAGCAGGCCGCCGAGCGTGCCGTCCGCGGCGGCCGCGAGGATCGCGGCGGTGTCGCGGCCGGGCTCGGCGGGCAGGTGCTCGACGTCCCAGGCGGCGGCCACGTCCACGCGGGCCGCGGCGTCGGCGACCGGGCGGCCGCCGGGCAGCAGGGTCGGCAGCGCGCCGGCCTCCACGCCGCCGCGCTCGCCGGCGCGGCGCGGGATCCACGCGACGCGGGCGCCGGTGCGACCCGACAGCCGGAGCACGGCGGACAGCGCGCCGGGCACCGCCGCGAGGCGCTCGCCCACCAGGATCAGCGCGCCCTCGGCGCCGAGCGCGGCCCCGAGGTCGGCGAGGTCGCCAGAGCCGACGGCGTCCAGCACCTCGGGCTCGGTGCCCGGGGCGGCGCGCAGCAGCGTCCCGTCCAGGCGCTCCAGCCCGCGGCTGGCCAGCGGCGCGACGGCGTGGACCGTCGTCCGGCCCGCGACCACGCCCTTGCGCAGCCGCAGGAACACGACGCCCGCCTCCTCCTCGGCCTCCAGGCCGGCGAGCAGGACGGTCGGCGCGGCCTCCAGGTCGCGGAACGTGACGCCCAGGCCGGTGCCGGCGACCGCGTGGCCGAGGAACGCGAGCTCCTCGTCCGAGTGCGGCCGGGCGCGCAGGTCGACGTCGTTGGTGCCGAGCACCACGCGGGCGAACTTGCCGTACGCGTAGGCGTCCTCGACGGTCAGCCGGCCGCCGGGCAGCACGCCGACGCCGCCGGCGGCGCGGGCCTGCTCCAGCCCGTGCGCCGCGACCTCCAGGGCCTCGGCCCAGGACGCCGGGTGCAGCTCGCCGCGGGTGCCGTCCTCGGCCCGGTCCCGCACCAGCGGCGTGGTGATCCGGTCGGCGGCGGACTGCCAGGTGAAGGCGAACCGGTCCTTGTCGGTGATCCACTCCTCGTTGACCTCGGGGTCCTCCCCCGCGAGCCGGCGCAGCACGACGCCGCGGCGGTGGTCGACGCGGATCGCCGCGCCGGACGAGTCGTGCTCGGCGACGCCCGGGGTCGACACCAGGTCGAACGGGCGGGCGCGGAACCGGTAGGCCGCGTTCGTCAGCGCGCCGACCGGGCAGATCTGGACGGTGTTGCCGGAGAAGTACGAGGCGAACGGGCTGCCCGACTCGTCGTCCTCAGCGGGGCCGACGGGGATGTCGGCGCCCAGGAACACGCGGTCGTCGAACGCCAGCGTCCCGTCGGCCGCCCCGTCCTCGCCGTCGACCCCCGCGCCGGCGAAGCCCAGCACGTCGGCGTCGAACCGGCCGATCTGCTGCATCGCGCCGCGCTTCTGCAGGTCGATGAACGGGTCGCCCGCGATCTCCCGGGAGAACCGGGTGCACCGCTGGCACAGGATGCACCGCTCGCGGTCGAGCAGGATCTCCGTCGACACGGCGATCGGCTTGGGGAACGTCCGCTTGACGTCGACGAACCGGGTCTGGCTGCGGCCGTTCGACATCGCCTGGTTCTGCAGGGGGCACTCGCCGCCCTTGTCGCAGACCGGGCAGTCCAGCGGGTGGTTGATGAGCAGCAGCTCCATGACGCCGTGCTGCGCCTTGTCCGCCTCGGCGGAGGTGCGCTGGGTGCGGACGTCCATGCCGGGCGTCGCGGTGAGCGTGCACGAGGCCTGCGGCTTCGGCATCTTCGCGACCTTGCCGTCGCGACCGGGGGCCCAGACCTCGACGAGGCACTGCCGGCACGCACCGGCCGGGGCCAGCAGCGGGTGGTCGCAGAACCGCGGGATCTGGATGCCCAGCTGCTCGGCGGCGCGGATGACCAGGGTGCCCTTCGGCACGGTGGTCTCGATGCCGTCGATGGTGAAGGTGACGCCGTCGGGCTTCGGCTCGGGCGCCTGGCCCGCAGCGGGCGGCTTGGGTGCGGTCACGGTCATCAGTGGGCTCCCGCGAGCTGGCCGCTGCGGCGCGGCGTGTAGGGGAACAGCGAGGCGCGCTCCGGCGGGAACAGCACGTCGGCGGGCGTGTGGGTGCCCGCCTCGAACTCGTCCCGGAAGTACTGGATCGCCGAGGTGATCGGGCTGGTCGCGCCGTCGCCGAGGGCGCAGAACGCCTTGCCGAGGATGTTGTCGCACAGGTCGAGCAGCAGGTCGATGTCGCCCGACGTGCCCTGGCCCGCCTCCAGGCGGCCGAGCACCTGCGCGAGCCAGAACGTGCCCTCGCGGCACGGGGTGCACTTGCCGCACGACTCGTGCTTGTAGAACTGCGTCCACCGGGACACGGCCTTGACCACCGACACCGAGTCGTCGAACACCTGCAGCGCGCGGGTGCCGAGCATCGATCCGGCGGCGCCGACCTCCTCGTAGGTGAGCGGGACGTCCAGGTGCTCGGCGGTGAAGATCGGCGTCGACGAGCCGCCGGGGGTCCAGAACTTCAGCTCGTGGCCCTCGCGGACGCCGCCGGCCATCGCGAGCAGCTCGCGCATGGTGATGCCGAGCGGCGCCTCGTACTGGCCCGGGCGCTGCACGTGGCCGGACAGCGAGAACAGCCCGTGGCCGGGCGACCGGTCGGTGCCCATCGTGCGGAACCAGTCCGAGCCGCCGACCAGGATGCCGGGCACCGAGGCGATCGACTCGACGTTGTTCACGACGGTCGGCCGGGCGTAGAGGCCCGCGACCGCGGGGAACGGCGGCTTGAGCCGCGGCTGGCCGCGGCGGCCCTCCAGCGAGTCGAGCAGCGCGGTCTCCTCGCCGCAGATGTACGCACCGGCCCCGGCGTGCACCGTGACGTCCAGGTCGTAGCCGCTGCCCAGGACGTTCTTGCCCAGGTAGCCCTGCGCGTACGCCTGCTCGACCGCGTGCAGCAGCCGCCGGTAGACGTGCACGACCTCGCCGCGCAGGTAGATGAACGCGTGGTGGCAGCCGATCGCGTACGACGTGATCGCCACGCCCTCCACGAGCAGCTGCGGGTCCGCCAGCATCAGCGGGATGTCCTTGCAGGTGCCGGGCTCGGACTCGTCGGCGTTGACCACGAGGTAGCGGGGGCCGCCGTCGGGCGCGGGCAGGAAGCCCCACTTCATCCCGGTCGGGAAGCCGGCGCCGCCGCGGCCGCGCAGGCCGGAGTCCTTGACGGTCGTCACCACGTCGGCGGCGTCCATCGTCAGGGCCTTGCGCAGCCCGCGGTAGCCCCCGCGGGACTCGTAGGTGCCCAGGTCCCACGGGCGGTCGGCGTCCCAGCGGTCGCTGAGCACCGGCGTCAGGGTGGTCGCGTCGGCCATCACGACTCCTTCTCGCTGTCGGCGGGCTTGCTCGTGTCGTCCGCGCGGTGCTCGACCTTCTCCTGCTCGGCGGTCCGCTCGGGGGCGCCGGCCGCGGGGCGGTCGACGGAGGACTGCTCGCCGCCGGGCTGCGGCGCGGAGGCCGCCGGGGCGGTGCTCGTGGCGGCGGGGGCCGCGGGCTCGGCCTGCTGCTCCTGCGCGGCGTCCCGCTCCGCGGCGTCGACCGACGGGGCCGTCCAGCCGTTCTCCCGCGCGAGCCGCAGCCCGCGCAGCGTGGGCTCGCCGGCCGCGACACCCTCGTCCGCGAGGCCGTCGGGGAACCCGGCCAGCACGCGGGACACCTGCTTGAACGTCTGCACCCGGGACGGGCCGCGGGTCGGGGCGACGGGCTCCCCCGCGATCAGCCGCCCGACCACCTCGGCGGCCGAGTCCGGCGTCTGGTTGTCGAAGAACTCCCAGTTGATCATCATGACCGGCGCGTAGTCGCAGGCCGCGTTGCACTCGATCCGCTCGAGCGTGATCTTCCCGTCGGCCGTCGTCTCGTCGTGCCCGATGCCGAGCCGGTCGGTGAGGTCCTCCCAGATCGCGTCGCCGCCCATGATCGCGCAGAGCGTGTTGGTGCAGACGCCCACCGTGTACTCGCCGTTCGGGCGGCGCTTGTACTGGGTGTAGAACGTCGCGACCGCGGACACCTGGGCGGTCGACAGGTCCAGGGTGGCGGCGCAGAACGCGATGCCCGCCGGGCTCACGTAGCCGTCCTCGGACTGCACCAGGTGCAGCAGCGGCAGCAGGGCCGACCGCGGGTCGGGGTACCGGGCGACGACCTGCGCCGCGTCGGCGGCGAGCCGCTCCCGGGTCGCGTCGTCGTAGGCCGCGCGCGGGCGCCCCGAGCCGGGGATCCGCGGGTGGTCGATGGCGGTCATCAGCGGTCCACCCCTCCGAGCACCGGGTCGATGGAGGCGACGGAGCAGACGACGTCCGCCACCTGCCCGCCCTCGCAGAGCACCGAGACGGCCTGCAGGTTGTTGAACGACGGGTCGCGGAAGTGCGCCCGGTACGGCTTGGTGCCCCCGTCGGAGACGAGGTGCACGCCGAGCTCCCCGCGGGGGTGCTCGACGGTCTGCCACGCCTGGCCGGCGGGGACCCGGAAGCCCTCCGTCACCAGCTTGAAGTGGTGGATCAGGGCCTCCATCGAGGTGCCCATGATCTCCCGGATGTGGTCGAGCGAGTTGCCCATGCCGTCGCTGCCGATGGCGAGCTGGGCGGGCCAGGCGATCTTCTTGTCCGCCACCATGACCGGCGTGCCGGCCGAGGCCTGCAGCCGCTCGATCACCTGCTCGACGATCCGCATCGACTGGTAGCACTCCTCGATCCGCAGGACCATCCGGTCCCAGCAGTCCGAGCCCTCGGAGACCGGGACGTCGAAGTCGTAGGTCTCGTAGCCGCAGTACGGGGCGGCCTTGCGGACGTCGTACGGCAGGCCGGTGGACCGGAGCATCGGGCCGGTGATGCCGAGCGCCATGCAGCCGGCCAGGTTGAGCACGCCGACGTCCTTCAGCCGGCCCTTGAGGATCGGCTGGCCGAGCATGAGGTCCTCGAGCTGCGTGAGGTACCGCCGCACGCCGACCAGGGCCTCGCGGACCGAGTCGAGCCCGCCCGGCGGGATGTCCTGCGCGACGCCGCCCGGGCGGATGTACGCGTGGTTCATCCGCAGGCCGGTGACCATCTCGAAGATCCGCAGGATCTCCTCGCGGGCGGTGAACCCGATGGTCATGATCGTGGTGGCGCCGAGCTCGTTGCCGCCGGTCGCCAGGCACACCAGGTGCGAGGAGATCCGGTTGAGCTCCATCATCAGCACCCGGATCTCGCTGGCGCGGACCGGGATGTCGTCGGTGATGCCGAGCAGCTTCTCCACCGCGAGGCAGTACGCGGCCTCCTGGAACAGCGGGGCGACGTAGTCCATGCGGGTGCAGAACGTCACGCCCTGGGTCCAGGTGCGGTACTCCATGTTCTTCTCGATGCCGGTGTGCAGGTAGCCGATGCCCGCGCGGGCCTCGGTCACCGTCTCGCCGTCGATCTCGAGCATGAGGCGGAGCACGCCGTGCGTGGACGGGTGTTGGGGGCCCATGTTGACGACGATGCGCTGCTCGCCGAGCCGGGCCGCCTCCTCGGCGATGTCGGACCAGTCGCCGCCGGTCGCCTCGAAGGTGCGGAGGCCGACGGTCTCGTCGTCGACGAGGTGGCCGGTGGCCCGGGGTGCGTGGGTCTGGGAGCTCACGAGTACTGCCTCCGCTGGTCGGCCGGCGGGATGGTGGCGCCCTTGTACTCCACCGGGATGCCGCCGAGCGGGTAGTCCTTGCGCTGCGGGTGGCCGGGCCAGTCGTCCGGCATCTCGATCCGCGCCAGGTCGGTGCGGCCGGTGAAGACGATGCCGAAGAAGTCCCAGGTCTCGCGCTCGTGCCAGTCGTTCGCCGGGTAGACCCCGACGGTGCTGGGGATCGTCGGGTCGCCCTCGGGCGCGGCGACCTCGAGCCGGAGCCGACGGCCGTGCGTGACCGACACCAGGTGGTAGACGGCGTGCAGCTCGCGGCCGGTGTCGTGCGGGTAGTGCACGCCGCTGACGCCGAGCGACAGCTCGAACCGGAGGTCCTGGTCGTCGCGCAGGTGCCGCGCGACCTCGACCACGTGCTCCCGGGCGATGTTCAGCGTGAGCTCGCCGCGGTCGACGACCACGGACTCGAGGGCCGCGGCGGCGCCGGTGCCGGACGCGTCCAGCAGCTCGGTCAGCACGTCCACGACCTCGTCGAACCAGCCGCCGTACGGCCGCTCGCTCGGGCCGGGCAGCGCCACGGTCTGCACCAGGCCGCCGAAGCCGGAGGTGTCGCCCGAGCCGTGCACGCCGAACATGCCGTGCCGGGTCTGCACGACCTCGAGCGGCAGCGACCGGTCGGCCGGGACGTTCTGCGCGCCGGCCTCGAGGGCCGCCTCGCTGGTGCGCTGGGCCCCGGCGTCGGCGGACGCGGCGTCCCCGGCCTTCGCGGCCGCGGCGGCGTCCTGCTTCTCGTCGCTCATCGCAGCAGCCCCGTCATGTGGGAGGTCGGCTCGGCGCGCAGCGCGGCCGCCTCGACCTCGCGGGCGATCTCCGCCCGGTCCTTGCCGAGGGGCTCGGCCTTGATCTGCTCGTGCAGCTCGAGGATCGCGTTGATCAGCATCTCCGGCCGCGGCGGGCAGCCCGGCAGGTAGATGTCGACCGGCACGACGTGGTCGACGCCCTGGACGATCGCGTAGTTGTTGAACATGCCGCCGCTGCTGGCGCACACGCCCATCGACAGCACCCACTTGGGCTCGGCCATCTGGTCGTAGACCTGCCGCACCACCGGAGCCATCTTCTGGCTGACCCGGCCGGCCACGATCATGAGGTCGGACTGGCGCGGGGAGGCGCGGAACACCTCCATGCCGAACCGGGAGATGTCGAACCGGGACCCGCCCGTCGCCATCATCTCGATCGCGCAGCACGCGAGGCCGAAGGTCACCGGCCACAGCGAGGCCTTCCGGACCAGGCCGGCGAGCGTCTCGACCGACGTCAGCAGGAAACCGCTGGGAGCCTCTTCGATACCCATCTCAGTCCTCGTCCCACTCGAGACCGCCGCGCCGCCACTCGTAGAGGAACGGCACGGTGATCAGCGCGAGGAACCCCACCATCGCCACCAGCCCGAAGACGGCCAGCTCACCGAAGCTGACGGCCCACGGGTAGAGGAACACGACCTCGATGTCGAAGATGATGAAGGTCATCGCGACCAGGTAGTACTTCACCGGGAACCGGCCGCCGCCGACGGCGTGCGGGGTCGGCTGGATGCCGCACTCGTAGGCCTCGAGCTTGGCGCGGTTGTAGCGCTTGGGGCCGATCACGGCGCTGGCGGCGAGGCCGCCGACCGCGAGGACGGCGGCCACCCCCATCATGACGAGGAGGGGGACGTACGGGTTGGTCATCGGTGCTCTCCCGGTGGGGG